>JAKORL010000179.1 GCA_029777855.1 Pseudomonadota bacterium
ACCAATGGTTCGAAGAAGAACAGCATTTGCAAAAATTTTTGGTCATTTTCAAGCAACATATCGAAGCCACAGGGATTCCAGAGGTAATATTAGATATTCGAAATAATGAAAATGGCAATAATTTGTGGAAGTTGGCCAAACAAATTGCTAGGGCGGATCGTGTTATCCATGTTGGCACAAAGAGTATGCGTAAAGGAATACACCGGACATTTAGCCCAAAATCCCGGGAGTATAGTCTAATCGTTGAACGTTTTAACAAAGTAAGATCCCATCGAAACGAAGATCCGTGGGATGAAAGCAAATTTATTTCTGAAAAGAATTTTATATTGCCACTATTATACAGTGGTTCATTTGAAAAAAGCTTTCCATATAAGGATTTTGATTATCGTACTACAGTAAAACCGATGATTGGCAGCTTGGATGGCTATTATAACCACTTGAAGAAATGGATTAATGATATTTATAAATTCAAGGAAGCAGAAATTAAAATGATCAATGTAATTTGGTCGGAATTTGAACGTGAGGTGGAAAAATCAATACAATTAACATCCGATCAAAAACGTCAATTTCGTGAAGGAATGAAAGAATCAGACGTCAATGCTTTACTGTCTCCAGCTTTAGCAGTGGGCACTTCTACAAGTAAGGGATTAATGAATCAAACCCTTACAACATTGTCTAATAAACTTCGTGAAGCGCCTGTGGTTATACTCTGTGATCCCGGTGTTGATGACATTGTAATGTTAGGACAAGCGCTGTCCCCAGGTAAATTTAATCATATTCTCGGGATAGTTGCCTGCGCTGCTAATGTGCAATTATCAGACTCAGTACGCAATGTATTGGGAATGCTACAATTGGCAAATAAAAAAATTCCCGTTTATACAGGGAGTGATGCACCTCTTACACCAAATGCTCATTTCCCCACGGAGAAAGCAATTTACGGAAAGCGGGGGCTTGGGCCTAGTGAGAAAGTACATTTACCAACCTCAGCCCAGACTGCATTAGATCATTCAAAAATTGAAAGTGAACTAATCATCCAAATTATGAATTCCCCCAGCCCTGTTACAATAATTTCAACGGCTGGATTAACTGATCTCTGTAAGATACTTATGAGTTTGAGACAATCAAATCACCTGCACAAAATAGGTGGGATATCGATGATGGGTGGGGTGTTTGATATAACACAGGCGAATGCGCCTAAAGTAGGTGAGGAAACTAACTACGGAGAATTTAACTTTTGTAGCGACCCAGTAGCTACAGACACTATTTTTCGAATTTGCAAAGAAAAGGATATTCCAATTATATTGGCTAGCCTAGAAATTACCCATGGATATGCACGCTATTCCAAAGCTCAGACAACTGAGTTGAAAAAAATTGGCAATGAGATATCAAGTGTAATTGCTGATTTGCTAGACGATGTTCCGGAACCATTAAAAAAACGTTTTGGATATTATAATCCACAGCAATGTGTTTACGATTTGTTTACTACGATGGCACTTATAGATCCAGAAAATTTCACATATGAATGTTTGAATGTTTCATGTAGAGGCGAAAAAGACGGGCAAAAAGGGCGTGTTGAATTAGATAATACAGACAAGTCGCCTGGTAATGTGCTGGTCTTGTCAACCGTTGTTGATCAAGATCGCTTCTATCGTAATTACATTGAATCTCTACGAAGCCACCCCGTGACCCGTATACAATCACCTCGCTCATCAGGTTTTTTTACGGTTAGACAATTAGAAAATAAAAATCTGACCTCAATCCAATCAGACATTAAAAAGCAATTAGCTGAAAAATTAGAAGCCTTGTTGGGTGAATCAAAAAAAATCGTTTCACAGTTAGATCATATGGATTGTGGGGTAGCATTGAATTTGCACACTATGCATCAAATTTTTTCTAGAATGGTTAATTTGTGTCAAGATAATAATTTTTTTGAATTAGAAGGTGTTCAGAGAAAATATCGGCGTTTTATACGTGACCTAGAGTTTGTGGCGTGTGAAAATGATCGCAATCGACAAGGGATTCTTTCTGCATTTGGTGAAAAATTTATGGTTGATCTTGATGCACAATTACCCAAACTGAAAATGCACGAAACTGAATTGGTGAGTGATTACGATAAGGTACAAAAATTAAAAAAAGTCTGTGAATATTATTCTGAAAAATCTGAGGATATTAAACTATCGACTGTGTTGTCTAAGGTTGCTCAATTATCTCAAGGTAAACCTGAGGTATATATAATCCGACCAATGCAATCGAGTCATAATGTAGATGAGCTGTGGGTTGCACCATTCATTGACCGTGTGGTAGTACTGTTGACTATCGCCGGTATAAAGGTAATTACTAAAAAAACGCATGCTGCAGCTGGAACTTCCAAGGTTAAATTTTATAATCTTGCGAGAGAATCGGACTTTGTGTTGATATTTCAAACACCATTATTAAAACAGCAACATGAAAGTAATGAATGGGACATTGCGGGAGCGCAATTTATTCATGCAATTAATAAGAAAAATCAAGAGCTCTCAAAAGACCTGCATCGTGTTATCCCTATACGTCTTTGTGGTATGGAACATGAACAACCACTATTTGGTGCCTGTATTGAAAATAGAGATTGGCCAGAGTTAGGTTTTATTCAAGGATTTATGATTATTCTGGGTGATATCTTATTTCAGGGCAGACCAACACCTGAATTTTTGCAACTCTGGACTGAAATTGAACAAGAAGCTGATGACATGAATATTGCCCATGGTAAAACTGGACTAAAATAAAGAGGTTTTTTGCCGATACATTTGTTACTGGACTTGAGATGAAAAAACCGTATACCCAGGTTAATCTATTCGACAAAAAACTCATTTTCAATATCACATCATATTTTCGAATATGTTGATGTATTTGCAAAATTCGCCTCAAATTATGAGTATTGGATTAACACTTAATAGCTCCAGAATAGTAGGATCATTTGTAAGGTCTGCAGGCCGCTTACCATTTTTATCGAGTGTATGTGGTTGAGCTCCGGCACCCAGCAATAATCTGACACAATCAGTGTAACCTTTGACTACAGCGCGATGCAATGCAGTTTGACCGGTCGACGGTCCTGGTTGATCTATATCAGTTTTGAGAAAAATTAATAGCTTCAAACTTTCTTTATCGCAACTATTCGCGCACAATCTTGCTATCTTTGGAAGTTGAGTTTCATCTAGAATATTTTCTGAATAGCGAAGACACACAGCCTTTTTAAAAATCTCAATCAATTCAACATTACCACTTCGAAGCAAATAGTCCATTGCGGTGCACTTTTCAATATCAATAATATCAAATTTAGCGTGGTGAGAAAGTAAACACTCGACTTGCGGTGCTCGATTTTTTATAACAGCCAAATGTAGTGCCGTATACCCTTTTGTTTTATTTGAGTCTTGTTTATCGATATCTGAATGATGTAATACTAGTACATCTTCCAGCTCTTTTAATGTACCTAATACTGTTATTCTTCGAATTACCTGCCCCATATCTTGAGACTGTGTAGGCTCTTCATTTGAAAGTGCTGGGGTTGAGGAAAGTTTAGCTTGAATATTAGCTAGCATCTCAGTGGCTTCCATAGTTTTGGGATGTCTTGGTCCCAAAGTTGTGTTGAACGATTTTATACAATCGAGAAGAATATCACACGCTCTTTTTAAATTATTCAACCCTTTGTAAACATAGGCGAGCATGAATTTAGCAGAAGATATTTCAGGATGACCCTGAGGAAAAAATGATTCGATAATTTTAAGATTTTTTTGATAATAGACTTCGGCTTGTGAATAATTTTTTTTACGTAAGTGAATATTGCCAATGCTGCGCAAGGTAGTTGCTATCTCAATATGCCCAGGTCCGTAGGCAGCCTCTTCGATGTTGAGTGTTTGTAGATAACATTCTAGTGCTTTGTCTAAGTCCCCTTGACAACTATGAACAGTACCAATACTGTAAATAACCATACCAACTTGACGACTTTGGGGTCCATAATGTTTCACTAAAATTGGCATGGCTCTATTAAATACCCCAAGAGCACGATCAAATTCTTCAAGATTTTTATATGCATTACCTAAATTGGAAAGCACATCACCCACTTTAGCAGAATTACTGCCGTACTCTTTCTCGTATATTTGAAGAGCATGGGTCAAATGATCTTTTGCGATATGCGGTTGATGCAGTAGTGCGGCACCTAAATTTGTTTCCACAAGTGCATATTCAACATGCTCAGTACCATAAACCCTCTTTAATATTACCAAGGCATCTCTGAGATATTTAATTTGTAACTCAGGAAGTTTTAAATAAAAACATGTTGCAGCTAAGCTATTTAACGTTTTTGCAACTTGGGGATGATTTTCGCCGTGGGCTTTTATGAGAAGTTTTAGGGCTCGCTCGAGTATCTCCCTGGCTTCGTTAGAATGACCTAAAGTATTATAACAACTTGCAATGTTATGCAATGTAGATGCGATCTGAAAACTATCCTTCCCATATGCATGTTCTAAGATCTTTAATGCACGTGAATGCAATTCAAAGGCCTTTTTTGTCTCTCCAGATGAAAAATGTGCGTTCCCACAGTTACTCAGTTGGTAAGCAACATTTACATGAAATTTCCCAAATTTTTTTTCAAGAATATCTAAGGCTTTTTGATGAAAACGCTTTGCTAGATCATAATTGCCTAGATCAAGATGACAGCACCCTATATTTGTAAAAATGGCTTCAAACTTTCCAGGACTTTCGCCATATTTTTTTTTCTTCACTTTTCAGTAGTTTCTCCAGAATATCTAGCGCCTTACCAGGTTCAGCTAAACTCAAATAGTTATTCGCTAGAGCAAAATTAATTTCAGTAATATTGTGCTGATTTTCTGCTTTGGAAGCCTCTATAGTTTTGTAGGTATTAATAAGCAATTTTTTGGCACGTTCAATGTCTCCAAGAGAGTTATAAGTGTCGGCAAGGCGGATAGCCGTTTTGATCACAGTTGTATTACTCTCACCAAAGGCTAATTTTTGTATTCCCAAAACCCTTTCATATCTTTCTTTTGCTTTTTCAAATTCACCGATATCTTCGCTGACATTAGCAAGAAGGAATAATGCTTCCGTAACTTTAATATGATGCGGCCCATATTTTTTTTCTACAAGCTCGAGAGCTAACAACAATTGTTTTTCAGCGTCGTTATATTCACCGAGATCTGAAAGTGTTTCACCTAATTTGTGTAATAGCTCTAGACGTTTTGGGCTGTCAATGGTCAGCAGGGATTTACTAGATTCTATCGCACTATTGATATATTTTTTTGCAGAAAGAGAGTCTCCATCCTCTATAGCCAGAGAGGACAAATTAAGCTCATTATATATAACAGATAAGTGAGCTTTGCCATAAAATTTGAGATTGATTCTATAGGATTCCTCTATTAAAGATTTAGCTAATTTCAGCTTGCCTAGTTTGAGAAAAGCACCGCCGAGCCCATTAAGTGTACTTGCAACCAATGGATGCTCTTCGCCATAAGTAGCTTTTTTAATTGCTAGAGCGCGTTCTAGAAAACGTATTCCTGTTAGTAAGTCATTTTGCTGACAATAAACATTTCCTAAATTATTGAGTATGTTAACAATTTGAATATTATCATCTCCGTAGAGTATTTCGGCCATTCTTAGTGCTTCTTCTAGAAAGTGTTTTGCTGCCTCTAGTTGACCGCCTACTCTATTGAGCGATCCTAGTGTACATAATACGGTACAAATACTAGATGGGGGGGTATCGGATTGATTCTTGAATAGTTGATATGCGGTATTTAATAATTCTGTTGCTCTGTCATAATCATCGACATTCATGCAACTCAAGGACATATTATGTAGAATTTCGGCTTTTACAGGTAGTAGTGTGTCATCCGAGTTTATTATAGGGAGGATGCTTTCATACAGGCTGAGTTCCTTTAGGCTTTCTCCTAGTAGACTGTAAGTTGAAGCTAACATCACTTTTAAAGGTACTAAGAAATGAATTTTGATATCATTTTGATCCTTGCCATATTTCTCAAACAAACGAATACATTCTTGAAGATGAGGAAGAAGCCTTTTTTTTCTTGTCTCATTACGCAGTGGATTCTCAGTATAGAAAAAATGATGCATGATAACTATTCTTATGGCTTTTAAATAATCAACAGATTGATCGATACTGTCAGATGCTCTTAAGATCTCTCTGATTAAATTATGGACCTCGATATGGTTTTCGATGGACGCGTTTTTAAGAAGGCCATAACGTCTTAATTCTCTTATTGCTTTGTCGCCAGAGAATGGATCTTGTGTAAAACAGTATAGCATCATCACATCAATAGGAACTTCAGAAGCGAGATAAGCACAAGCGTGGAATACTTGTTTGCAAGTATCACCTTTCAGTTTAGACAATGCTAACTGCACAGTGGTCCATACAGTTACTTGATGTGATGTAAAATCAGAGTGGGCGCTTTTTTCTTTAACATAAGGATCATTTATTGAAGGTATATCCAGTAAGCTTTGCTTTTTAACGTCGAATTCACAAATAAAATCTTTTATGCTTAGCGCATTTTCACATATGTACGACAGAGCTTGTGTCAATGCCAATGGAAAGCGCCCTAATATCTCGACTAAGTTAACGATATTATCGTCCTCATCAAACAAAGACCCGTTTCTTTTTAAAAATTTTCGTGCATAAGCGACAGCATCTTCTAGTGTAAATACAGATAATATCACGGGATCAAATTCCGTAGGCCAATCATTTTGATTTGAGTTTCTTGTAGTGATTAATATATGAAAAGCTTTGTCATTTGGCAAAAATGGTGTAATGGGTTTTATTTTAAGAACATTATCAAACACTACTAAACACTTTCCGTCCCTTTGAGCGAGCTTCTTGTATACCTGTTGGTATAGATCATCACCTGTAAAGATCTCAGTATCAATTCTAAGTTGTTTGGCAAGTGTTGAAAATTGAATAGCTAACAAACCTGTTGAATTATGAAAATCATCGGTCCCGGCGTGGAACCATATGACACTACTATAACCAGATTGAGATGTAATTTGATTAATTGCTCGTTGACGATTTGCAAACATAGAAGCTAATACTGTTTTTCCCACGCCACCACTGCCACTGATATTTTTTCCTTGGCTGATAACTACCATGCTTTGATTTTCGAATTTAGATAGTTTATTTAACTCAGCTTCTCGACCAGTAAAATCTTCAAATGGAAGTGGTAATTGAAAGCTACCATTAAAGCTTTCATTTTGAGAAACGGGTGAACTTTCAGATTGATTACTTAACTTGAGGTACAAAATCTCGTTTGATCGTTGCGTCTTGACATGTTTGTAAGATGTTAATTGCTCCAATTGACTTTGTTGTTCGGCAAAGTAGAGAGCTATCCTACTTTTATCCGGTGATCCAAGGGTACTTGGGTTGATAGAGTATCTCTTTAGATGTTCTGATTCAGATTCCCAGCATTCCTCATATTCCTCCATACTAATGGCAGCAGAAAGTAATTGTGATAGGATACGTTTGAGTTGAAAGATGTAACTGTCATCTCTCCAGTCCCCTGCTACGGTAAATTCTTGTTGATACGCTGAAAATGTATCCAAGGGTGTGCCAATCAAGCGAAAAGGAATTACTTGCTGAAGAACTTGGTGTTGTGAAAGTTTATCTATTCTCCAATAGGGATCTGATAATTTATCACGTAAAGAAGGTGTACCAGTCAGCAAGACAAATTGACATTTATCAGCCTCATTTGTGAAATCGGTTATGAGTTGATTTTCGTTATCTAATATATCAATTACGGAATGAATACCCGCGCTTCTTAGGTGTTGATGCACTTGAGATAAAAAAGCTTGAATATTTGATTCTTGTAATCTGAATCGTGGACTTGGCCAAGCATAGCTTAAATAACATGAAATTCTTATGTCATTTTTCTCTAAATGTTTTTTTATCTTAGATAATATAGTCCTTAATGCTCCGTTGGCTAAGTCGTCACTCATGAATAGCACAAATTGGTGCATAAATTGGTCAGTTTTTTTCTGGTATTCCTCAAATCTTAAACTTCCGAAAGTAATCTGCTCATCGACTGGAATTAAACAATGATGAATTTTTTCACTAAGAGTCCTTGTTAGTTCTTCATGAATATCAGAAGAAAGACCATCTATCTCTCCAATCGTTGCAATAAACCTGTTGGCCTGCTCAAGTTGATTACGCAAGGTAATAAAGTCGATTTGATCACTAAAAGAGCTTTTTGTGGTATTCAGTATATTAAGTATATATTGTAAATGAATGTTAATTTCTAAGTAGCAAGTCTTGTTAGAATGGCTGAATGATTTTTGGTATTCTTTGATTTCAGCAACGACCTCTATCAACCGTTTATTAGCTTCCGCAGAATTTTTTTCATATAAACTCTGGACTTCAATTTCATGATATGAAACAGTCGATTTCATTTTCCGTTCCCCCTATTAATGCCAGTTTCTCTAAGTGCAATGAGTGCGCATGTTAATTAAAAATACCTCAATCAGCATTATTTATTCAAATTTTCCGGTTGAGCGCATGATTCTGAGGTTATCGCATACGCATGATTATGTCTCTTTTCGCTCGAAGATACGTGAAAACCTTGTTGGGTCATCAAAGTACCTTGCGCTGATTCAGCGTGTTTAATTTGTAAATACCTGTCTGCAAAGGTTTTCGCAATAGGGAGATGGCTTTGTTGCGATGTTTCACAAAATAGTTGATAAAAGACAATTTTTAAGACCCTATTTATAGAGATTGTCTCCGTTTTGCAGGATGCCACAACGATGCCAGACTTTAATAATTCAGTTAACTGTTCTTGGATTGGCTCATTGGGTAGTGATTTTCTTAATATCGTTAAATCGAGCGTTTCAAAGTTTGGAATTAATATACAAACTGATAATAGTGTTTTTGCTTGTGGTGACAGTCTGGAGAATATGGATTTAAGTACGCCATGTAAAGTGGCGCTTATAGGTTGATATAATTCATGTTCGTTGTTTTTTTCTAATTTATAGGGGTCATTTGAAAATAGTTTTGTTGAATATATCTTGTCTGGTGAATTGGTTAAGAGTGAGAGATACGAAGGAATTGTTTTGTTATTGTTCAGTATATAAGCAAGTGCTTGTGATAGCATCAGTGGATATCGTCCACATGTAGTGGCTAATTCTTTAATATCATGAGTCGAATATTGAGATTGGGGTTTTTTATTTTCTAGGAAACTACTGATATATCTAACCGCAGTCTCAAGTAAGAAATTATCTAATAATAATAGATCAAATTGCTCACGCCATTCTGCTGATAAAGAATTTCGCGTCGTTAACAGTACGCTAAAACATTCATTATTGGGTGGCATAAAGGGCGATAGTTGTGATGGGCCATGAACATTGTCGAATACGATTAGGCATTTTCCGCGAAAGCCTAATTTTTCGTAAACGTATTGATAGACTTCATTATCACTTGTTGCGCGTACAGTATCCATTTCGAGTGAATTGGCGAGTTTGATAAATTGGCGCCGCAACAACTTTGGAGTATCTTCAGGATTTTCAGAGCCAGCTAACATCCAAATTACGTTTTTAAAATTTTTACTGGCTTCAGTCAGGTCTTCGTCCGTAATCATTTTTAGGTACATAGCAACGAGTTGAGTTTTTCCTATGCCCGGGAACCCTGTGATGCATACCCCCAATTTTTTATTTTGCAACGTGTTATTTAGCATGGTGTCAATTTGAGAAAGCTCAATCTGCCTACCAGTAAAAAAGTGACTGACACGAGGTAGTTGAAAACTCCCATGAAAAGCAACATGTGTTGGTGGTAATCCTTGTCTTTCTTTCAGTAAAATTTTGCGGCAAACAGACTCCAGATGCCTCTCTTTGTGTAGATATGACAATCTTGCGTCAGTACAGTTGATACTAATGCATTGTTTAAAAAACAGTTTTACTTTGGGTATGTGGTCTTCTAATTTCTCGGGCGTTAGTGAATGAGGGAATTGTTCCTTAAACGATGACCATAACTTGTTATACTCATGGCTGGGGTGTTTTTGAAAATAAATATCGCTTAATAAATTTTGTAGTTGTGCAAGGTACTCTCCAGCGCACCAATCAATAACTTCTATATTCTCGAAAATGGATATAAAACTGTCGACTATTGCACCTATTAATATGATGGGTAAAACTCGGTGTTGAGATGTAAGAGTATCTCGATGCTGTTTAGAAATAGTATTTGCCATAACTATTTTTTCAGGATTCCAATAGGGATCCTCATGTTTTGAACGTAGTGAAGGTGTGCCAAACAGTAGGACAAAGTCAGTATCATTTGCCATAGAAGAAAAAGAGTAAATATCGTCGGTATCACGGTAGTTAATAAGATCTAAAATTGGGTATATGCCAGCAAGTTTTAAATGAGCGTGGAGATTAATTAAGAATGGTTGCACCAATGATTCAGTTTCAGAATTACTCTCTATTGGCCAAGCATAGCTCATGTAACATCTGTAACCAGGTTTAGGAACGCCTTTTAGACGAGCGATATTTATCAGTAGCTCCTCAAAAGAGGATTTCATTTTCTCATTCATCATGAGACAAGCTTGTTGATACATCGTAATCGATATGTCAGAGAACTTTATATTCATGGCAATGACTCCTTGATATAACTTCAAATTCCCGGGCCGAATATCTGTGTTAAAATTTCAACATATAGTTAGCATCTTATGCAAGTTACTTGCTATTATGAAAATAGTCAAATTACTTTTCTTGTGGGCATATATGTGGTATGTAATTATCATGCTTGTATATAATTTTGGGTAATCAATGGATTTTTGATAAGAAGGTAGAGAAAATGCGACTAAAGCACTTGCAAAAATATGTTCCACTTTTGTTCGGCCCTACTTTTTTTGCTGGCTATTTGTATGGGGAGAAGAGAAATAGTAGTCCCGTGCTAAACAATGATCTTATGCCCACAGCTAGTATAAAACAGCGGGGAACAGATCATGAGTTAAAAAGTAAACGTATCAATTCACATCAAATAGTTCTGATTGACTGGGATAATTGTCTATGCAACACTTTCCCCACGATTCAAAAAAGATTGTCACTAGTTGCAAGTGAAATTGAGCAAAGACACCCTGAATTTATTATTGATAGGACTATATTAAATAAGCCGTGGACACAAGAATTTTCGGATCATTTGAAGAGTATCTTCGGTGATGATTATTGGCAGGAAGCCAAAATTCTTTATTTTGAATATATGGATCATAAAGATGTGCCCTTAAAAAAACCTTTTCCAGGCGCTGAAGATTTACTGCGCGCACTTTTGAATGAAGGTATTCCATTTGCGATTGTGTCGAACAGCTCTGCTAAGCTTGTTAAGCATGGTATAGAGTTATTTTGTTGGAAGGACATTTTTGAGAATTGCCCCATTATTGCATCCGATTCAGTGTCACCGCGTACAAAGCCAGATCCCCATCATTTTATGACCGCCATAAATTCTCTATATCCAGTAATTGAAGGGTCGGATATTACTGAAGTTATTGTCATTGGAGATGGCACTGATTCCGACATGTTAGGTGCGCTTAATTTGGCAAATATATTATACGAACATAATATCGCGGTTTCAGCGATATGGATGACGCATAATGATTTAATTAAATGCCAGTTAAAGTCATTCAGTAGCTTTGTTGATCTACAGAAGCACCTTATTCCTCCTAGAGACTCTTACGAATATGATTCTAGAGGGGCACTAAAGCGTAATGACTAAGATTGAACAGTGTATAGGTTCAGGTAGATATGAGACGGCGCTGAGCAGACTGTTCACGAAGGAGGTTGGTCTTTAGAAAAAAGCGAAACTTTAAAAAATGCCACGCAAAACCCTGGTCTTACAAAGAATACAATGCTATGGCGCTGGGTGAGCGTATGCAAGTAGACCACATGACCGCCACTCGAAATGGTGTTCGTATTAAACATTTTCAAACGTGGGAAAGGCAATAAAAGTTTTTCCATGCTCAGATTTATGGTGACGCAACGAGCCGCAGTGCTAAAAAATTTCTGAAGGAAGTGATGGCGAAATCGCCCTTTAAGATCGAATCGATACAGGTTGATGGCGGATCGGAATTTACGGGAGAGTTCGAGCAGGCTTGTTGCGAGGTAACAGGACGTTTAGAGAGATTTTATGATAGAGCCAGTCTCTGTGATACTTTGAGTGCTCTAAGAAATGAGCTGGCGAAGGCAGTCACCAAATACAATACTTATCGACCTCATGCAACACTAGCAGGCAGGACTCCAATGGAATATATTCGGAATCTGGAACTCGAGGCCTCCGTATGAGTCTCAAACCACCTGAATTTATACACTGCAAAAAATTACACAAACTCATTAAAATGCATTACCATGGAGTGAATTTTAGTGGGCTGCCATGTAATAGTTCATTAATTACTTATTAACCAGGAGAAAAATTTAATGGAACAAAGAATCGAATTTAACAGCCTTGTTCAAATAATTAATCGAACGGTTCCTGGAGGTGCTGATGTATTACGGGGGCATTTAACGCAGCTTGCGAACCACCATTTAGTCAATGCTAGAGACCCGAATCCTGTGCAGCAAGGTAGAACACTATTGCATTATGCAGTATTGGCTAGAAACCTTGAATGTACTCAAGTGCTACTAGATTGTGGGGCGAAAACATTTATATCCGATATTAATTTTTGCACCCCATTGACTTATGCGACTCAGAATAATCCCAATATTGAATGTGTAACTTTACTTCTAAGAAATCTCACTACATTTAAGTCCGCAGACCTTGATGAAATAATTACTTTTGCACTAGAACATTATAAGCCAGAAAATGATGGTGATAATACGCATAACCTCTTAGTGTCAGCATTTTGTGTAAGCTTGTTAACAGGGTTGAATCTAGAGCCTGAATTACGCGATAACCAAAATAAATTTTTTGGGCACATTTGCAGTATTAAGGGATATTACATTCAAGGCTCTATCGCTGGTACAGCGGTGGGACCGAATGAGAACAATCGTCTGGAGTGGTGGCATCAATATCAGTTCTTATCTACCCGTTTAAGGATATTATTTCACCTTCTCCTTAAAATCAGCTGGAATTATACTCATGAGGTAGAGAATGATAATCGTAGACTACGCGTAGAGCTGGTTAAAAAAGAATTTTGTATCACAATTGAAACATTTCATATACTTTGGGCAGCCTACCATATAGACAGTTTAGCTAATAAAATAAATTTCCTTCGGGATAATGTTCGACAAATTCAAGATAGCTTATATGTCGTTTTGTCGAAAAATGTCATTGATCGAATTAGAGTGCTTGAGAATGGTGAATTGGTACTGGCGGTTAGATATGTTAACCCTGGACATTCAATATACGTAGCTTTTCAAAAAATCAATGGAATTGTTCTGAAGAGGGTGGATAATCTTGGTGATGGAGTATTGGAAATGCAAGGTGCGAGGATCCTTTCTTGGCGTCATGCAACTACTGTAGATAATTTAATTTACCCGTTTGTTTACAGTCAAAGACAACAAAATGAGTATAACGA
This sequence comes from Pseudomonadota bacterium, assembly GCA_029777855.1. Classification (GTDB taxonomy): domain Bacteria; phylum Pseudomonadota; class Gammaproteobacteria; order JAIEPX01; family JAIEPX01; genus JAIEPX01. The sequence continues at coordinate 13,539 of JAKORL010000179.1, forward strand.
GACTAATCAGGATGAGCTGTCTTATATTTCCGATTGCATTAAATTCTCTGTAATTAATTACGAAAAAGCTGAGGTAATTAATAGGATATATTCAAGTGCACTGAGGCAAGGAGGTTTGAGATTTGACCAATTAAATTTAACTGCTTTATATCCACAAGCACTCAGCTGTAATTGTGTGGTAGAAAGCTATCTTCCTGGTACAAAAAATCGTACACGGGAAAATTGTGACTGGCTACTGAGCGAGGAACGCACTTTAGCAAGCCCTAACTTAACTCTCAGAGTTGAATTGCGATATCCTGTAACGGGGGTACAGTATTTGCAGCAGAGAAAGATTCCTGTTCATATTTTAAAAGTATTCTGTAATGATATCGAAAATAAATATAATACTGTTCAATCAAATACTAGAGAATATGGCTTTAGAATTGAAAATGTAGTTTTCAATTTGCGTAAAGAGTCGACGCCAACTTTTAAAGAAGAGGAGCGAGAAAATGAGCGCGCATTTTTTGCAACAGCCTTGGTTAACCAAGACCATGTCGAGATTGGTGGAATATTATCTCCTAATGATGATCGAGCACAGAGCGTATTAATTGAAGGTCCCGCTGGGTATGGTAAGACAACCTTATGTTTATCTATTTTGTATCAATGGGCGAAAAATCAAAATAGACTATGGAAGGAATTTGATTTGATTTGTTATATTCCTCTGAGAAATCTTAATTCAGAAAAATATCCTCGGCGAAACAACCCTTATACATTGAGTGAAATTATTCAAAAAGAATGTTTTGAAGATATAGTGGGAAATATTTTCCTTGATAGTAAACTTGAGGAGCTGATAAAAAATAATAAAGTGCTATGGATCTTAGATGGCTACGATGAGCTGGAATTACCATCACAAGGATACTTAAACACTGTGTGGGACAATTTGATTAAATTAGCAAGATTCCGCGTTATTACAACAAGACCGTACAGGAAACCAACCGCAGAAATCAATATCACTAGAACCTTGCATATGGCACCTTATCGACAGGAACATATTGATCGATTTATTGATGACTATTTTGTGGGGAATGACATTCCCAAACGAGCCACTTTAAAAACATTTCTTCGTAGTGCTTCAGGAGTACGTCCTCATGTACGTACTCCAGGTAATTTATCTATGCTGTGTATGTTGTGGGGGGCGGATCAAGTTCAGTTAGGAAATAATCCCCAAATAGCAATTACTCGTTTGTTTTATGAATTTCTGAAGCTTTCGATGAGCCTAACTTTAGAGAAAGCGGGTTTTCGAGGCGCCCAACAGAATCCAAGACAGTTATTTGTCTTATCAGGCGAAGTAATGAAAAGTTATCAAAGATTAGCATACTATATGAAGTTGAATAATCAGCGAGAAATTAGTCTTCAAACATTAACCCGATATCTAGGTAAACGGATAGATCTTGATCTAATTGGTAGTATGCGTGAGTATGGATTTATAATACAAACCGGAACGGCTGAAAACCCTCTCTATGAATTTAGTCATTCATCAATTTTAGATTTCTTCTGTGCTTGGTATATGTATCAAAAATTGAGCAGCAGTCATTTTAGAGAAGTCCTGCAGTATATTTCGGATAATAAATATAATAATAATTTTACATTGGTTCTTAGGTTTTTATCGGGATTTGTCCATCAACAGTTTGTCGGGATTTCAATGATGGATCAGACTATCCGTGATCGTCTCAAGAGAAATTTTTGGACAGTAATCGATTCAAGGCCTCGGGAATTATTTAATTATCATCAAGTCAAATTATGGATAGCACTGCTGCAGGAAACTGTTCCTGAAACTATTGCCCAAGATTTTGACGGAAAGTTACGAATCATTGCGGGATATTCTCAAGCCACCCTGCCGTTTATCTATGATGAGGTAGGTGCTTGTGAGGTAGAGTTAATTGAAGACTCACGCGATTTAGCAACTACTTTGTCCGAGAGTCCAGCAGTGCTTGATTGTTTAATAAGGCGGAATAATATTTTTGATGCTTTCATGCAAAATATTTTATCAGGTGGTGCGCTACGAGGAGCTGCTTGGATAAAAGTTCTTACGCGGTTTGTGGGATCTTCTTCTTTAAACCATGAAATCTTTAAACAAAAGATTATTGAATGTTATCGTAGTGGTTATGTAACTATTCGATTTTCGGTATTACACGGGCTTTTACGATTAGCGCGTGAAGGGATGTTGTTGCTTAATGATATTAATCAATTAATGCCGATAAATGAAGATAAATATTCTGGTCGTTATTTTGAAGTAATGAAAATTTTTTCGGCTTGTTCTAATGTTATAGCTTCGGATGTTGGTTGTACAAACAGAGTATTACAGTGCATCACAGAAGAAGCTATACTCAGTCCCCTTCATCGGAGTCAAACGACTGGATTATATCGTTTTGATGCGGGTTTAGAAGCTTACTATAATGTTCTGTCTGAAATTCCTGGGGGGCAAATTGATCGTAATCTTGTGGAAAGTACGGTGAGCCGTTTATTCTGTGAATCGGAACAGATGATCACGATAGACTTTTATGATTTGAAAAGCATCGATGATCGGGCCAGATTAAATTGGATAATGAGGATCTTGTTGGTTTTAATCAATAAAAATCGGCATGATATGGTTCTTAATATTTTAAATGCTATTGGAAATAACCTCAATCAAAATACACAAAATGCTGCAAGAATAAATCGTGATTTGTCTTTCTTTTTGAGCTTATTAATTTATGGTGTTCAATTTGAACATAATCATTCGACGGCTCTAAAGAGTTTATTTTTGCAGATAAGAAATAAAAACGAGCCAAATGATAATATAGTGATTGCATCAGAGATTTTGTTTCGGAGTGCAACCTATTCTCATGGTCTTTTTGAAAAGCCGCGGCTTCTTCTTGAACTGTGTGAGATATTGCGGAGAGCATTGGCGTTAGATTTTGCTTTCGAGAATACAACAGTGCAGTATTTTGCTTTGAAGATGGTCTCTAAATTATCTGATGGCATCAATCGAGAAGCATTTCGACAAATACTCGTGGAGTTTTATGGGCGGGTGCAACAAAGTAGTGAGTTCGTGAAACGAGATTTTACAGAACCATTACGTAGTTCGTACGCAGCTTGCCAATTTCCTTTTGTGGATTTTGGAGTACCGCCGTTGCCCATTTTTCAACTGCCAGCGTTTCCAGCGATGGCAATACAACCGCAAGCAACACCAGATGCTAGTTTAATTGCTGAATTACAAAGAACCTTTAACATGTTTATTGAAAATCCTAATGATACAAAAGCAGGGGCAGCATTAATTAATAAAATCATCGGCGGTGGTCGATTACCTGTTATCTTTTTGACACGAGAGACTCTCCAGTTCCGAGGATTCCCACCTCTAGTTTGGCCAAATGATGAAAGGGGATTAACTGCGATACACGCTTTTTTGTATCGCTGTTTTGAGAAACTATTATTGAGGCAGTTTCTAACTGATGATCGAGATCAGATGCATATTACAGAGCGTATCAATTTATTTATCCAAGAAAGAGTGTTGCCAGGGGCTGTTGTAATGTATGAAGATGTGACTACACAGTGGCAGTTTTTCACGACTGCTCCAACACCTCTTGAGGAAAAGCCAGCACCTGTCGCACAGCAGGAATTACTACCGAACCCACCTGGGGGACTTAAGTAGGCTATTGATGGACAGAAATCTGTTTGCATGTACACAACATCCAAGGTATACTGCCCCTCCAATTTGAATAGAGTATGAGATAGTTCATGAAACGTACATTTCAACCCAGTGTTCTAAAACGCAAACGTGCGCACGGCTTTCGGGCTCGTATGGCAACCAAAAACGGTCGTATCGTGTTATCACGCCGACGCGCTAAGGGTCGTAAGCGTCTTAGTGTGTGAAATCAGAGCGCTTTTCGTGTCATAGTCGGCTTCGATCCGAAGCTGAGTTTATGGCAGTTTTTCAACATTCCCGTCGATTTTCAGATCAAAATTTAGTAGCATTTTGCCGTCATAACGACCTCCAACACGCTCGATTAGGGGTCAGTGTTCCAAAACGAGCGTTCAAATTAGCTTCAGATCGTAATACTGTGAGAAGAGTGATTCGTGAATCATTCCGTAGACGGCAAGTACAATTAGATAGTCTTGATATTGTGGTAGTAGTAAAAATACCCCACTCAACGCTCAGCAAGAGAGGGCTCAGAGAATGCATAGAACGTTTATGGCAAAAGGTCGAAACGTTGTTAGCTGGTGCCTAATTGGCGTTCTTCGAGCATACCAACTAGCAATTAGTCCGTTCTTAGGGCATCATTGCCGGTTTGAGCCTACATGCTCAAGTTATAGCCTAGAGGCGCTTCGCTCACAGGGAGTGTTGAAAGGCATAGGGCTTACGGTGCGTCGTTTGATAAGATGTCACCCCTTCCATCCCGGTGGATACGATCCGGTACCTAACCAGAAAGATGAATTATGATAGATAGACGAACGTTACTTTATATTTTGTTGGCTGTTATTGGCTTTTTACTATGGAATCAATGGCAAATGGAGCATGCTCCTGCACCTGCACCGACTACAACAGAAGCAGCTGCACCAGGCGCACCGGCCACAACGAATACTAATTTGCCTCCAACATCTGCGATGGCCGCTTCTCAAAAAAATCCTGCAGTAATAGGTTCTGGCACTGCGACCACACAATCATCTGCAGAACATGGTGAGTTGATTTCAGTCAATACTGATACCTTAAAACTTATTATTGATACCAAAGGCGGTAATATCGTCAAAGCAAGCCTTCCTGCTTATCCGGAAGCTGTAAATAAACCAGACGTACCTGTTCAACTATTCAGTGACAACTCTGATACGCTTTATATTGCTCAAAGTGGGCTCATGGGTGTGAATGGTCCGGATACTACGAATGGCCAAGCAATTTATCATGCTGATAAAAAAGTCTTTGATCTACCAGCAGGGCAAAATACTTTAACGGTTGATCTTAAATGGCACGATGCAACTGGGTTAGCGGTTACTAAGCGATTTATTTTGACACGGGGTCAGTACGATCTTAACGTTGAATACTTGATAGATAACAAAGGGTCGGAAGATTGGCGCGGAAGTCTCTATGCTCAAATTCAGCGAGCACAAACAGAACAAGGCGGTATGTTTGGTCTTCGAACTTATACGGGGGCCGCAATTTCGAGTGATCAAATCCCTTACGAAAAGATTTCGTATAAATCAATGTCTAAAAATAATCTGAGCCGCAGCATCACGGGTGGTTGGGTTGCTATGCAAGAACAATACTTTCTCAGCGCATGGATTCCTTACAGCAAAGCTCAAAATCATTATTTTAGTCGAGTTCATGACAAAAATATTTACACGATTGGCTTTGTGGGGCCCGAATTAGATGTGCCAGCTGGTACACAATCTTCTGCAAATGCGAAATTATATGTCGGACCTGAATTGCACGAGGATCTTGATAAGTTAGCGCCTAATTTATCTAAAACAATCGATTTCGGGTGGTTATTTTTTATTTCCGAACCCATTTATTGGTTGTTAGCGCAAATTAATAAATTTGTTGGGAACTGGGGATGGTCAATTGTTTTAATTACTATCTTTATTAAATTGGTCTTTTATCGATTATCTGCGTCGAGTTATCGATCAATGGCTAAAATGCGTAATTTACAGCCCCGATTAAATGCATTAAAAGAACGTTTTGGTGATGATCGTCAAAAGATGAGTCAAGCCATGATGGATCTTTATCGTAAAGAAAAAGTGAATCCCTTGGGTGGTTGTTTACCCATGTTGATTCAGATGCCGTTTTTTATTGCACTATATTATGTATTAATCGAAAGTGTTCATTTACGTCACGCACCTTGGATGTTGTGGGTGAAAGATTTATCGGCACCAGATCCGCTTTATATTTTACCTGGATTAATGATGCTCTCGATGTTGATGCAGACTCGATTAAGTCCAGCACCACCCGATCGCACACAAGCGATGATGATGTATATCATGCCTGTTGCATTTTCAGTGTTTTTTGCAACATTTCCAGCCGGATTAGTGCTGTATTGGTTTGTGAATATTTTATTCTCGATAGCTCAACAGGCTTATTGTATGAACAAGTTTTCAGATAACAAAGTTAAAAAGCTGAGTAAAAAATAAAAAATACTGAATTATAAGTGCTGATTTTGTAGTTGCTTTCACGTCATCGCCAAACATTGCTCGCGATGACGTGACAATGATGCCCGACACAATTAATTAAGGTAAATTCTGAGTTATACAGGTACGGTCGTGAACGCACAAACAGAAACAATTACTGCAATTGCCACAGCCAGCGGTTCTGCAGGAATAGGCGTAATTAGGGTCTCAGGCCCACTATCTTTTTCAATTGTGGAAAAAATTACTGCCCAAAGCCCAAAGCCACGTTACGCACAATACTGCCGTTTTCTCGACGAAAATGATAAGGTTATTGATGAAGGACTTGTGCTCTATTTTCCTGGGCCGAATTCATTTACAGGAGAAGATGTTGTTGAATTTCAAGGCCACGGTGGTCAAATTATTTTAGAATGTTTACTTCAACGAATTATTCAGTGTGGTGCTCGATTGGCAAGACCGGGTGAATTTTCAGAGCGCGCTTTTTTAAACAACAAATTAGATTTAGCTCAAGCTGAAGCAATAGCCGATCTTATATCGGCCACCTCAGAGCAAGCGGCTCGATCGGCAATGCGTTCTTTACAGGGGGAATTTTCAAAAGCTGTTCATGCCATTGTAGAGCAATTAATTGCACTGCGTATGTTTGTTGAAGCAGCGATTGATTTCCCTGAGGAAGAAATCGATTTTCTTTCTGATGTGCGTATTACTCAGCAGTTAAATCAAATAAAAAAACTATTGCGAGATTTAAAAAATAAAGCTCAGAGTGGTGTGATATTGCGAGATGGCATTAAATTAGCGCTGGCTGGTTCTCCGAATGTTGGAAAGTCCAGTATTTTGAATCGACTAACGGGTGAAGATACTGCAATAGTAACACCCGTTCCTGGGACTACACGTGATTTGTTGAGAGCGGAGATTAATATCGAGGGGGTTCGTTTTCAATTGGTCGATACAGCGGGATTGCGAATTAGTCAGGATGTCGTGGAGCAAGAAGGCATTCGTCGAGCCGAAAATGAAATTAAACAAGCCGATCTTTTGTTATTAGTCTTGGATCACAGTAAGCCATCTGATTTTGATGATCAATTTTCCGCGACCATAGAAAATTTCGCAGCAAGAAAACGACTAATTATTGTACGTAATAAAATTGATATTACTCAAAATGAACCTACAATATTGGATCAAGATGGTAATGCTGCGGTACTGATTTCAGCAAAAAAAAACGCCGGCATTGATTTATTGAAAAAGTCCATTCTTAAAATGATCGGTTTTCAGTCAACTGGTGAAGGGAATTTTAGCGCGCGAAGACGCCACTTATTAGCGATAGAAATAGCTGAAAATCATCTGGGGATTGGTGAATCTCATTTGTCTAACGATCGTGCTGGTGAGTTGCTTGCTGAAGAATGTCGTCTTGCTCAAAATTCTTTGAGTGAAATAACAGGCGAATTTAGAGCAGATGATTTATTAGGCAAGATTTTTTCTACTTTTTGTATTGGTAAGTAAGTTGCAGATGTCACAGGATGCACCATCCATTCAGGTTTCACGTTAACCTCCTCCGCTTAATGGGCCATCCATGGCCCGTCCCGCCATCATCCTGATACCTATTCGCTCCAGAGGTTAACGTGAAGCAAGAGCGATGGCTTGAGATTAATCAACGCTCTTGAGATTCTCCCCATCGCAAATTAATGCCCAGTCTAGGCTAAAGCATACTGTAAAAAACATTTAAACGTTAATCATGCTTTCGTCATTTTTTCTTATCACAAATTGCGCGAGTGATTTCAATCGCCTCTTGGTAATTGTCCGCGAAAAACACACCGTTTTCACCGTGACGGATACCCGCATTCGTTAACATTTCTTTGGGCTGTGTTTGTAATCCACTGATAACAAGGGCTGTTCCTTTGGTGTGACAGTCTTTAATTAAATTGAGAAATGTTCGGGCACTCGTTCCATCAAGATAAGGTACGAGGGGCATCCGAATCATCAGCACTTTGGGCATTTCACCAATGGGTCTTATTGAATCGATTAAGTCACCCGCCACTGCAAAAAATAACGGACCTGTGATTTTGAACACTTCCACTTTTGGAGGGAGGGTTAAGCGCTGATTTTCTTCTTCAACCGTGTCGCCATTGACATCAGAGGTAATATCAACAGATTTACTCATTTCACGCATGAACAACAATGAAGCAGCGATGACGCCCACAGAAATCGCAGCGTTCAAATCCACCAATATAGTTAAGAAAAATGTGAGAAGTAGTAAAAGTCGATCAGTGTTTGATAATCGAAGGATATGTGCAAATTGGTGAAGTTCGCTCATCCCCCATGCGACGATAAATAATATGGCAGCCAAGGCAGCCATTGGAATAAAGCTAATATATTTTGTCGCAAATAAAACGAAGATTAGAATAAAAAACGCATTAAATAACCCAGCAACTGGTGTTGTTGCGCCCGCCCTGATATTGGTTGCTGTTCGAGCAATTGCACCTGTTGCTGGCAAGCCACCAAATAATGTAGAAGCGATGTTGGCGAAACCGTGAGCAACGATTTCTTGATTTGGACGGTGTTTGTAACCCGTCATACCATCAGCAACGACGGCCGATAATAATGATTCTATTCCAGAGAGGAATGCAATTGTAAAGGCCAAAGGAACGACATCATTTATTTTGTCCCACCCGATTTCAGGAATAGAGGGTAAAGGCAGGCCTGATGGAATATTAGGAAATCGAGAGCCTATCGTTTCTGTAGGGATGTTGAAAAAAGCGACGACAACCGATGCTACTATAACAACAACAATATATCCGGGTAATTTCGGTGTGAAATGCCTCATTAAAATAATGATAGCTAATGAACCAAGTCCTATCAGCAGGGTAGGCGTGCTCATGCTATGCATATTACTAAAATACGACATCCATTTCTCAATAAATTCCGCCGGAACAGAATCAATTTTCAAACCAAGAAAATCTTTAACTTGAGAAGAGGCGATAATCACTGCAATGCCCGAAGTAAATCCAGTAATGACCGAGTGCGGAAAGAAATTAATAATTCTTCCCAATCTAAGATAACCTGCAGCAAGCAGAATAAATCCAGCCATTAAGGTTGCGACTAGTAGACCATCATAGCCGTAATGAGAAATACCATTGAATACAATGACAACAAATGCACCTGTTGGTCCACTAATTTGTACACGTGATCCCCCGAGTAATGAAACCAAAAAGCCTGCAATAATTGCTGTGATTAAACCTTTGTCAGGTGAAGCGCCACTGGCAATAGCTAATGCCATTGATAAAGGTAGTGAGACGATCGCGACAGTAATACCTGCTATTAAATCACGTCTAAAGGTATTGAGACTGTAACCTTCTTTCAGAACGCTAAAAAGTTTTGGTGTAAATTGCATGGCTATTCTCTACTCGTTAGTTTGTGAAAATAATGAAATTTCTTAGACATGTTAATCTTTAGTTAATCTAAATGCAATAAGATTGATTCCTATTTAGGGTAGGTTCTCAATGAGATTCCGTCAAAGGGCCGAATTTATTGGAACTTGAGGGTGGATCCCATTTGGTAATTATGCTAGGCTCAAAAACTAGCTAATAATGAACGGAAGTAATTTGCTTAAATTTTCATTAAAGGAGGCATCATGAAACAGAGTTTAAAGAAGATTATAAAAGGTTATCACGTCTTTCGTAAAAAATATGCACACGGAAATCGATCTGTCATGCGTGTATTATCCATGTATGGTCAAGAGCCTAAAGTGATGGTTATCGCTTGTTGCGATTCTCGAGTTGACCCCGCTTTGATATTACAATGTGATCCAGGGGACCTTTTTGTTGTGAGAAATATCGCAAATATCGTGCCGCCTTATGAAAAAGATAAAGCCCACCATGGTACTAGTGCGGCGCTTGAGTTTGGAATCACCGTCTTAGAAGTCAAACATCTTATATTGCTGGGGCATAGTCAATGCGGTGGTATGCAGGCCCTGATGGACAAACGAACGGCAACCGAATACGACTTTATTAACAATTGGGTCTCAATTATTGATGCCCCTGTTACAGCACTTGAAAGTGTAGATGATTGTGCGAAATATGCATTAAATGAATCTTATCAACATTGTCTTACTTTTCCATGGATTGCAGATCGAGTTGCCAAAAATGAATTGAATATTCATCAATGGTTTTTTGATATTTCAAAAGGACAAATCTATACCTACTCACTCGATGAGAAAGTTTACAAACCACTCGAAGAATACGAGCTGCCTAAAAAATAATATTTCTATTTTTCATGTAGTTTAAATGAGAAATTACTATACTGATAAATATTTTTGCGCTACTTTAAAGGCGGGCCGTAAAAAACTATTTTAACTCGCACTTTGAAATTTAATTTTGAGATGCAGTCTTCAGTGCAAGATCAATTTCCGTTTCATCGAAAACAGAAATTCCATTATCAGTGAGTATTTTTGCTGTTACCCCCATTCCAGCAACCAATTTTTTGGAATGAGTGCCGTCATAAACTTGTTTAGATCCGCAAGACGGGCTGCGTGCTTTCAGTATTGCAACTTTGATATTGTGTTTTTTTGCCAGCTCCAATGCTTTTTCTGCGCCCTTGATATATTCCGAAGAGACATCATCGCCGTGGATTGTTAACACTTTTCCAAGGCCGTTTAATACGTGTTCGGCTGATTTTCCAGGTTCAATTTCTGAAGGTGGTCTCGGTGTAGGCAACCCCCCTGCCATCTCAGGACATATTGCCACAACTTTGCCCTGTTCAATCCATTGGTGCAACAAATCGTTTGATTGTAGACAATCTTTCGCATCAAAACGTACTTTCTGTCCAATCAAGCAGGCACTTACCAATATTTTAGACAAAGCATTCTCCTTAAAAAATATTGCGATATGTCCCAATTTAAAGGAAAAAATGATTTTAGTAAATACTTAATGTAAAGTCCTTTTGACAATGAGAATAAATAGATTATGATGCTATTTATAGCAATTTTGAGGTATCACTATGTCAATTAAGTCTTACGCTGAGCGTTATAATGAGTTTCAACACCAACTGGGTCAGGGAGTTGAACAAGATTATGAGAGTATTATTAATGCTCTGTTTGCTCCCGATTTTACAAAGATTGCAAACGGAGACGTTTTGGTCAGCAATCGATCACAATTATTTTCTCAGTGCAAAAATTGCAGAGATATGGCTGGAAAATGGACTATCCAAAGCACGGATATTATTCCTTCATCCGATAACACACAATGCACCATTCGATATATGCTAACATCAGAGAAGGCGGGCCAATTTGATGTCATTGCTATAATGAGCATTTCTAATGGGCTCATTAATCGTGTCGATGAAATATATTACCAACCAGGGAGTGAAGACGATGAATAAATCTAAAGGAAAAAAAAATGTATTCTGCTGCAAGATAATAGGAATTAAATAATGGGCCGTGTACAAAATAAGGTAGTGATTATTACAGGTGGATCCACAGGAATCGGACAGGCGGCGTGTCATTTGTTGTCAAAAGAAGGCGCCACAATTGCGCTGGTAGATATTAATGATTCAGCCGGAAAAGAAACTGTTAAATACATTCAAGATCACGGAGGTAATGCTGAATACTGGAATATGGATGTTACTGATGAATCTACTATTGAAAAAGTTTTCAAAGAAATTGAACAGAAGTTTTCACGCATTAATGTATTAGTTAATAATGCAGGATTTATTGGCAGCAACAAACCGACTCATGAAATGTCAGAAACTGAGTGGGATAAAGTAATGAATATAAATGCCAAAGGAACATTTTTCTGCACCAAACATGTAATTCCGTATCTCAAAAAATCCGATGGCGGAAGTATTATTAATATCTCATCCATTCACGGATTGATTGGCTCACCCGACTACCCTGCCAACCACGCCTCCAAAGGCGCCATCCGACTCATGAGCAAAACAGATGCCATGATCTATGCAAAAGATAAAATCAGAGTGAATTCTATACACCCCGGCTACATCAACACCCCCAACCTCGGCGAAAGCCCCCAAAAATCCAACGCTTCGCCAACCGACCCCCGCACAGCCTTCGACAACCTCCAACCCCTCGGCCACATCGGCGACGCCAACGACATCGCCTACGGCATCCTCTACCTTGCTTCCGACGAATCAAAATTCGTCACCGCCAGTGAACTCGTCATCGATGGTGGCATCTACGGTGGGCGAGTGTTTGACTAGAAAAAATGACAAAGGAAAATTTGGCATGGATGCATTCTTCAATTTTGAGCTAATTTATTTCATTTTAAGGTGCCCTATTGTACATAAATTTGAGAGTCATTTTTTAGTTGACCTTATTTTTCAGTGTTCTGACCAAGTAGACAAGAAGTGGTACTACAAATCAAATTCGCGTTTAACTGTTGAGTTATTAGATAATACCTTACGTAATATTTTGAAAAAATTTTGACTTGAGGTAAGTCACAAGGAGCACAGTGGCAGATCTATGATTGAAACAATGTATCTCCCAGGATTTTACTAAGCATTATCTGTGTCAGTTGATTCTGTTGTGTAATTTAGCAATTCTGGTAATCGCTTCAAACCTTCTAGTATTGGCAGTGCGGTAATATTGTCGTGGTATTCAGGAGCTTCTCCACCATAAAGTAGATATAATTTAGCCATGGGGTAATCATTGCTGAATGTACGTAGCCCCCTTAAATCTTTTGTTGAGATTTTTCGTTTTCGCTTAATTTCGAAAGCAATTAATCCGTTTTCGCCATAAACAACAAAATCTACTTCGAGGCCATTACGCGTCCGCCAATAATAAATTGTGTAACCTAGATCTAGATAATCATTGATAGCACGAAGATGCTGAACAAATAAAGTTTCCAATGCACGGCCATCGATTTCGGATTGTAGGTCAAGGGGACCAGTTGGGCGAATAGCGCGGTACACGCCGACATCGAAGAAATAAAATTTAGGATGAGCAATTAATTGTCTTTGTGCACGTTTCATAAATATAGGCACTTTAAAACCTATTAATAAATCTTCAGTAATTTGAAAGTAGGTACTGACAATTTTTTGCTTAATGCCTGCTTCTCGAGCAACTTCTGACATATTCAGCACTTCGCCCTGTGAAAAGCTTGCCACTTCTAAAAAGCGACTAAATTCTCCAATATTCCTCAAAATACCTTCTTGCAGAATTTCTTCTTGTAAATAAGTTCCGATATAGGTTTTTAAATAGTGTTGTGCATTTTCTGAAGAATATACTTTAGGTAATAACCCAAATTTCAGGGCTACATCTAGGCTAAAATCATCTCCCAATTCTCGACAGGTGAGCGGATGCATAGTGTAGCTTAGTGCACGCCCAGCAAGTAAGTTTGCTCCCTCGCGTTTTAGTTTTCTAGCGCTCGAACCCGTTAAGAGGAACTTATAACCTTTTGATTCGATTAGACGATGTACTTCATTTAATAACGCTGGAATTTTTTGCACTTCATCGATTACGATCCAATTTTGGAAATTTGGAGGGATATGATTTTCTAATCGGCTAGGGTTTGCAATAAACTCGGCGAAAGTTGCGGTTTTTAACAAATTAAAGACCAATGCATCAGGTAGATGGTGTGTTATCCAGTGCGTCTTTCCGGTACCCCGTGGGCCGAGCAATAAGCAGCTTTCTTTAGACTTAGGATTGATTTTAAGGAGCCGGTTGTACATGTATCTGATTCCTTCATGAGCCTTACTCGATGATAGCGGATCTTTATAAAACAGTCAATTTGGCGTCAATAATTCTAAAAATGCTGCATTTTTGTCCATTTATGGGATAAAAATACTACCTTTTTTGTCTACAAAGCCCTCTGAAATTCAATAATGTAACAAACGCTGGATAAATGCCCTCGGGGCTTGCTTTTATCAGGGTCATGGTTTACAATTTACATAGATAACATCAATTTTGTAAACATTGTTGGTTTTGTGATACAGGAGATAGTAGTCATGTTTAACATTCGACTCCATCGAGCTCGTAAGGCGGCCGGCTTAAGCTACCGCGCTTTAGCTCAGCTCGTTGGTTTGTCACAAACAGCCATTAAAAAGTACGAGGACGGTATTATGATGCCGTCATCCGACATCCTGATACGGCTGTCTCATGCACTTAATGTACGAACGGAATATTTTTTCCGACCCGAAAAACACGCGCTAGAGGGAATCGAATATCGTAAACATAACTCCTTACCTAAAAAGCGACTTGATGCTATTGAAAATGAGGTGCTTGATCATATTGAAAGACGAATTGAATTAGAGGAATTATTTCCACAACCACCTGTCAAAGTTTTTTCTTCCGTTGATGGGTTACCAAAATTAATTACTGATATGAATAAAATCGAATCTGTTGCTGAGCGTGTTCGTGAGGTTTGGAAACTCGGTCTAGACCCCATACCCGATTTAATCGATACACTTGAGACCAATGGCATACGAGTCTTCATGATAGATGCAGATGCTGATAACAAATTTGATGGGCTAGCAGCCAGCATTAATGGCATGCCGATTATAGTCGTTGGTCTACACTGGCCTGGAGATCGACAACGCTTTACATTGGCACATGAACTTGGGCACCTCATACTTAAAGATCGACTCTCAAAAGATTTAGACGAAGAAAATGCCTGCCATCGTTTTGCAGGTGCTTTTTTACTTCCACAGACTTCTTTGATGCAGGAACTTGGAAAATATCGAAATGCGATAGAGCTAAAAGAACTAGGATTATTGAAAGAAGAATTTGGATTATCCATGGCCGCCATTTTATATCGCGCATTAGATAACAAAATAATTACATCAAGCTATCACCACAAACAATTCAAGTTATTTCGAAAATTAGGCTGGAATATAACAGAACCTGGACAAATTTATCCAACCGAAAAAGCACACATTTTCGAACAATTATTATTTCATGCCCTCGCTGAGGATTATATAGGCGAATCAAAGGCAGCAGAATTGATGAATCTATCCCTTCAACAATTTCGACGCATACGCTCTCTGGAAAGCAGCTATTGATTAGTGATGCAAATATATTTATTTGTCAGGACAAAGCCATTAATTAAAATATCAGTCAATATTGAAAGTTTTAGGCATTTTTATCGCAGAATTTATTTTCGTATAAGGGGCCAACAAGTACTTTCTTAAAAATATAAAATTTTTCAAGGACTTTTCTTATATTTCGAATTGAACACTGCTTTTTCGCCAAAAAGAACAACGTCTTGAGTCATTGCTTTAATGGTTTCCGATTTCGCCGCGCGGTCCATATCTTTTTTATATGATTCGTTTATAATTTTACACTGTCTTTCAGTCAACTGCCCATTGATTTTCTGACATTCTTGAGCTCTAGTCTTAATATATTCCCGTAACTGAACTGGAGGTGGATATTTCGTTGCACCTATCACACCGTGCTTTACATGGATTTTAGAGCCGACCCATTGTTTAGGTTGCATTTCAATAAAGCCGAGTATACAAAAACAGCCAAATTTTACATACGTGAAACTCAGATCAGTTGAGGTTACAATCTCAAAATCTGTCGCTCTTAAAAGATAACGGTTTATATTTTTCGGCATAGAGACGTCATTAAAGCTATCAATATACCCTAAATAAATTAGATGTTGTTCATTATTCTTCGGATGAGGTTGCATACCTAAAAGAAACTCTTTCCAGACTATCTCAGTCTGCTTAATATTTGCAAGATGTTTTTCAGAGAGGTGAGAAAGTCCAGAATTTTCAAGGCTATATATTAGAATTCTCCATGAAAGTGAGACACTAAATTTCAATAGCCAGAAATCATACGATATTTTATTGCATTTACCCTCTACCAGAGGGTGAAAAGCAATTGAAGCGAACTTAGTTTCCCATTCATTAAACCGTTGTTCACATTCAATGCACAGCAAATGAGTTTTAATACCATCCTGTACGCGTTTATTTGGATTTGAGCCCATGCGAATTTGTCCTGTGGCGGATGATTCTTTTTGCCATTTAAAAATGAACTTTGGAATTATGTGACTTTTTATTAAGTTGCAATTTTTATTGCAAAGACGACAAATGCCCAAATTTTTTTTAGTCCTAGCCTTACTCATAGATACTGCCTACCTCATATTGCTTATTATCTCATATAATTTGCTAAAAGTCAATAAATTTATTAGTTTTATGAAGTTTGGTTTGTAGTCCATGAACGAGGGAAAGATGTTTGTAGAGAATATAGCCCTTCAAAGTACCTGTAATATTGTCATCTTAGTGATAATATTACAGGTACTTTTTTCTTTACAAGAAACAAGGTGTCAGATCTAAGATTTATAAACGCATAAATCTTAGATCTGACACCTTGTTTCTTCGATAACATCCAAAAACACATAATATTTTGAAACTATTTCAAGTATGTCACTGGGGTATGTATCGACGAATTTTTTATTTTGTCCGGATTTTACAAGGGTTGGTAAAAAACGGATGATTTCATTGGTTTCTTTGGGGGACAATTCTTGAGAAAAGTGAGCATAATTGTTTCTTAATGAATTTAACGCTTGAAAAAATCCGATGTGCATTTGTCTATTTTTATCTGATACCTTTTTAGCTTTTAGGGTATTTTTAATTGAACGAATTAAAAAAGTTCCACGATCATGTGAAATTTTGTTTTTTACCCATGTTAAGATTTCGACATAGTTATTATGATTTACTATCTCACAATGCAATATATGGTCAATAGCTTGTAGCGCTTCGTCCTTTTTATTCAGATCATTAGCGTCATTGCTAATTTCTAAGAGCTGCGTTGTCAATGTAATTATATTTGTTATGAAAGATCGTTTAACCAAGCTCCAATATGATTGGACAGCACTATTACTTTTACACATCTTTTTTGGAGATCGTAGCATGTCCATTTGATTAACTGTAAATTTAACAAAAAATCCAAAGATGTCATGCTTTTCACCGTATTGGTTCATAGGTTTTTCTTCTACGAGTTTAAGTAGGGACTCGGATGCTTTTTCAAGTTCATTTTGAAATGCTTCATCCAGTCCAATCTCTAGTATGTTATTGTTCATAAAAAACAGACAAGTTAAATAAAATTAAATGCTAGTTTCGTAACCGACATGTAGTGTCTCAATTTTTACACCGTCCTCTTTCATGGCTTTTTGTCCTTCGTCTGATTGTAGTAATGCATTGAATTTACCTACATCGGCGACTTCGATAATGAGACCTGTTAAGTTGGGATTTACAGGACTACGGAAAATACGCGCTGTTGCCTCAATGGATGCCATCAGCTCATGACAGCTGCCAGGTTTTCGTTTCCAGCCTTTAATCCATCGATTTCCATCTTCTACTTCGTGTGTGGCAATTACTGTTGTCATAAGTCACGCTCCTTGTTGGGTTGATAGTAGCACTTTGCAGTGATTGAGGTGGTCAGTCAAAGTGGATGTGTTAAGTTTAGTATATGTAGGCTAAATGTGCATAACGGCCAAAGCGAGTATATTAGGAGAGAGCTGCCAGAAGAGTAGATTTAGCAAGGGCTTGAGGCGATCGGGCATAAGATATAAAAAATATGCATTTTGTGTCAATTAAGAAAGGGAATGAGGCAATTGTGTCATTGTTGGTTCAACAAAGAACCTATATATTTGTAACTATATGGCAATAATTCCAGTATTTGAGTGTCATATTCCTAGGGTCTATAAATACGCGCATTAACATAGGGAGCTGTTATGGGAAGTCTAAATATCGAAAAACTCAGAAGTGAAACTCCGGGCTGTAAAAATGTTGTACATTTTAATAATGCCGGAGCTGCTCTGCCGCCGCTTGCAGTTACGAATTCAATGAAGGAGCATCTTGAATTAGAAGCATCGATAGGTGGGTATGAAGCTGCGCAAGCGGCTGTTGATAAATCTGAAAAAATCTATGATCTTGCGGCCAAGTTGATTAATTGTGATCGTGAAGAAATTGCCTTTGTCGAAAATGCTACACGAGCCTGGGATATGGCTTTTTATAGTCTTAAATTTAATAAGGGCGACAGAATAATTACCGCGATGAGTGAATATGCCAGTAATTATCTGGCCTTTTTGCACTGCGCTAAGCACACTGGTGCCGTGATCGATGTTGTGGAGAATGATTCATTTGGGCAGCTTGATGTAGGTGACTTAAAAAATAAAATTAATGATAAGGTTAAGTTAATCGCTATTACTCATATTCCTACACAAGGTGGGCTAGTCAATCCTGCGGAAGAGGTTGGAAAAATTGCAAAAGAAAATAATATTCTTTATTTGCTCGATACGACGCAGTCAGTGGGGCAAATGCCAATCGATGTTAAAAAAATTGGCTGTAATTTTTTATGTGCTACAGGTAGGAAATATTTACGTGGGCCACGCGGAACGGGTTTTTTATATGCCAGCAAAGAGATACTGGATCAATGTGACCCACCTTTTATAGATCTTCATTCAGCTACTTGGGTAAGCGATAATGATTATATTTTGAATTCTTCCGCCCACCGTTTTGAAACCTGGGAACAAAATATCACAGGAAAAATAGGCTTAGGTGTTGCAATTGATTATGCTTTGAAACTAGGGCTTGAGAAAATTTGGGAAAGAATACAATTTTTGTCTGATTATTTTCGTCAACAATTATCTGAGATACCTGCAATCGAATTGCATGATCTTGGGGTAAATAAATGTGGTATTGTGACCTTTACTTTTAAAGGTAAAAAAGTTGGTGAAATCCAACAATATTTGTCAAAAAGAAAAATTAACGTTTCAATTTCGCTTGAAGAATATGCGCGATTGGATTTGTCAGCTCGGCATTTACCAGCACTTGTTCGTGCATCAGTGCATTATTATAATACTGAAGAAGAGATCAAGACGTTTTGTGAGGCAATTAAGTCAATGTTAAACACTTGAGAGAGCAACAGAATGCGTCAATTATTTCATCTAACGCATTCTGTTACCACTATGTCAATGAGTTACCAAGCTACTGCGCGTTACAAGGCTGATTATTGTAAAGCACGTTATTCGGTTGGCTGGGAGCAAGGTTCTGACACGCGACGTTATTATTTCCCAACGCTCCTGTATTACCAAAGAAGAAGGAGTTGCTGAGTGTAACGTTGGCTTGATTCATGCCTTCTCCAGGAGGGTCCGTATTCACTGAACCTGCAGTGCCTCCTACTAATACTGCCCCACCATCATCTGATGGTGAGCTGTTGGCAGTATTGTATGTGAATGAAGATTTCGAAATATTCACAACGGCACTAAATCCAGCCGCAATTGCTCCACCACCTTGGTTTAGAGCCGAGATAGATGTCGGTGGACCTCCGAAAAATGGACCAAATCCGGCAGCTAAGATATTATCAAAAAATAGTGGAAAGAATGTGCAGGGGAATACTGTAACAGGAAACGTACATTGGGCAGTATTTTGGGGGAATCCAATAATATTGTTGTGATCAAAAACATCTCCTGTAAGAGTGAGTGTTGGACGTACTGAAGAATAAGGTACAGGCACAATGACGTTCAGTATATTTGATCCATTTACCGCTCCGCCTGCAATCCAGGCGTTATTGCCGATAAATAGAGAGTTGGTTATTGAGGTAATTAAAGAGTCAACACGTACCGCACCGCCAACACCACCCAGATTTCCAACGAATAAAGATCCATTAATGCTAGCACTTGACCCTGTATGAGGTTCAACACCAAAAATATTGATAGCTCCGCCGCCATTGGCAAAGGCTTGGTTATTATTAAAAACGGAGTTATTGACTATCAATGTATAAGGTGTGCCATCATCGAATGGTATGTGGAAAAAGATCGCTCCACCCGCACCTGCCAGAACGCCGGCAATATTGCCTTCAAAATAAGAACCTTTGACAGTGAGGTTGGTGTTAATGGTACCGATGGCTCCGCCACTTTCGTCGCCTAATCCGACTCCTGCGGCAATATTATTTTTGAAATTGCTCGTTTGTACCGTGATAGTGCCAGCATCTTTGCCGTGAATAGCACCACCATTACGAAATGCGGTATTATTATTAAATGTGCTGTTGACAACTTTATAACCAGAACCCTCTCCTATAGCGTTAAGCGCACCACCATTACCACCCAACACAAAGGCGTTATTGTATTGAAATAATGAGTTTGACACGTTGATAAAAGTATTTTCATCAACGACTGCTACTGCACCTCCGCCAGACGCTATTGCTGGTCTTCCTAGGAGTGGATTACCGCCCACTGTGGCGAGCGTTGCATCAGTAGCATTATATTCAAAGCGCATGTTATTTAAAGTTAATTGTGAACCATGACGAGCCAGCAAACCGCCACCTGCATCATCGGCTTGATCTAGTTCGGCAATAACAAATTGACCCGGCTTTGATGGGTCAAGTTGTCCTAAATCGGGGCCTCCAGCATATCCATCCCGCACAATCAGGCTATCCAAGGTTACGCCCGTCACTCCGGTTAATGCACCTGCGGTTAGCACGTGCCATGAGTACTTCGTATTATCAGTTTGAACAGTGGTAGGGTGGCCAAGATTGCATATATCGCCACTTAATATGGTAGGATTAGCGTCCCGGTTTCTTTGGCTGATGGATGTTTCTGTTCCCTTAAAACCACCATAAATGGCTACATTACTCGGAATTTGAAATGTTGCAGTCATATTCCCGCAGGTAGTCGTTGGTTTATAAGTTCCCGCCGCAACCCAAATTTGGTTTGGCACAGAGCTTGAACTTGCAGCATTTAAGGCTGGGGTTAGCGTTTTGAAAGCCTTTGACCAACTAGTGCCGTCCCCGCCCGGGGCGCTCGCATTCACATAATAAATCGCTGCATCGGCATTAACAATAAACCCAAGAGCTAATAAAGGAATGATCAATCTTCTTATCTTGCTCGTAAAGTATGTACACATAACAACCTCCAACACCAGTACTCCGGCACTTTCAGGGCTGCTCGGCCACAGAAGCCGGTGCTTTTACCACTTGTCGCCTCATTGCGTTCTTCGATATCCGTATACCACAGGGTTTTATAACCCCATACTTTAAATATAGTACATTTTTTTGAAATCGCAAGCTGGAGTATATGAAATTTATGAAAGAGTTTAGCTTTATCCCAAATAAAAAAAATAAAGGTGTCGTATCTTGAGTTGTTAGGGGTTGGTGGAAAAGCGTATTCATTTATATGAAAAGTTGTCTATTAATCATATAATAAGAACAACTGTGTGCTTTTGTATGAAGGATACTAAAGAGAAATTGATAGAAAGAGATTAACGTGAATGTTAATAGATGAGGAGGTAAGTTATGAGAATGCATAGAAGAGAAAACGCCGATAACATCAGGGTAATGGCATTTTCTGCAAAGGTAATCAAACTTTTATTGAATATTGCAAATTGTTCTAATCATTATCGTGTCGAAATATTAATAGGTGAGTTAATAGTTCGAGAAAGTACTCAAGATCCACCTATACCCAGAAGAAAAGAGCGTTTTGAAAAATTGGTAAGAATCCTAGAAGATAAAGGAGTGTTTAAATTTGTTGATAAAGAATTACTTACTCGTGTAGATGGTCAAGAAAAAATCATTCCGTGTAAGTCCGTTATTCAAATCAATGTAAATAAATTATTTGAATTTCTTCAAATGGATTTTAGTGATAAGCCTGCAAACATAGAAGAAAGTACATGGGCTGCTATTCCTAAAGCAGTGAAATCGCGATGGAGGAGATTTAGCTCAGATATGCAAGTGTATATTGCCGAGTGTTGCAAATCTAATGCTGAGGATCGAGTTTTCGATCTGCTTCAAACTAGATTGATAACGGATTCAAAACGTTCTCCAATAACATTTGATGTTCCGAAAATACCTGTTCGTTTGCCTAATCCGGATTTAGATGGTGGGGCAAGCAATGAAGTGTATGATTTAATAGAGGTGCTTAACATTCAGCAGAGAGATCCTGAGCACTTTGAACGTCGAGCAGATCCTATCACGCGTCGTTTTTTTGATCTTAGTGAAGTGATTCCAGCTAAAGAAGCACGTGAAAGTATATTACAACAAGGTTTGCCTGGAGGGCCAAAATAGAATTCATCCAACGTACCTGGCAAATTTTCATTCAAGTTATTATAATACAGGTACATTTTGAAGGTAAGACTGTTTGTTCGAAAAGATTTGGTCAAACGTTAGCTTCAGCTGGAATTTTTCTTTGATAATTCATGTCGATTAGAAATATTAATATCCCTTAAAAAATGTTCATCGTGCGATATTACTATCAGACTTCCTGGATAAGCTCGTAGGACTTGAATAACATGTTCACGTGTTTCGATGTCGAGATTATTAGTAATTTCGTCCAACAGTAGCAGTCTAGGTGTTTGTGCTGCGATGAGGGCTAAAGATAAACGGGCTTTTTCTCCGCCAGATAGTGTTGCAACTTTCGCAAACACAGTTTCATTCGTGAAGAATAAAAAATCACTCAAATGCTGGCGAATTTGATTACCTGACCAATCGGGTGTGCAATCCACTAGTGTTTGAAATACAGATTTATCATTGTCTAGAGTTGAATAATGTTGGTCAAGATAGCCAATGTCATTTATTTTAGGCGTGAGCCATGTTCCAGATTTAATAATTATGGAATGATTCATTATCGCCTTGATTAGTGTCGTTTTCCCACTACCATTGTTACCCGTTATCGCTAGATGCTCTCCTTGTATGAGTTGGATGTTAATTTCATCGATCAATATCTTGTCTTTTGAATACCCTACGCTTCCTTCAGTAATACTGACAACCGAATTGCACCCCAAATCGGTAGCGTTTAAAGAAAATTTTGGCGTTATGATTTTTGGCAGTCTTAATTCGGATAATTTTTCTTGCAATACGCACTTTTTCTCATTGATTTTTTCTTTTTTCCTTCCTGTTGTTTTTTCAGCGCGATGCGCTTTTGCATCACTTACTATAGTAGGCCATTTATTTTGACGAATGCTTTTCTTGCCTTTTTGCCGACTTTTTGCTGCACGATGTTGTTCTTGCATTAATGCTTTATGTGACTCTTTCTTTTGGCGATTTAATGCATAAAGTTCATGTTCTATTGAGCCCCGCTTAATTTTATTTTCACTGACATAATCGGAGTAATGTCCTTTGAAAATATGTATTTTACTATTATCGATATGCCAAAATTGATCTGTAATTCTTTCTAATAAATCGACATCGTGCGTAACAATAATTAAGGTTCCTGGATAATTGTCAAGCATGCGCAATAAGGCTTGGCGATTTGATGAATCAAGGTGATTTGTTGGTTCGTCTAATATTAGACAATTCGGATTGTTGCATAATGCTTTTGTAAGCGCTTCTTGAAAGCGCTCTGCTCCACTTAGTGACGAATATTCTTCAATTATTTGCGGTACGTAACCCATTGTCACAGCAGTCGGAATGTTAATATTTCCGTATGTTTGGAGCTTCAATCCCTGCAGCATTTTCAATAACGTAGATTTACCACTACCATTGCGTCCAATAATTGCGATTCGGTCGGAATAATGGATATCTGCGGTAAAATCGTCGAAGCAGGTTTTATGTGGAAAAGAAAGACTCAGATTACTGAGCTGGATTGGTTTATGTGTCATGTTTCACTCTCAAGTATAAGGGCAACGGCCGACGAGATCCGGCGATTAATTTTTAGCCCTTTTTTGGGGCCACTTAAGAGTTGTGATACATGATACTTTGCACCGTAAATTAAAAAATGATCAGGAATTTTAATATAAATTTTAGCGTTGGTCAAGATGCTCTAGTTAATTTTTCAGGGCTGGGAGGTGTGGCTCTATTAGTCTTAATAATTACAGTAATAATTATTCCGATTGTGCACTGGCTTCTTTAATGAGGTCATAGACCAGTTTTAATTTCGGATCACGAAGTGCGCCTTGTTTCCATCCAAGATAAAAATAATGACGAGGCGCGTTTTTGGATTCATACAGGACAACAACCTTGTTGTTATCTAAGTATTCTTGGCAAAAATAGGAAGATAAAACTGTCACGCCTAAGCCGGTTTTAACCGCATCTAAAATAGCATACAGATCACTGATTATCAGCTTGGGTGTGCTATTAAATTCACATTCAAAAACTGTATGGAAGTATTGTTTGATAAATAGAAGTGTTTCATTATACGTAAGCCATGGTAGGTCTTTTAGGCAGGATATATCACCCCTGTCTAATGCTTTTTTATTGATGAGCTTTTTATATTTAGGGTGGCCAATCATGATAAATTTCTGGTGATAAATTTTTTCTATGGTGATTTGGGGGTGTGTTACATATTCCACAAATTGAGCGAGGTTTATTTCGTTATTTAGTAGCCGAGGCATTAATGTAGAATAATCGATTTCGAATCGAATTCGAATGTCATATTGAGATAGTTTAGATAAGTGTGGCACGACAACTTTGCCAAAGAATTCACTCAAACCACCAACGTATACATCCCCACTCAAAGATTTAGTGCCTTGTTTCATTGTGCACAAAACGTCGTCGAGTTTATCAAGAGCATCTGTAATATTAAGAGCCAACTGATGCGAGACGGCGGTAGGTTCTAGTTTTCTTCCCACCCTCATGAATAGGGGCTTGCCAAGGTAGTTTTCTAGCATCTTTAGGTGTTGTGATACACCTGGCTGAGTCATGGTCAATGATTCTGCGGCTTTAAGCTGCGAACCTAGCCTGTACACGGTTAAAAACGTGTGTAAACAATCCCTGTATGACATAAGCTCCTCAATATATAAATATTTTTATACATATACCAATGTTATACTATTTTATTTATGTTAACAACCTTCCTATACTGACACTATCTTCAAAGCGTGGTGCTGGAAGAGAGAGTTTTAAATGTAAATCTTGATTTTGTATTAGGACCTCGTAGCAGATTCTAGATGCAGAATCAAAGTTAAAGGAGAGTGTTTATGTATCAATATTTTTATACGATCTCAGTGGTCTTTATGGCATCAACATTTTTGTTATCTGCTATTAGCACAACCTTGAACTGGGAAAATACTGTAGGAATGGTAAAGGCTCGTGGTTTACCTTACGCAAATCTCGTGTTGTTTTTCGCGACATTACTAAAATATGTAGCTTCTTGTATGTTGATTTTTCAGTTTTATCCAAATGTTGCTGCTTTTGGATTACTCGGGTTTACAGTTTTAGCAACCATAATCTTTGATAATTTTTGGAGTGAAACAGGAATGCAACGTCAAATGAAGTATTTTGCCTTTCTTTCAAATTTAAGCATTATTGGTGGCTTGTTGTTAGTCGTTGCGATTTAGCTGTGAGTCTCAATCTATTCAGAACATGGTACATTGACAACATGGGTGTGATTCTGATTCGGTGACCTGCTCTTCAGTGTTTGAAGGTAATACAGGAGCAGGTTGAGGTTTCAGAGTTGGCACTTCATTTAATGCAAGAATGAGCGCATTAAGAATAGATTCGAAATCACCTTCCCGAACCTTAGCTAAGATATAGCTATGCTCTTCTGTAAAGGTTTTAGCTTGGATTTCAGTGACGCCTTGATTTGTATCTGAAAAACAATTTCCAATAATTACCGTTGTTATATTATTGCGCGTATATCGCTCAATCTCTGTTAGCCAATCATCCAAATTATTGAATGTTGATACATCAGCATAGCTAAATACTAAAAGGACGAGTTGAATACCTAAAAGTGGAGAGCTCGAATGAGTGAGGTCCTGTTTATGATTACGAATATCAACTCTAACGGAACAGTCAGCTCTTAGTGGAATTGTGAGTATTATCCGGTTCTCTGAAGTATTAATATTATATTGAGGTCCTCCGCAATTATCCTTGATAGTGTTTAGAAGATCAGATTTCTTTGAAGCTTCATCTCCAAATAATAAAACCTTGATTGAATGTGGACTTTCCTTTTTCTCTTCCATGGGGACATCCTTGTTACCTTCTGAGTGTCAAGTGTATTAAATAGTTAGAAGGTTGTAAAACAATTTAAGCGTTTTTTATATGACGCTAAATAGCGAAAGAAATCGTACCCCAACTGATTTAAGTTCCTAGAAATCAGCGATAAACTTAACAATAGCATTAATCTGGTGTGCAGGATAAAAATCCACAAAAAGAGATAGTTTGTTGCTTTTTGGGTTTTATAGTGATACAGTAAGAAAACCCACAAATATCTCGACGAGTAGTACCGTGTATTAAGTTCTGATTCTTGCAAACATTCGATCTTCAATTTGTTATTTTCAACCCTTTTTGCACCCGGAAGAAAACCATGAGCAATCCCTATATTAGTTTAATTCGCACTGTTTGGCAGTATGGAAAACGCTGGCGCTCAGCAATAGTGATAAACTACCTTGCATTTATCATTGCGCAGGCCGTGTTGAGTTTGAGCCCGTATTCATTCGGGAAGGCCATTGATGTATTACAACATTTCAAACCGGAGCGACTCAACGAAGTCATTTTTTGGCTCGCACTAAATGTTGTCGTATTACTGCTGTTTTGGATGTTTCATGGCCCCGCAAGGATACTTGAGCGGAAAGTAGCGCTCAAAATCCAGCAATCTTTCCGCCTTGATTTTTATCAGAACATAACCCGGCTGCCATTAAAATGGCATCAAAATCACCATTCGGGAAACACGATTACTCGAATTAATAGGGCCTCTACTTCACTCTATCGTTTTGCAGAAAATCAATTTATCTATATAGAAACGATCGTTAAATTTCTGACATCCATTGCATTTTTGCTTTGGATTGCAGTTCCAGTGGGACTCATGAGTATGTTGTTGTCAGTTACGTTGATAGCGACAATTCTTTTGTTCGACCGCAAATTAATACCTTTATATGACGGTGAAAATGAAATCGAAAATCATGTGGGTGCTGTGCTGTTTGATTACATCAGCAATATGACGACTGTATTAACGTTAAGGTTAGGTGAACTCACGCACTCGAATTTATTCCAGCGATTGATGGCGATTTGGCCAATTTTTCGAAAGGAAGCCGTCGTTAATGAGGTAAAATGGTTTACAGTAGGAATCTTGTTAGCCATGGCTCAAGCAGTAATTCTTATCGGGTATATCATTCACCAACTCAGCTATACGAATACTATTCTGATTGGAATTGTTGTGATGATTTTCCGATACCAATGGGAGCTCGGCGCTGTATTTTTCGAACTAAGTATGCATTATGGTGATATTGTTAAAATGGATACTGATGTTAAAAGTGTCAATCCAATTCTAGAAGATATCACAAGATTTGCACATGTTCCTCAGGGTGAGGCTACTGCGAGACAGTGGCATACTCTAGAAATTTCAAGTCTTGCCTATCATCATGCTGAAAATGATGACAGAGAGCAAATCTTCGAGAATTTAAATTTTAAAATTAAACGAGGTGAAAAGATTGCACTCATAGGCATGAGTGGTGGTGGAAAAAGCACATTATTAAATCTGCTGTCTGGACTCTATACACCTTTAAATGTGAAATTAAAAGTTGATGAGGTGAATTTTAATACGTTAGAACCGTTGCAGGCTATTACAACCTTGATTCCGCAGGATCCAGAGATTTTTGAAAATACCATTGCATTTAATATTACGATGGATCTTCCAACCAATCCTGAAGAAATTCAACGAGCAATCAAATTAGCGGGATTTTCAAATGTACTTGAAAAGTTACCATTAGGTATTGAAACTGATATTCGCGAGAAAGGTCTCAATCTTTCTGTCGGACAAAAACAGCGTTTGGCTCTTGCAAGAGGATTATTCGCTGCGCGCTTTAGTTCATTAATTTTAATGGATGAGCCCACGTCAAGTGTTGATTTACCCACTGAAAAAACAATTCTTTCTGGTGTGATTGATGCCTTCCCAGAATCCGCGCTCATCGTTTCATTACACCGTTTGCATCTGCTTCCAAAATTCGACAGCATCATTATGTTGAGTCATGGTGAAATAGTTGCGAGTGGTACTGTATCGGAATTGCTGAGAAAACCAGGGCCTGTGTATGATTTGTGGCAGAATTATCAGCAAGAATGATACTTGTAGGTTCTCGCTATGTACCCTACAATTGTGATTCTCTAAACTTGATAGGAGGCAGCGATGATTATTGATCATATTGGACTTTCAGTGAGTAACTACGAACGTTCTAAAGCTTTTTATACTAAGACGTTGGCTCCGCTTGGGATTGTTCTGATTATGGAACATGCTGGTTGGGCTGGCTTTGGAAGGGATGGAAAGCCTGAACTATGGATTCAAGAGAGTGATGCACCTCAAAATCCACTGCATATTGCATTTTCTGCTCATGATGCCGATGTTGTGGATGCATTTTATCTGGTGGCACTGGAAGCAGGCGCTAAAGATAATGGCCCGCCTGGTTTTCGAGAAATTTATCATCCTCATTATTATGCTGCTTTTGTGATTGACCCTGATGGGTATAATATTGAAGCCGTGTGTCATACTGCAAAACGATAATATGAGGCTAAATAAGTGGCTATAAAAAATTGGTTTAAAGTTCCAGTAGCTATTATGATCATCATTCGACAAGAAGACAGTGTCTTGTTGGGGAAACGAGCGAATACTGGATTTAAAGATGGATATTTCGCATTACCTGGTGGAAAGCATGATGGTAGTGAGCCCTTAGTAGATGGGGTGATACGGGAAGCAAATGAAGAGTTGGGAATTGTTTGTAGTGTGAAAGATGTTGAATTTCGTGGCATGATTCACGCTCAAATGCCTGATCCATTCAAAGAAGTGATGTATGTTATTTTTGAAATTGTGAAGTTCGAAGGATCTGTGATCAATAATGAGCCTCATAAATGTTCAGAAATCCAGTTTTTTCCTGTTGATCGTTTACCAGATAAAATGACGGATGTTTCGCGTCGATGTGTGTTGAACACTTTTGGGGGCATACAGTATGATGAAGTTGGCTGGGTAGAACCAGTGGATCTGGATTGAATGCCCTGACTTATGGGTACGTATAGTTATATAATCAGTTAATGAGTAGTTGTTTAAGGAATATCCTCAACAGGTGATGTGGAGTCATTATTAATAGACCTGGCTCTTGAAGAGCAGTGGTAGACTTTCAAAAAAATCATTGTAAATATCAAGTTACTACGGAAATATAGTATGCAATCAGATCTTGAATTACTATTTAAATATTTGGATGCTGGAAATTACGACGCATTTCAACGGGATCTTAAAAAAGAGCTTGTTAACAAAGTTTGGACAGATGTGCTCTATAATTATAGTTATGTACACTACACTTTTAGTGCTGTAAAAAAGAAAGAAATACAAAACAATCTTCTGATATTTAGGGCTATGTGGAGAAAGGCATATGGAGCGTTCAAATTATTACTTGAGAATGGTGTTGATCTACTATCGCAGGAAGTTTTCGAGACATTTGATTATGTCTCTGGAGGGATAAATACAAAGCCAATTATTTCAAAAACTGATATCGCAATTATTTGCATCTCAAATTCTGAGGATGATAATTTTATTCAAATGACATTTGATCATATTTGTGAAAAAGGGCTTTATGAAAATCGTATTTTTATAGACTTCATGATTCGACATCTAATTCAGGTAAATCGTGATAAATTCAATGTTAAATATTTAAAAATCGATGTTAGAAGTCCTTTGCCATTTTGTTTCAAAACAGTGACTGAATATAAAGATTTTCTAATCGAAGCTAATATTGACTTGACTGGTGTTTTTTTCGTTAAAGAAGATTATTTGAATTTCATTTTAAATCCCATGAGTGAGTTCGATAAAAATTTTTTGAATCACGCATTGTTGGTTTGTGACTTCACGCTCGATGAATTGAAACAAATTTATGAATCATTGGGGTTAGAGGATTTAAAATTAGTAGTAGAGAATTTCAATCCTGAGGTTAATACGGAATTCCTTTTTGCCCTAGATGCATTATGTCAGGCAGAAGAAGAAAAACGATCTCCACAAAAGAGAGCTCGCAGCGAAAGTCCTGAAATACCACTGCCAGCTCCTTCACTACCTTCACCTTCAGAACATTCAGCGCCTCTACCAATCCCAAGTAAACCTGCGGTCGATATTTCGGCTGTACATCAACAAGAATTTAGGCACTTAACTAGTAGAATGGCAGCTCTTGAAAAACAGGAAAAAGCGTTAAGAGAAAAACAGGGGGCAAAAAAACAGCGTCAAAAAGATAAAGAGGCTCTCAGTTTAGTGTTAAAGAGTTTAAAAGATATTCGAGAGAGACTTTACAATAATCCTTGCTATAAAATAGATAGGGCAGATCAAAATGATGATAACATTGGTGAGAATAGCCCGGATATATAAGCAAGTTGAATTTGCGGATTATTAGAGACGTTCCTCTTCAGGGGAATCGATGGTAAGCACTAGGTTCACTATTTTGTTGGTTTGCTTTATAAGGAGCTTCGTTATCGTGGTTTGTGTTTGAGCCCACAGGATTAGATATAGAAAGTTCTCGCACTTTTCGAAAAGCTTCTTCAGCCATTCTTAAAAAACCAGCCATCTGAGCATTAATATCATGAGTTATTTGAAATGTATTTCTTAATACAGTGTTAGAGGCTGTTGTTGAATCATTGGTAGAATTTTCGGATTTATCATTCATAGGACACCTTCAATCAATTGATCACAAAACTTTATTGCCAGATTTTTATTAATCATTATATCATCACGTTAACATCATATATCTCAGAAGTAAAGTTGCTTTGATTAATACAGGATCTACTGGTTAGAATTTTTGAGGGTTGTCAAACAAATATATTGAATTTACTGCGGTTAATATAATAACCGGGAATTACGAACGAGAATTTGTTAGACACCAAAGCTTTGTTGAGCTTTATCCCTTTTTGCTACTGTATTTGATGAGGGATTTTGGTAGTTTCTGTGACTTGTATGATAGGTAATATGTTGATAACATCTTGATTTACTTCTAATTTAATTTATCTGAGAAAACCCCATGGATTTTAATAAGACATTTGATGTGATTGTAGTAGGCGGTGGGCATGCGGGAACCGAGGCGGCGCTGGCGGCTGCTAGGATGGGAGCTCAAACACTGTTGTTGAGTCATAATATAGAGACGCTGGGCCAAATGTCGTGTAATCCCGCCATCGGGGGGATAGGTAAGGGGCACTTGGTCAAAGAGATTGATGCGCTGGGCGGGATTATGGCTCGTGCAATTGATCAAGCGGGCATTCAGTTTCGTATCTTAAATGCCAGTAAGGGGCCCGCAGTTCGGGCTACACGCGCCCAAGCTGACCGAGTACTCTACAAGCAAGCCATTCGCCATGCGCTCGAGAATCAGCCTAACTTAACGCTGTTTCAACAGGCTGTTGAAGATCTCATTATTGCCAATGGTCGTGTTAGTGGTGTTGTCACCCAGATGGGATTGAATTTTTACACCAAGACGGTTGTGCTGACTGCGGGTACTTTTCTGGGTGGCAAGATTCACATCGGGCTATCCAATTATCGTGGAGGACGCGCCGGAGATCCACCGGCATTGGCATTAGCTGAACGGTTGCGAGCCCTACCCTTTCGTGTTGATCGCTTAAAAACAGGGACTCCCCCGCGCATTGACGGGCGTACCATTGATTATTCAGAATTACAAGAACAGCCCGGTGATACTCCAACGCCAGTATTTTCTTATCTAGGTAATGCAAAAGAACACCCTACCCAGGTAAGTTGTTTTATTACTCATACAAACGCAAAAACACACGAAATAATTCGCACAGGATTTGAGCGCTCTCCCCTTTTTACAGGAATTATTGAAGGTACAGGTCCACGATACTGCCCATCAATCGAAGACAAAGTGGTGAGATTTGCAGAAAGAGACTCGCATCAAATTTTTATTGAACCTGAAGGCCTTACTACGCACGAAATTTATCCGAACGGAATTTCTACGAGTCTCCCCTTTGATGTGCAAATGGCTTTTGTACGTAGCATGAAGGGTTTTTCAAATGCGCATATCACGAGACCTGGTTATGCTATTGAGTACGATTATTTTGATCCGCGCGATTTGCACCCTTGGTTGGAAACGAAATTAATGCCGGGGCTATTTTTTGCTGGACAAATTAACGGCACTACAGGTTATGAAGAAGCCGCAGCTCAAGGATTAATTGCGGGTTTAAATGCTGCACGTGTTGCTCAAAATTGCTCAACTTGGTACCCAACGCGTGATCAAGCTTATATGGGTGTTTTAATTGATGATTTGATTACATGCGGTACGACAGAACCTTATCGTATGTTCACATCGCGAGCAGAATATCGGTTATTACTGCGAGAAGATAATGCTGATTTACGATTAACCACTATCGGTCGAGATCTTGGCCTTGTTGATGATGAGCGATGGAATGCATTTACTTCTAAAAAAACTAAAATCGAAGAATTACAAGAACGACTCAATAAATTTTTAGTTCGCCCAAATTCAGAAATCGCAACTCGGTTTCAGGAACGATTTAATACACCTCTAGAACGAGAATATTTTGCTGTTGAATTGTTACGTAGGCCAGAAGTCACTTTAGATGGCTTAATGGAAATTCTAAATGATTCAACTGAACTCTCTCCTACTGTAAAAGAACAAGTTGAAATTCACAATAAATATGAGGGCTATATCAAACGTCAGCAAGAAGAAATCGATCGGCAAAAACGTCACGAAGAAACAGTGTTATCACATCATTTTGACTATGAAATTGTGAGTGGGTTATCAACGGAAGTGAAACAAAAACTCAAATCTGTCCGCCCCACTACTCTTGGACAAGCAGCTCGAATTCCAGGTGTAACACCTGCAGCGATTTCATTATTGTTAGTGCATATTAAAAAAGGTGTTCATACAAGTTGTTAGATGATCCGATCTTTTGATATGGAAATCATGTAAGGATATTGATTATGCATAATCACCATAATGCGGAGCATCACATGAATCACCTTCAAATGGGGCATGGATGCCACGCCGGAATGGCAGGTGATTTTAAAAAACGTTTTTGGATCTCGATAGTCTTAACAATACCCGTCTTAATTCTGTCGCCTATAGTTCAAAAATTTATTTTATTAGGGAAGACATTTGCTTTTAACGGAGACAGCTCAGTTGTTTTTGTTTTATCTACTGTGATTTATTTTTATGGTGGTTGGCCATTTCTCAAAGGTTTTTATGATGAATTGATTGAGCACAAGCCTGGCATGATGGTTTTGATTGCCGTAGCCATTTCGGTAGCATACTTTTATAGCACAATGATTGTTTTTGGTCTTTCAGGCATGTCATTTTTTTGGGAGCTTGCAACATTAATAGATATTATGTTGTTGGGGCATTGGATTGAAATGAAATCAGTTATGGGTGCAGGTACTGCCCTTGAAAAGCTGGTGCGATTATTGCCAGCGGTTGCCCATAAAATAATGCCTGACAGTACGATCAAAGATGTGCTTTTGAGTCAATTAACGATGGGTGATCATGTCTTGATCAAGCCAGGAGAAAAAATTCCTGGGGATGGGATTGTGTTAGAAGGTAAAACAAGTGTTAACGAATCGATGCTAACAGGCGAGTCTCGGCCGGTTGCAAAACTAGTTGGTGCCCAGGTCATCGGTGGTTCTATTAATGGGGAAGGTGCAATCACAATTGAGATAAAAAAAATCGGCATGGGTTCTTTTCTTTCGCAAGTGATCGAACTCGTGAGACAAGCTCAAGAGAGTAAATCAAAAACACAAGATTTGGCTAATCGCGCCGCCAAGTGGCTTACTTTAATTGCTTTGGGTGGAGGTGCTTTAACATTACTGATATGGATATTATTACAGCAATCATTTTCTTTTGCTTTAGAGCGTACAGTCACTGTGATGGTGATTACCTGTCCTCATGCGCTTGGTTTGGCTGTTCCTCTAGTTGTTGCTATATCAACTGCGATTGCTGCTTCGCATGGTTTGTTAATACGAAATCGTTCCGCATTTGAAACCGCGCGTAATATCGATGCAATTGTATTTGATAAAACAGGGACATTAACAGAAGGAAAATTTGGCATAACCGATGTATTGATTTTCGATAAAAATTTAAATCAAGATGAATTGGTGAATTATGCTGCGGCAGTTGAGGCGAATTCTGAGCATTCAATAGCAAAAGGAATTGTGAATTCAAAGAAAAGCGTACTTAAAGTCGAAAATTTTAGAGCCATACCTGGAAAAGGAGCTCAAGGAAATGTCGATAATAAAGAAGTTAAAATTGTTAGCCCGGGATATCTACGTGATGAAAATATACATTTAAATAAAGAAGATGAAACGCATATTATCAATTTAAGTCAGCAAGGAAAAACAGTTGTATTTGTCATGATAGATAATGAATTAAAAGGCGCAATTGCACTGGCTGATATTATTCGGCCAGAATCAATGGAAGCAATTAAACAACTAAAGTCAATGAATATCCGCTGTATAATGTTAACTGGGGATAATAAGCAAGTGGCTAAATGGGTTGCTGAATCATTGGGGCTTGATGAGTATTTCGCAGAAGTGCTTCCTCAAGATAAAGTCAATAAAATAAAAGAAGTTCAGGGGAGAGGATTGATTGTCGGAATGACTGGCGATGGTGTAAACGATGCACCCGCTTTAGCACAAGCCAATGTGGGGATTGCAATTGGTGCAGGTACAGATGTCGCTATTGAGACAGCTGATATCATATTGGTTAAAAGCAATCCACTGGATGTTGTTGCGATCATCACACTTGCTCGAGCCACAACCCGTAAAATGATTCAAAATCTTCTATGGGCAACAGGATATAATGTCATCACTATACCTGTAGCAGCAGGTGTATTGTTTCATTATGGTATTGTACTATCACCAGCAGTCGGGGCTGTTTTAATGTCTCTTAGTACAGTTATAGTGGCGATTAATGCTAAAATGCTCCGTTTAGCATGATAGTATAGGGTTATGCTATATGAAACACTGGAAGTTTATGAATTTAAAAGTTCGATTATTTGCCTGCCTTGTGCTTACATTAACTATTTTCACTCAAAATGCATTTGCTGCCGATCGGATCATCGATTTAGTAGTAGGATATAAAAAAGTAAATTTCGCTGGAAAAGAAAGGTTGGCTATGTCCGTGAACAATGAGATACCAGCGCCAACATTAAAATTTAAGCAAGGAGATCATGTTCAAATTAATGTCTATAATCATCTCGATAAAGAAACCGCTATCCATTGGCATGGCATTATTCTACCATGGCAGATGGACGGAGTCTTAGGCGTTAGTCAACAAGGAATTCCTCCAGGGGGCGTTTTCCATTATCGATTTACACTGAATCAAGCGGGGACTTATTGGTATCACGCACACGCCGGATTGCAAGAGCAAGAAGGGTTGTATGGCGCTTTTGTTATCGACCCTCGGACGCCCAGCCAATATCATGCAGACAAGGATTTTGCCGTAGTATTATCTGATTGGAGTAATACGCCTTCAGATCAAATTCTGGCTAATCTAAAAAAATCAGGCGATTACTACGAATCTCTATTTCCTTTGCAGCCATCTTTAATAAAATTTTTGCATGATTATCAATGCGCTTCAAAAAAAGAAAAAGAAATGCTGTTATCAGATTATAACATGATGCAACAAATGCGAATGAGTGTTTATGATTACAGTGACGTAGCGTACGATGCTTATTTGCTGAATGGGCATACAAAGTTTTCTCCCTGGACAGCACCTGTTAAAGTTGGTGATATTGTACGATTGAGATTTGTTGGTGCTGCGGGTAGCACCATTTATCGCGTTAAAATACCAGAATCTAAAATGAGGGTTATTCACGTGCAAGGTAATGATGTGAAACCATACGAGATAAATGATTTCACAATCGCACCAGGCGAAACTGTGGACGTCTTAGTAAAAATTCAAAAAAAAACCCCTACTATAATTTATGCTGAATCGAATGATACACGAGGTTCAGCTATTGGAGCATTAATAACCGACACTAATAAAAAAATTAATATTAGCTCGGTTCAGCCATTCAAAGAGCCTTTGCCTATTTCACGAACCATGATGAAAACAATGATGGAAGGTATGTCACATAATATGCCTATGGATATGCCCACTGAGTCGACAATTGTGGGTGATGAAATGTCCCGAAAAAGTGTTTCATCTAAAACAACTCACAATACTCAGTATGAAAAAGTAGTCGCCAAAGAGAAAACAAACGATCCTTATAAACCCATAGACAGAGTGATAAAAATGGAATTATTCGGTTATATGGATCGATTTATTTGGTTTATTAATGGTGTTCCCGAGTTTAATGCTAAACCTATTGTTTTTGAGCCTGGAAAGCGATATCGATTCATCTTTATTAACACTTCCATGATGAGCCATCCCATGCATTTTCATGGACATTGGTTCATTTTCAGAAATGGTCATGGCGAATATGATCCGTTGTTACACACTATTAATATTCCACCCGGCGCTACTGTTGCTGCAGATGTTGATGCAGATGTGAGTGGTCAGTGGCTATTTCATTGTCATTTGCTTTATCATATGATGAGCGGAATGGCACGTGTATTTCAGTATTCAACGTTACTTGATGTTGTAAAGCATAAAAATACACCACAAAAAAGTATCATAAGTTCTCATTATATCAACCGACCAATAGTGCATGTTGATGAAATTCGACCTATTAATATTGATCAAGTGAATCATCCAATGCCACATTTAATGAAAACCAGTTTTTCGACAAATTTAGATGTGGGTGTGAATCCCTTACGCAAGGTGCAAAAATGGGGTTTAAAAGGCCTCTATGGATCTGATTATCACAAACTCGAATTATATACTAATGATGCTGAAATTAATAATGGGAAGATAGAAAATGCGGATATCGATTTATTTTATTGGCATTTAATCTATCAATTTTGGGCCATAAAAGGAGGCTTGAATTATACGATTAAACCGACAAATACCCCTTATCTTCAAATGGGAATAGGTATAGAAGGAATGATGCCCTATTTTATCGGAACCGATTTGAGAGCATATTATCATTCGGGGGTGTTAAAAATTGATTTTGAATTATCTCGAGATACTCAACTGACTAACAATTTTTTCTTACGCACCGCAGTACGAACTATCTTAGAATCGGGACTCGATCAGGTGCGATATATTATCCGGCCATATTATCGCTTGAAACCTGGAATTGATATATTTGTCGAATATGAACATGAAAAGGATTATGGCCATTCATCTGCCAAGTCAACTTTAACCGGCGGTGTATCTTTTGGTGTCGCATCTTGAGTTGTTAGATGTTTTGCGAATTCGATCATATAATCAGAGGTAATTGTTGAATTAAATATTAATTTTAGATGGTTTTGGTGGGTGGCGCTAAGAATATTTCGACAAAATATAATTGATTAAATCACGAATATCAGAACATTGAATCGGTTTTTTTTCTGCATCGGACCTTTTTAGGCAATCAAGTAGTGATGTTAGATTTAAGAGATCAATGGTGGAGTTCCAGTTTTCGGGCAGTTGGAGGCCTCCATCGGTTAACCCGAGAATAAAGCAATTTTGAAATGCGGGTGGCATTTTATGGGCGTATCGCAACATATTAGCGACGTCCCACAAGTAAGAGCCTGAGAAGGCAAATTCCCAATCCAGGATGCCAGATATATGGCATTTATCATTTGTTTTATCTACAAGAATATTAGCTGGATCAAAATCTCCATGGACAAGATATCGCTCGTTTTCATCGGGGAATAAGTGTTTATTTTGATTGATGAAATTGGATGCATCTTCGATCTTTTCAAGTCCGAGCACGGCAATGACATTTTGGTTAGATAAGCACTCTTCAATATGCGCTGATAATTTTTCAATAGATGCGCTGCCGGATATAACATTTAAATTTTTATCAAAAAAGCCAGATGTATTAAAACTGTAGGATATAATATTTGATAGTATTTTCCCTGCGTCATACATAATTGCCTCAATATCGTAAGGAACATTACCCAGTAGAAAACTTCCCAGGTGTCTCCCTGGTAATAACTTTGTAATGGCAAATGTATACCCATCAATTTCGCCTACGTAAAATGTAAGAGGAATCGGTATTTTATCTTTTAACAAAGTTCCTAGGTTTTTTTCTCGAATAGCAGCATCATTATCATGTATGTAGATACGTAAAATATGAGAAGTAGAGTCTTCCATATCAATTTTAATATTTAAATTTGCACATCCTTCTGGAATTCTTTTGTAACTAGCCAATTTTTGTTCAGGGAATGCCTTTTTCACCATTTTGTAAATGGTTTTTTCGGGCAATAAAAGCTGCGAATCATTTTTTTCCCAATTCATTTTAAACATTGATTATTACCAGTGTCATAGTGATCTTCAAAACGACTGTCCGTGGACAGGCATCTATGGAGAAACACGATAGCACTGATTCTTCACATAGATCTAGTCTCTTGAATATAGGATTGATCAAATGATAGTCTTGAGGGTCTGGAGAGGTGTCCGAGTGGTTTAAGGAGCACGCCTGGAAAGTGTGTGTACGGTAAAACGTACCGAGGGTTCGAATCCCTCTCTCTCCGCCATTTAGCAAGAACGAAGCGAGCCCGAAGGGTGAAGACCAGGAGGGTCTGAATAATCCTCTCTCTCCATAGTGAATAACAACATTTGTTGTTGTTTTATTAGGTGGCGAGGAGAGGGTGCGAACCCGCTCAAAATCTACCCAACATGTCTGTTTCTAATAAAGATCTTGCTGTTTTTATTTTGAAAGATCGTGGATTTTACAGAACATCTAACAACTAAAGATGCGACGACGAGGAAGGACGACGACAAGGAGAAGTTATGCGCGTTTTGCTGCAAAGAGTAAAGCAGGCTCGGGTCACTGTAGATTCGAAAATAATCGGTGACATCGGGTCTGGCTTGTTGCTATTGATTGGCATTAGTCATGATGATAACGAGGTCTGTGTTGATCAAATGGCTGAGAAAATTGTGAATTTGAGAATTTTCGAAGATGAGAATGAAAAAATGAATCTTTCTGCGTTGGATGTAGAAGCAGAAATTTTGGTAGTATCCCAGTTTACATTGTATGCCGACACAAGTAATGGTCGCCGACCGGGCTTTAGTCTTGCTGCGAAACCGGAGTATGCTGAACCTTTGATTCATTATTGGGTTAATGCATTACACAAGCTGGGAATTACAAAAGTGGCCACAGGTGAATTTGGTGCCCATATGGAAGTGGAGTTAGTCAATGATGGGCCAGTGACCATTATGTTGGAAAGTGATGTTTGAACACTGAGTGATCTTACAATAAGGCAGGGAAAATGTATTTGATTATTTTAAATGTTCCTGAGTCTCACTTGGAATCTGTCAAAACCGCTATTTTTGAAGCAGGGGCAGGAAGAGTAGATAATTACAGCCACTGTTCATGGGAATGTAAAGGTGAGGGCCAGTTTATGCCTTTACCAGGTAGTAATCCATATGTGGGTAAAATAAATCTATTAGAAAAAGTTTCTGAATACCGTGTTGAAACTGTTTGTGATGAGGATAAAATCGTTGAGGTCATTGCTGCTCTGAAGAAAGCGCATCCCTATGAGGTGCCCTCTTATCAAGTCGTCAAAATGGAAGGTATATAATCCGCTCTTTGAACAGAGTGCCTAAAAATAACAGATTTTAGACAATGTGGGGTGAAGAAAATGATTTTATACACCGAGCTTAGCAAAAGATGAGAATTTCAATCCAGTTGTGAATATACAGAATGGAAGGTAATTAAAATGCACGAAATTTATGTTAGTACCGATGTAGAAACAGATGGTCCAATCCCCGGAATTAATTCCATGTTAAGTTTTGGGTCAGCAGCCTATCAAGCCGATAAAACGTTGGTGTCGACATTTACAGCAAATTTGGAAACATTGCCAGATGCTGTTCAAGATCCGCGTACGATGGAATGGTGGAAAACTCAACCTGATGCATGGAAGGCCTGCAGAGATAATCTACAGACGCCTGAACAAGCTATGAAAGACTATGTGGTTTGGTTAAAGAGTTTAAATGCAAGACCTATTTTTGTTGGCTATCCCGCGGGATTTGATTTTACTTTTGTCTATTGGTATTTAATGTGTTTTGCCGGAGAAAGCCCGTTTTCGTTTTCTGCATTAGATGTAAAAACTTATGCAATGGCCTTGCTAAAAAAAGAATATCGACGTTCGACTAAAGGAAATATGCCTAAACACTGGTTTGATGATCTACCTCATACCCATATCGCATTGGATGATGCCATTGAACAAGGTGCGTTATTTTGCAATATGCTTGCTGAAAATTTGAATGTAAAGTAGGCTTTAACAAAAATCAACGCAAATAATAAACAGGAAGTTCAGGCAGATTGCTATCTGTATTTTCATCGAGAAGTCTTTCTGATATGTTTGAAAGAGAGGTAGCTAATTGTTCAGCAGATTCCGGTTTGTTCCTTAAGATAAGAGCGCACCTAGCCAAAGCTGTTTTAGGAATTTTTGGATGATCAATTATTTTAGCGGCGGCTTTAAAATATTGATGTTCAAGTAAAGATTCAAAGGCTATGATCCATTCATCTTCAAATAATGGTGTATATTCAATATCAAAAAGCAATAAAATCTTTTCTTCAGAATTTTCTTTACTCGATAACGCATGCTCTAGGCTTTTTTTAATAGCAGTCTGCCAAGTAGATACAATGTCAAATTCGTATAGATTATTATCTTTATTATTTACATATTCATGAATAAATAATTTGACTGTTTCAATGTTGTCGCGAGTTAAGAGAGATAATAAAATTCTATAGTGGTTTCCATGCATACAATAATAGTATGCAGTGCACAAGCCTTTAGGGTTGGTAAGAAAGTAGATTAGTTTATGAATATTTTTTTCATTAAGACAGTGTTTAACAATGTAGGTGCTAAAATGCTCAGGCACGTAAAGGGAGATTGATTTATGAACATCGTAATAAAGTTCAATGATAATATCGAGTGCGTCAGAAATAGTATTATCATTGGATAGCAATTTATATCGTTGACAGTTACTCATGAGCTGTTCTTCAGCTAATTTAACATTTCCGCGCGATAAAGCTTTTAGAAATGAGTAGAAAATGGCAAATTTAATAGTCCGAAGGTCAGCATTTTTGAATTTATCACTAAGATTTTCTAAGTGATGAATGGATGACGGATCTCCTAGCTCATAAGACAACAGTAAGGCAACATGATAACGAAGCTGAGCATCTTCATCATTGTATTTTTTTTCTACATCGATCGCGTCAGGTACTAAGTCGAATAATCGATTCATGAGTGTATGGTAGAGTACGCCTTCGATAAAGAGTCTGTCGAAATTAGTCTTTTCTGGCAATGCTCCCGCTCGCATTAATGATTGAGTGGCGGGAATGTTTTTATTTGCTATAGCCCACAATAATGCTCTTCCTAATAATGCCTTATTTTCGATAGATGCTGCTAAAGATGAAATAGAATTTGGATAGCGGGTTATAACTATTACGCAATGAAAAAGGTCTTCTTCCTTGATTTTAGGGTTCGTGACAATTTTTTCTGCGGCTTTGAAATAGCTTCTTTTAAGTAGTAATTCAAGAATACGGTCAGATCTGTCACCAAAAAATTCGAGCCCAAGTCGAAAAAGAGATAGTATTTTATCTTCGGTGAGCTCATCGCTATGAATGTTAGTATAAAAGAAGTCGTTAAGTTTAGAGTACCAATTCGATAACTTATATTCTTTTTGAATAGGATCATGTTCAGTGTCAATGAATTGTCGCTTTATAGACTTTATTACTTCGAAATTATCGTTCGATAAGTTTTGGAGTAGGCTATGAAATAGAGTTTTTCGCAACAAGTTTTTAAAATTAGGGTCATTCGGCGGGGTGAGTAAATAAAGTAATTGATCGACGTCTTTTTCGTCAAGATAGTGTTTTACAATATATGAGTAAATTTTAAAATGGTCAAACATAAGTATTTCTTTTACAACCTCATGAAAATGATCCATGATGATATTCAGAGCATCATTAATGCTATTGTTATCTTGTGGTAGTAAGCCGTAATGATGGCAAAGCGCAAGAAGACGCTTTTCAGCCAGTTGCGGGTTGTCGTTGGCCAATGCTGTTAGGAATAAATAGCCTATCACGAATTTAATACGATTTGGAGAAAGGGGCCCGCGTTTTTTTATGGTTGTTTCTAAGTCACCCAAATCAAGTGGGTCCATGATTTCTTTTGCTAAATGTAAAGCGACATGTAAACGAATAGGGGCATCATCATCAGGATGTCCTTCTTCTACCTTAAGTGCCTCTGGTATCAATTTAAATAGCCTATTAGTGAGGGTGTAATACAGCACGCCTTTGATAAGATGTGAACGTCCTGCAGGCTTTTCTGGGCGAGCTCCGGCTTTAATTAATAATTGAGCGATAGGGATTTGTTTATCATTAATTGCCTCAATCAGAGCTGATCCTAATAGGGCTTTATTCTCATAAATTAATGGGTTTGATAGTAATGATTCCACCGCCTCCCAGTATTTTGATTGAAAAGTAGAAGTGAATAATTCATTAATCATGAAGTCGATTGCCGCTCGTCTTTTGAACATAAATTTTTCTTCACATGTTTTTTTATATTGACCTGCTTTAGAGAATAAGCTCAAAATAGTCGAATTCTGAATGTTTGGTAACTCTTTTAAGCAGAGCCTTATCGTAACCCATTCATTATTTTTTGCTGCTTGAAGAAGCATTTCATCAAGTCCCATGTATTCAATTTGACGTGGATTGCCGTGACGGAGTAGATAAGATCTAAGGTCGGTGTAATTCGAGTCGAAGGTTTCTATATGCATTTTATTGGTATGGGTGGCTTGAATTAGAATATCTGCCAGATCAAACTGTTCAGTTAAAACTAAAGCCCCAATAATAGGGTCATTTTGTCGAAATAAACCGGGATGTTTGCTGACCAATGAATTAAATACTTTTTTTCTGAGTTCGGTGGTCTTTAATAAGCGCATTAACATTCGTGTATAACCATTTTTCATCATGACGTAAGCTAATGGTTGTCCTAAACACATATCTAATAAAATTTCTTTGGAAATGTTCTGTAGCCCTAATAAAAATTCAAAATTGTTGTATCGATAGTTATATTGTTTTTCATAATTGTTTGAGTAAATTCGTGCAGCTTCCGCCTCATCTTTTTTTCTCATCGTGTCTGTATACGATCTAATTTCGTGATGGGCTCGTGTAAATAGACCGGATACTTTGTCTTTGCGAATGTAAAAAACAATAGGTATTCTGAAATTGAGATTTACAATGATGCCATGTTTTTCGGCGTAGAGTTTATATTCTTCTAATAACTCTTGTGCAAAATGATAGGCCAATAATCGTGCTTCTAAGGTGTCTGAGCAAATACACACGACAGTGCGATAGGGGTTAAAACGAATTCGTGCTAGAACTTCATTGGTCCTTGAATTAATCTTTCGAGCTTGTTTGTTCGCTACTTTGAATTCTTCTAGTTGATCCACAGTGTAAAAAGTGGTTTTTAGGCTGTTTAAACCATTTTCAGCTAATTCATTTGTATCAAAATCAAAGATTCTACTGATTGTTCCAGAGTCATCAGTTAAAAGTCTATTGAAGAGAGAATCATCTTTGTGCGTCACGATACCATACAATTTATCATTTCGATGACCTCGACTGAATCCAAAAGCCTGACTGAGGGCCTCTGGATCTAAAAGGGTATTCGATTGAGCCTGTGAGAACCCTACTTTCTGCTCTTTAGTATACATTGGTTTCTTGTATTCTCTTGCCTTGATGGTGCCATCTGGAGAAATTATAAACGATTTTCGTTGGGTAGGACGCAAATTATGTAATCGTCTCGAGTTATTATCACCTGGGATGATGCCTTGTATAAATTGATAACTAAAATCGAATTCGTCAGCACGAAGAGTTTTTAATAAACAATCTTTTAGGTAATCCATCGTTAAGTTGCCGCTTTCATACATGACCTGTCGTCTAAAAAAGAGATATTGTTCTTTCGTGATGTGTACATTCGCTTGATCGAACTTTGGGAATTCAGTCTTGATTAGAGGTAAGCTCTCTTTAAATTTTTTGAAAAAAAGGCTTCCAGTCTTCGCTGTTTTAAACTGTAGGGTGATAACGTCAGGCGCATAATTTCCGACCATGCAGGTGCTGGCCTTGGAAAAATAGGTGAAGGTGTTTTCTTCAGGTCTTATAAGGGCTTTCAATATCATATTAGTTACCTAAAATAATGTTGGAATAAACGGGTTGTTGTGTCAAATTACCATTTTCGCTTTGTTCATGTGTAACAGGCAATGTTGTTTCTTTAGAGTTGGTAGATTTTTGAGATTTCGATAATTCGAGATCTAGGTATCTCATGTAGTTTGAATATTTTGTGTTGAAAT
Organism: Pseudomonadota bacterium; assembly: GCA_029777855.1. Classification (GTDB taxonomy): domain Bacteria; phylum Pseudomonadota; class Gammaproteobacteria; order JAIEPX01; family JAIEPX01; genus JAIEPX01. Next base: position 57,918 of record JAKORL010000179.1, read on the forward strand.
CAGAATGTTCAGATTTCGAGGGGGTAGCCAATTGAGTTGCCATTTCAAAAAAGCCGAAATACGGTATGTGTGCGGTATGGGCATCAAAATGTTTTGACATTGGAGAAAGTGGGAATGTGGATTCAGATTGGGTTACGCGCTCAAAAAGACTCAGAACTACTGAGTATGTGTGATGAATCGTTTCTTCTGGAGGAATCGTTTTAATATCGATTAAGTAGTGATCAAGTGTTGTTAAAATTTCAGCATGAGAAGGACTAAGAACTTTTATGATCTTATACAATCTATAATCTATCAACCCCTGCATATTCTTAAATGCAGACGTGAGGTTAGGCCAATTGCTTTTTTCAATATCACAAACAGCCTCCTGGAATGGTTTAATGTGGCATCTGAACCGATCAACTATGTAGATAAGAAACATATGTTTTATAGTGGAAGGTTTAAGTAATCTCATAAGTTCTTTTTCAATTTCAAGATTTTCATCGTAAGAAACAGAATCGAATACAAAGTAAAAGTCCATAAATTGAGCTTCATTATGTATGGGATCATCTATGGTTTGTTTTAGCAATGCTACAATTTCATCTTTTTTGGAGAGTATTCCATTGTGGAATACATTTTTGTTGCAGAATGCTCGAATCTGATTGGATTTTATTTTATTTGAAAGGTAAGGCGCTAAAGCAGGTATATGTTCTATATAATTGATCAAAACTTCAACACAATCATCAAAATTTTTACTATTCATTTTTGGATGAGTGAATATCATCGAGGCTGCTCTAATATTGCCCTTGTCAAGATAAAATCTCATGGCAATAAACCACCAGTCTTCATTTGATTCAATCCCAATATCGAATAATAATGTCAACGTTTCTTCCATGTCAGAAGCTTTTTTGAATATGAAAGCATATTCGCATTTTTTCGAATTTTTTAATGCTAGAGAAAATAGTTGTAATATGGTTTCATTCTTAATACTCTTGAATTCTTTTAAACAGAGTTTAACAACGACCCATTTTTCAAGATCGGCTGCTTGTAGTAGCATTTCATCGAGCCCCATGAATTCAATTTGACGTGGATTTCCTTGATTAAGTAGATGAGTAGAAAGATATTCGTGCTCAGAACGTTCCATTTTAATGAAAAATTTATCAGTGTTGGTGGCTTCAATTAATTTATTGGCTAATTCAAACTCTTCACACAAAACTAAATTTGCTATGATAGGATCATTTTGTCTAATTAAACCGATGTGGTCATAAGTTAGTGAATTAAATACTTGTTCTTTAATTTGTGGTGTTTTTAATAAGCGCATTAACATTCTAGTGTAACCATTTTTCATCATGATATAGGCTAATGGTTGTCCTAAACACATATCCAATAAAATGTCTTTTGTAATGGTTTTCAATCCTAATAAGAATTCAAAATTGTTAGCATGATAGCAATTAACTTTTTCTAATTTAATTGAATGGATGAGTGAGGCCTGAGCTTCATCCGCTATTCTCATTTGGTTTGTGTATTGTCTAGTTTCATGATAGACCCGACAACATAGGCCAGAGACTTTTTCTTTTCGAAGGTAATAAATAATGGGTATTCTGAAGTTAGGATTTACAGTAAAGCCATTTTTTTCGGCGTATATTTTATATTCTTCTAATAACTCCTGTGCAAAATGATAAGCCAGTAATCGCGCTTCTAATGTGTCTGAGCAGATACAAACAACAGTTCGATAAGGATTAAATCGAATTCTAGCAAGAACTTCGTTGGTTCTAGGGTTGGACTTTCTGGCTTTCTTATTCGCAATTTTGAACTCGCTGATTTTTTTTCTAGTAAATAAACCCTCTCTTAGTTGGTCTAATCCAGTATAGGCTTGGTCATGAGTATCGAAGTCAAATATTCTATTGACTGTTCCGGAGTCATCAACCAATAGCCTATTGAAAAGTGCATCGTCTAGATGTGTCACAATGCCATATAATTTGTCATTTCGTTGATCTTTGTTAAATCCAAATGCTCTACTGAGCGCGTTAGGGTCTAAAAGCGTATTGGATTGGGCTTGTGAAAACCCAATTTTTTCCTTTTCTGAATACATTGGAGTTTTGTATTCTCTGTTACTGACGTAGCCGTCAGGATTAATTAAATATGATTTGCGTTGCGAAGGACGTAAGTTGTGTAGTCTGCGTGAGTTATTATCCCCAGGAATGATACCCAGCAGAAATTGATAACTAAAATCGAATTCGTCAGCACGAAGGGTTTTTAATAAGCAATCTTTTAGATAATCCATTGTTAAATTGCCGCTTTCGCACATGATTAACCGTTTTAAAAACAGATCTTGTTCTTTTGTAAGAGAGACGTTCAGATCAGTCAATTGAGGAAATGGTGTATTCAATAAAGGTAGCCTATCTTTCAGCTTAATTATGAATTGGCTCGCTGTATTTTTATCTTTGAATTTCAAGGTAATTATATCAGGTGCATCTTTGTTGCTTAGCCTAGTGCAAGCTATAGAGAAATCGGTGAAGGTTTTCTCTTCGAGTGTTTTGTGTGATTTTAATTTCATATTAATTACCTATCTCTAATTAGAGAAAATGGCTGTGCTCAGTGGTATCAATGTCTTCATCTATGGTGTTTAACCGTCTCATTTCGATATCCAGGCTTCTCATATAAACAGCAAATGTCGTATTAATGTCAAACTGACCTGCGCAAGGGGGTGCGTGATCGAATAGTTCCATAACTTGAGTGTAGGTTGCTTCAATTGTTTCGTCAGAGGGAATTGTGTCAATGTCATTAAAATAGTTATTGAGAAGTGCCAAAATTTCATTTTGTTGAGTATCGATGGTTTCTATTAATTCACGTTTGTTAAAATCAATTAGAGAACCCTTTGTTTTAAATGCTGTTGTTAGATTGGGCCATGCACTTGAATCAGTCGTTGTAACATTGTCTTTAAAGGGTTTTAAATAGCATCTAAATCTATCTATGATAAAAACGAGAATCATATGTTTAATAACTGATGGATGCAGTAATCGAGCAAGCTCTTTTTCCAACTCAAGATTTTCACTTAAAGTTGAGTAATCCAAGACAAAATAAAAATCCCAAAGATAGGCACGACTATTTAAAATAGGATTTTTAATCTGCTGCATCATAGCAATAATGTGATCTATTTCAGTTGTATCACCGAGGGGACTTATTTGCATAAAACTCTGATTCCTAATATGCGCTGGTTTGACTCTGTCATAAAGAAATGGTGATAAAAACAGAATGTGTTGTGGATAATATTTTAAGCTTTCCATGCACTGATCAAAATTTTCATCATTTAATTTCTGGTGAGTTAATATAGATGACGCGGCTTTTAAACGCCCATTACGAATAAAAACGCGAAAGGCTTCTCCCCACCATTTCCCACTTAATACTAGGCCAAGATCAAAAAGTAAAAGGATGACTTCTTCCGATTCTGATAATGTGTCAAGTATAAATATAGGCTCGTTTTCTTCATTATTTTCAATTGCCATTTCTAAAAGTCTTTTTAATGTTTCTTTTTTAATGTGGCTGAGTTCCTTTAAACAAAGTCTTACTGTCACCCATTTCTTTTGTTCAGCAGCAAGTAAAATCATAGTGTCGAGTCCCATATACGCTAACTGACGTGGATTTCCTTTATCCAGGATATGTGTGCTAAGACTTTTGTGCTCAGATCGCTCAATTAGGATAGAGAATTGATCACTGTTAGTGGCTTTGATTAGGGCATCAGCTAAATCAAACTGTTCGGCTAGAACTAAGTTGGCGATGATAGGATCATTTTGCTTCAATAGTCCGTGGTATTCGTCTGTCAATGAATCAAATACTTGTTTTCTGAGTAGAGGTGTTTTTAATAAGCGCATTAACATTCGCGTATAGCCGTTTTTCATCATGACGTAGACTAATGGGTGGCCTAAACACGGATCTAACAGGGTTTCCTTGGTGATATTTGGCAAGCCGAGTAAGAACTCAAAGTCATTATTCCGAAAGTGTTTAATTCTTGTATCTTCTCGAGTATAAATACTTACTGCTTCTGTTTTGTCATTCTCGCGCATTTGATCTGTGTACGGACGAATACTGTGCAAATCCGTGGAGAAAAATCGATTAGTGAGATCGTTATGGCAATAAAATATAATAGGAATTTTATAATTTGGATTTACTTTGAGTCCGTTTTTCAGAGCATAATTTTTGTACTCTTCAAGTAATTCCTCTGCAAAATCATAGGCGAGTAAACGTGCTTCTAATGTGTCGGTGCAAATACTGACGACTGTTCTATAAGGATTAAATCGAATTCTGGCAAGGACTTCGTTGGTTCTAGGATTAGACAATCTGGCTTTCTTGTTTGCTATTTTAAATTCTTCGAGTTGCTCTTTAGTAAATAAATAACCTTTGAGTTGATTTTGTGCATTATAAGCTAGATCGTTTGTATCATAATCAAAAATTCTGTTGACTGTTCCAGAGTCATCAGTCAATAGTCTGTTGAAGAGAGCATCGTCTAGGTGTGTTACAATACCGTACAATTTGTTATTTCGCTGATTTTTGCTGAACCCAAAAGCTCGACTGAGTGCATTAGGATCTAAAAGAGTATTGGATTGTGACTGGGAAAAGCCAATTTTTTGTTCTTTAGTATATTGCGGTCTTTTATATAATCTATATGAGACATAGCCATCAGGTCTAATTAAATAAGGTTTGCGTTGGGATGGGCGTAAGTTATGCAGCCTACGTGAGTTGTTTTCTCCTGGGATGATGCCTTGTATAAATTGATAACTGAAATCGAATTGGTCTGCACGCAAAGTTTTTAATAAACAATCTTTTAGATAATCCATTTTTAAATTGCCGCTTTCCCACATTACTTGGCGTTGACAGAAGAGATATTGTTCAGAGGTGAGATAAACATTATTATCGTTTGACTTTGGATATTCAGTATTGAATAAAGGGAGATGCTCTTTAACAAAGGTTAAAAATAAATTAGCTATTTTACTATCCCCGAATTTTAAAATCACAATTTTAGAATCAGCGGTGCTGTTGACTACGCTACAGTCTTTTAAATAATGAGTAAATGTAGCATCTTTTGAAAATCGCGATTTCATACATTATACCCTAATATGACGGTGTCACCTGTTACAGGAAATGTTTTCATCTGTATTGCTCAGTATATCTGTTGGATTGAGTTGATTTTTAGTTATCGTGTGTGTTTCAGAAAGTTGAGACTTTAAGGCGTTAAGTTTTTGGTCGAGTCGCCGCATACAATAAACCATTTTTTGATCGAATTCAGAATGGTCAAGGTGTGCGGGTGTAAAAAATGCTCCATTATGATTATCAGACTGATTAAAGTTTTCAAAGATTTTCAAAATATCATAATACGTTGAATTTGTTGTTTCAGCATCAGGTACAGTGTCAGGATCTGAGAAATATTTTTCAAGGTGATCTAATACTTCTGCGTGGCAGGTACGTAGACGATCGGGATCATTAGTAGTGCAGACACTTTTTTCTTGGTTTAATTTTGTTTTGACAATCAGAGCCAAATTTGGCCATCGGCAGGGATCCTGGGGCTTATTAAGTTCATCTTCGAGGTTATTAATAGAGTTATATAGGGTGTTTAATAATAATATTAACATCATATGTCTTAACAAAGTAGGTTTGGAAAGAGTGATGAATTTGTCTTCAAGTATAATTTTAGAGTCTGTTAGAATGAATTTAAAGGCGGAGTAAAAATCCCATGGGTTCTGCTCATTGCAGAATTGATCTTTATCGAGCAGATCGAGCAATAGAAGCAATGCATTGTAGTCACAGTCGGGGTGAAAGTGTATAAAGTGTCTAATATGGCACGGTTTAACACGATTTCTTATTTCATTTTGGAATATCATAATGAGTGAGGGATTTTCAATGATATGATTTATTATTTCGTGCATATCTTTTTCTGTAACAGTAGAAACGGAGATCATATGCTTCAAGAAAAATATGATATTCTCTTTTATGAGCAGCTTGAAGTTGTGAGGATAGAAAGTTTCTCCAAATCTGAAGCCTTTATTGAAAATTAATACAGCTTTTTCTTCATTTGGATTTTTTCCTGAAAGAGCAATTTGTAGATGCTTCAATATTCTTTGTTTCCATTGATAACGTGTATGAGTTTTAATTGTGCTTTCAGTAATGTTTAGAATGAATGTTTCCACCAGATCGTGTATATATTCTGCGTTTTCGTGAGAAATATTTTCTAATAATGCATCAAAAACGGCTTTAAGAAGACCTTCTCTAATAAATATTGATAGTGAGCCATTTGAATGATGTGCGATATTCAGCATGGTGCTAATATGGTGTGATTCTTTTTTCGCCAAGAAAAGCGAGGTCAAATAACCGATTCCATTATCATAAAATGATTGGAAAAGTACACTTGGCACAAGATTATACTGATCCATTATTGTTTTTATGGCATCTAGTATATTGTGATTATCTGGTGGCAATAATTGATATTTTTGGCATAGCCTTAAAATGCGTTCTTCGGCTAATTTTGGATTGTTGTTGTTAAACGCGTCAATTATTAATCCCCATATCAATAATTTAATAGTATTAATATCTAATTTACCTTTTAAATCTTGATATTCTTCAAGAAGTGATATTGTCCTTGCATTTCCTATTTCGTGCGCTAATTCTAGCGCAATGAGATTTCGAGTCTGCGAAAAGGGGTTATTTAAATTATTTTCATATTCGATGATGATTGGAATAAATTCGGTAAGGTTTTTGTTGATAGCTATAAGTAATAAATCTCTTTTTAGTGAAATTCGATCGGTTTTATTTTTTTTATTTCTGTAGACAATAGGTAGTAGAAAGTTCACGAGAGCTATTGCATCGCTATTGTTTCCTTCCATCGCATCAATCAGGGCTGATTCGATTGTTATTGCGCAAAAGCTATGGCCTGGATTCAACTGAATTAAACGTAAAATCCTATCAGAGTTTTTCTGGCTTACTGCATAATTGAATTGACTGTTTACTATTTCTTCTTGTGATAGATGCTCTTTTTTACCCAGTAATTTTTTGCTAGTCCGATCAAGCTCATAGAGTTTTGTTAGGGTTTTTTCATTGATATTAGGAAACTCTTTAATACATAGTCTTACGGTAACCCAATATCCTTTTTCGGCAGCTTCAATAATCGTTTCTTCTAGTCCAAAGAATTCAATTTGTCGAGGGTTACCTTTTCTAAGAAGATAATTTCTAAGAGCCTCTTCCCCTTCACGATATATCTTAATATTGTTTTTGTCAGATCTGGTAGTTGTAATTAGCTTATTCGCAAGATCAAATTGTTCAGCTAGAATTAATTCGGCAATAACGGGATCATTTTGCCTAAATAGAGGCGGTGACTGTTTGATCAGGCCTTCAAAGACTTCATCTCGAAGCGAGGGTTTGTCTGATGATTTGGGTCTAAGTAGCCGCATGAGCATACGGGTATAGCCATTTTGCATCATTATATAGGCTAGTGGTTTACCTAAACTTTCGTCTAATAAGATTTGAGAAGTAATGTTAGGCAATCCTAATAAAAATTCGAAATTATTTTCTTTGTAATACTGTAGTCTTTTACGATTGTTTTTATAGATTTTAATGGCTTCTGTAACGTCAGCCTTACGCATGTCATCGTCATAATATTGTAAGTCATGTCTGTACTTAGATTTCTTTTTCTGATTGGATATGTAAAAAATAATAGGGACTCTGAATTTAGGGTTTACATTATAGCCTTTTTTCTCCGCATAGATTTTATAGTGATAGAGTAATTCTTGAGCAAAATCATACGCCAGTAATCTTGCTTCTAATGAATCTGCGCAAATACAAACGATGCTTCTCTCGGGATTAAATCGTATACGCGCTAATACTTCGTTGGTTCTTGAGTTTATCTTTCGTGCTTGTACATTCGCAATCTTAAATTGTTTGATTTGTTTAGAGCTAAAATAGGTGTCTTGAGAAGATGACATAAATCGAATCGCTTCATCGCATGAGTTATACTCAAAAGGCCTACCTACTGTTCCGTAGTCATTGGTTAATAGACGATTAAATAACGCATCTTCTGTATGAGTGATAATTCCATATAATTTATTTTTTCGTGTAGTTTGCCCAAATCCAAAGGCGCAGCTCAGTGCTTGAGGGTCTAAAAGAGTATTGGATTGTACTTGAGAATGTAGATTTTTCTCGTTGGGTGTATACATTTTTTCTTTTTGTAATCTTGAACTGACCTTCCCGTAAGGTGTTACTGAATAGGCGCCCCTTTCTTTAGGTCGTAAATTATGTAGGCGACGTGTATCGTTATCACCCGGAATAATGCCCAAAATAAATTGATAACTAAAATCAAATTCGTCAGCTCGTAATGTTTTTAATAGGCTGTCTTCAAGAAATGAAGTGTTAATGATCCCACTTTCATACATAACAAGTCGAACAAAAAAAAGGCATTGTGCTTTAGTGAGTTGAACATTGAGTTCATCAATTTTAGGGAAAGCGGCATTTAATAATGGTAATCTATCTTTCAACAAATCAAAAAACGATCGAGCAGTAATTTCATCATCAAATTGAAATGTGATGATATCAGGTGTCAGAGTATTGACTAACCGACGGCTATGCTTGAAGAAATACGTAAACGGTTTGTCTTCTGTTGTCGTTTGTGTGCTCAATTTCATTCGAATTGCCTAATTCATTATATTAAGCAGTATTTATACCATAATTAATGGTATTTATCAAGGGTTGATGGTACTTGATGGACGAGAAGGGAGCACCCAGCGGTAGTGCTTTTACCCAGTATATGGTTCCCCAACCCAGGCGGGGCTGAGGTACCTTAGCAGGGCTGGCTTGCAGGCTATAAAGATACGCCGGGTATGGTATGATCAACGACCTCATAATTAGGAAACATCGATTGAATACAAACATTGAAACGAAGCTTATAGAGGGCCTTAAACGCCTTGGCATGTCTCCTATCCCCCCCCAAATTGAGCAGTTGGTGGCTTATCTAGGGCTGCTGAGCAAGTGGAATAAGGCTTACAATCTTACTGCGGTCAGGGACCCCATCGAGATGGTGACTCGCCACATTCTTGATAGCCTGGCCATACTCCCCTACCTTCAAGGCTCGCGAGTCCTGGACGTTGGCACTGGGGCCGGTTTGCCCGGGATACCCTTGGCAATCGTAGATCCAACACGGAACTATTATTTGCTTGATAGTAATGGTAAAAAGATACGGTTTTTACAGCAGGCTAACCTAGAGCTGGGGCTGCGTAATGTCAGTTTGATAGAAGATCGAGCGGAACACTTTGTCATAGACCCGTGTTTTGATAGTATAGTGGCTCGAGCGGTGGGTAGTATAGCCGACATTTTGGCCAATACAGACCATTTGCTCTGTCCTGAAGGACAATGGTTACTCATGAAGGGCCATTTTCCCCAAGAGGAGCTCGAGGAAGTTGATCTGAATTATGAGATCATTGATTACCGGGTCCCGGGATTGGATGAACAACGCCATCTTGTGCGATTGAAAAAGAGGATTCAAGATTGAGTAAAGTGATCGCTGTTGCGAACCAAAAAGGAGGTGTAGGGAAAACCACGACCAGTGTGAATTTAACTGCATCCCTAGCCGCAACAAAACGACGTGTACTTTTAATTGATTTAGATCCACAAGGTAATGCAACGGTGGGTTGTGGAATTCATGCAGAACATTTTACTCATTCAACAAATGAAGTTTTGTTAGGTGAATGTGAAATGGCAAATGCCATCGTAAAAACACCCCATCATTTTGATTTACTTCCCGCGAATTCATCACTCACGGTTGCTGAGGTGAGATTATTACAACAAAATGCGCGTGAATATGCTTTAGCAAAAGCTATAGAACCTGTACGTGATCAGTATGATTTTATCATCATTGATTGTCCTCCAACATTGAATATGTTGACTGTGAATGCATTAGTTGCAGCAGATTCCATTTTAATTCCTATGCAGTGCGAATATTTCGCATTAGAAGGTTTAAAAGCACTGCTTAGTACGGTTGAACGTTTAAAACAATCTGCGAATCCAAAATTACATCTAGAAGGATTGTTGCGTACTATGTATGATGGTCGTAATCGATTAACGCAGGAAATTTCCGATCAGTTAAATCAAGTCTTAGGCGATAAATTATTCCAGACAGTAATTCCTCGCAATGTGCGTTTAGCAGAAGCACCTAGTCACGGATTACCTGTACTTGTTTACGATAATCGATCACAAGGAGCTGCGGCACATTTAGCATTAGCAGGTGAGTTGCTGAGAAGACAAGCTAATGAACAACCTATTTCACACGCGAATGAAGCTGTCGAAATGGAGTAATCGAGAAAGGTTAAAGCCCACAAAATATATACGTTAGCATTTTTGTGGGGAATGATTAAATTTTTTTACAGAGTTTATGGAGAAGGGAAAGATGGAAGTTAAAAAACGAGGATTGGGGCGAGGTCTTAATGATTTAGGATTAAATGAACTGCTCAGCAGTGTGAATAGTACTGTGGCAACAAGTGAACCTAAAGTTAACGATCAAACCTTACGTAAACTCCCCGTAGAATATTTACAGACAGGTAAATACCAACCGCGTAAAGATTTTGATCCGGAAGCACTTGCTGAATTAGCAGATTCAATTCGCGTACAAGGAATAATACAGCCAATCGTCGTGCGTTCTCTTGCCCATAATCGTTACGAAATTATTGCGGGCGAACGTCGCTGGCGTGCTGCTCAACTTGCTAATTTAAGTGAAGTTCCTGTAATTGTCCGAGAAATGACGGACGAAACAGCCATCGCAATGGCGTTAATCGAAAATATTCAACGAGAAGATTTAAATTCGATTGAAGAAGCTGAGGCTATGCAGCGTCTATTAGATGAATTTGGACTGACTCATCAACAGCTATCGACAGCTGTGGGGAAATCGCGTACAGCAGTGACAAACTCATTACGATTACTTCAATTATCAAGTGATGTAAAAACAATGATTGAACGTGGTGATCTTGATATGGGTCATGGTCGAGCATTATTGACATTAGATCGTGAAGGTCAAATAAAAGCAGCGAAAACAATTTTGTCAAAAGGACTTTCTGTTCGGGAAACCGAAAGTCTAGTACGACGCATGCAACAGTCTGATAAGCCAGAAGTAATTAAAAAAATAGATCCTGATACTCAACGTTTACAAAATACTTTAAGTGATAAATTGTCGGCAGACGTGCAGATTCATCATCAATCATCAGGTAAGGGCAAGTTAGTTATTAAATATAATTCGCTTGATGAACTTGAAGGGATTATTCAACGTTTTACGAAAGATGACTAAGTTATTTCAAACTGAAAACTGGTTTATTTAAATTAAATGATATGTATGTCTTCTATGTCATGTAAAAAAAATCTTGAAATTTAATCATCGCGAGCCACCCAGGGGTGGCGCAGACGAAGCGTGGCGATCCAGAAAAGTAGAGGCCTGTGATTTAGAGAAAGCGGTGCTGAGTATCGAATGCTAATGAGTCATTTATTTAACAGTAAATGTATTTTGCCGAGCTAGACCTACAACAAGCTCATCATCTTCAACAACTTCAACTTCAGTACTTTCTTTCGCGGACCGTTTTTTAGCTGTCGTGGGCTTATCTTTGCGTTTAAAATGATTAATTTCATGTAGTGGCTGTAAAACACGAGTGTGTTGCTGACCTTTTTTCTCCGGGTCAAAAACCCGATTATCAGTGCTTTTACTTGTGCGAAACAAACACTTTTTTCCGAAGAATAGATTATTGGCTTGTAAACGAGGGTCTAAGAAATGATGTGTTTTATCGTGATGAGAAAGTTCTTCTAAAAAAGCATTGTAAGCATTGCGGGAAATGTTTTGTGCAATTTCTGCAAGTATGTCCGCGGGTTGCTTCGGTCTTCCCTTCTCTATATCAGTAGCAGCCGGAAAAGGTGAATTTTTGGGAAAGCGATGGCGGAATAAGTATGCAAAGGGCCGCATTAAACATTGTTCAAAAGTGCTAAGTTTGAAGGCTGTTTTTTTCAGTAATACAACTTCATCTGGCTCGAAAGTCGGAGCTTTTTCATCTTCATAGATAGCGCCATGGATTTTTTTCGTGGATTCCTTATATAGGGAAGAAAAGGGAATTTTACCCGTATCAATAAATTTTTTATTAATTCGTAATCTATAATTATAATGAGTTTTAGAGCTTTCATCAGGATAAATAATGATTATGCCTGTTTGAACGTCTTCATCCCTAGGTACTGATTTTGAAATGATAATTTTAAATTTTGTGGGATTTAAGCGCGACTTTAATCTGATTTTTTCTCGGATTTTTTCTAATTCTTGTTTGGAATGTTGATCGGAGGAGTTGATTCTGTCAGTTTCAAAATCATTTCTAATGCCTATTGCGCGGTTATCTTTAGCAGGTAGTGGATTGTTTTTACGCGATATAATAGGCAGTCCTTTTTTTGTTTCTAAATATCCTATCACATTAACAGGGTCACTTTTTAGATTATCTATAAACCGCTCATCGATGAGTGTGGGCTCACTTAATGTTTGTTGGTTGGAATGTTCAGGGAATTTTCTGATGTAACTCAGTAATTCATCTTTTTCAGTTGGTATATTTCGTTGCATTACCAGTGAAGCAACAACCCCCTCGTTTAATAGCCCTAATTCATAGAAATTTTGAATAAGATTAAAGAGATTATTTTCGTTATGTAAAAAATGGCCGGTATGATTGTCGATTCGCTTTATTTTACCATGGTCATCGGTTGTAATTCGACCTGCAAAAAGCGGATTTCTATCTAAGCTTGAATGAAACACGGATTGGCCTGGGTCTTTTGAATCAATAGTACTATCTGCAAAAAAATCCCCCGATGTTGTTTCAACAAATATAGCTTCACCTTGATGCGTACCATGTGCAGACATGTGTTTAGTGGAAAAAGGGCAGACTTTAAAGCTACGATCGTTATTATTACCACTCATTTTTAATTGATAAAAATGCCCAAGCCATGGGAGAAGTCTTTTTTCTTCAAGTTCTTTTCCTTGATAAACTTTGACATCAGCTAAAAGGTCTGTTTCTTGATATGACTCAGTGGTTAGCTTTGTGGTGCCTTTTACCAAAAGATGTTTTAAAAGATGAGCCATACTTAAAATAATAAACATTCGACGTTCACGAGTCAGTTTTTCTGAGATTCTTTTTGGTTTAAAAATTTTTGTAGTGTTTACTGTAGAGGAGTGCACTATTTTTTGAAGTTTCTCTCGTTTGATTTCGAGATCTTTTTCATTGTTCCAATCCACTAGCTCATCAAGTAATTCACGCAATGGAGCCGTTTTGGGGGCATCATGTACAAAATCAGGTTTAAACGGGAGTCTTTTGAGTCGGTAGTCAATTAATTTTTGTAGCTCTGAGTCAAGCAACTTGCGGTAGGTTATTTTGTCTGATTTATCTAAAACAGAATCCGCTCCATTGATAGATTTAAATGCGTTTTGTATTGCATCATCCGTAGGTCCGCGAAGAATTAAACGTATGATGTTTCGGCATTGATCATGTAGAGTTTCGACAGCTTGATTTTCATTCGATTCTTTTAGTATTTGCGCTAAAGTAATCAATGCGTCGAGTCGTGTAGATAAATTATCGGCATCGTATACAGTTGATAACATCGAATTGATTTTGAAAATTACAGATTCTTTCAAGCTATGGTGATCAGCTAAAGTTATAAATTGGTTAACAGACATCAGTTCCCATTCAGGAACTTCAAGAGTATTTTTCATATAAAACCCTTTTACAGTTCGGACAATATTCTTTTTTGATTATTTTGTAATCTGAATGTGGTTTCTTCGCCAACTTCATGAAGAAATTGTTTCATAAAAGATTCTTTTGGTGTATATGATTTGTATTGATCGACATTAAATTTATGTAAAATATCTTCAAGGTCAGCAATGCCGTCTACAAGCCCAAGCTTGAGGGCTTCAGAACCTGCCCAAAAATCCCCTGAAAATAATTCATTAGGATCACCTTTCAATTTATTGCCTCGAGTGGCTTTGACATCATCAATGAAATGAGAGTGTACGACGCTTAAAATTTGGTGAATTTTTGCTTCATCTTCGGGTTTTAATGGTTTGAATGGATCAAAACGATCTTTGTGCTCTCCTGCCGTGAACACCCTACGCTCAATGCCAACTTTACTAATGGCATTATTAAAACCAAAGCCTGAATTTAATACACCTATAGAGCCGGTAATAGTGTCTTGGTTTACGTAAATCGAATCGGCAGCTGCTGCGACTAAATAAGCAGCGGAAGTGAGCATTTCACCACCTAGAGCAATCACTTCTGTTTTGGGATGTAAGCTTTTTTGTCGTCGAATTTCATGGTAAATTTCTGATGCGTTTACTGGTGTGCCCCCTGGGGAATCGATTAATAAAATAATGCCGCGCGCATCTTTGTCTTTAAATGCTTTTTGAATTTGTGGGATCGCACGTCTTGCTGAAAATGCTGCCTCAGGAATAATTTCACCATCTAATTTAACAAGTGCAACATAAGGTTTGCTATGGTCAATTCGTTCTTCGTCGCTATTAGTAGTTACAGCAATCCCTATGAAAGACAAAGTGATTATGAGTGAAAGAATAAGTCCTAGGCCAAAACGAAGATTTCGCCAAAAACGTTCTTTTTTACGGTCATGTAATAAAGCTTGAATTATGCTGTCTGAAGGTTGTTCGTTCATTGTAGATTCTCACTAGAGGCTTGCAATCATTGATGTGAAGGGTATCAGATAATGCGTTGATAATCTACTTCTTAAGGTGGCATGCTTTTCATTTGTCATCGCCAGGCTTCGTTCGCCAACGCAGTTAGGACGATTTCCAAAGCTCTTGTTTGATCGTAATGGATTGTCTCGTATTCGCATGTTTTGATGATGTATCAAGATTGTTGCAGTGATGACCACAGAAAACAGAAAAAATGTGCTACAATGGCTTATTTTTGAATTGATGGGTTCCAAAAGTGAAAAATACTAGAAGTATGCTCAGTATCGGTCTTATGAGTGGCACATCGATGGATGGCATTGATGCTGCTCTGTTAGAAACAGATGGAACGCCAGAGCTTTTGGTAGAAAAAGGGCATGCTACTCTCCCCTACTCTGATGAATTTACTTTGTTGTTGAAAATGGCGGAGTTCTCCGTTCGAAAATATCAAGGAGATTTGATTTCTGCTGAAACTTATTTCCAACCGGCAATCAATGAATTTTTAATGCATGAATTAAAAATAGATTTATACAATAATGACAGCATAATAAAAAATTTAAGCACTTATCTTTATGGCTTGGAATTAACCCACTTACCTATAACGCTGGACGCCATTATTCAGAAATCAACACAATTACACGGACAACTTATTCATCACCTATTATCGGAATTAGGCTATCAATCAAATCAAATTGATGTTGTGGGGTATCACGGACAATGTATGTTTCATAAACCCAGAATTAAGAAATCAATTATTGTTGGAAATGGTCTGCAGTTGGCAAATTATGTGAAAATAACTGTGGTAAATGATTTTCGACGTTGTGATATTGCGGCGGGAGGGCAAGGTGCTCCGTTTGCTCCACTCTATCATCAAGCATTGTCTGTTAGAGACAATATAATGCCTGTAGCCATTGTCAATTGTGGTGGAATTTCAAATGTTACAATCATTAATGGAAAAAATGAAAATGATCTAATGGCATTTGACACAGGCCCTGGAAATAACTTGATTGATCGTTTCGTTAGACAGCGTACACGCGGACAAGAGAATATAGATTTTAATGGAAAATATGGTTTGCATGGAGCAATTAATGAAACAGTTATCAATCTATTATTTGAAAAATCGACTATTCAACAGGGTCAGAATTATTTCTTTATCCAACCGCCAAAATCGTTAGATGTAGGCGATATGCAACTAATTCCTGAATTAGACGCTTTGTCTCTTGAGGATGGATGTGCAACGTTAGAGGCATTTACGGCAAGATCTATTGTGAAAAGTCTTGATTTATTAAATTGTAAAATACCTCATCAGTGGATATTAGCTGGGGGTGGGTGGAAAAATCCGGTTATTTATCAAGAATTTCAACGATCATTAAAAGATAGGTTGGGCGATAATATCGATATTCAACAAGCAGATGAGATAGGCTGGAATAGTCAGGCAATGGAAGCGCAAATTTTTGCTTATTTTGCAGTACGTAGTTTGTACAACAAACC
>JAKORL010000180.1 GCA_029777855.1 Pseudomonadota bacterium
AAAATATCAACGAGCATTTTACGTTCATAAATTATATGCTTTGCGTGTTAGCTCGGCCTATGATCTATCTCACAATGCAAATAAATGCAGAGAGCATTGACAAATATGAAGCGGAAAATGAAGTAGTATACGATAGCCGAGCAATAACGAGAAAGGAGCTATGACGAAATGAAGGTAGACATTTACAACACAGACAAGAAGTACAACATCATTTATGCTGACCCACCGTGGAGTTATAACGTGTGGAGCAAAAAGAGCACAGGGCGAACTGCTGAAAGTCACTATAAAACAATGAGTAAAGAAGATCTCCAAGGCATGGCAAATGTTATATCTCAAATATCCGACAACAATGCAGTCTTGTTCTTGTGGGTTACCGCGCCTTGTCTAATAGAAGGAATAAAGCTAATCGAAAAATGGGGCTTTACATATAAGACGATTGGCTTCACATGGATAAAGCAAAACAAGAATGCAGATAGTCTGTTTTGGGGAATGGGGCACTACACAAGGGCAAATGCGGAGTTGTGTCTGCTTGCCATGAAAGGAAAACCGCTTCCACGCATAAGACGGGATATACATAGCGTGATTTTGAGTCGAATTGAGGAACATAGCAAGAAGCCCGACGAAACAAGGGAAAGGATTGTAGCGTTGTTTGGAGACTTGCCGCGCATAGAACTGTTTGCTCGACAGCACGTTGACGGTTGGGATTGTTGGGGTGATGAAGTATGAAACGGTTAAGGAGTTTGCGGAAAATGAAGTGCTATACAATAGCTGAGCAATTCGGCAAGAAGGAGATAAATCATGAACAATTGGTCTTCATGTTATAAACAACACAGGCATGTGGTGCAATACTCGAGTTATTCAAAATAGCCGAAGTGAAATGTGAAAAATTTGAAAATATTAAGGAGCAAAAATAAATGACTGCTGAACAAAAAGTACAAACATTCAAAAAAGAGCTTTCGTATATTAAAAATGAAATCATTAAATCGATTACAGAATTCTTACTTTGTGATGTTCCGAATTACTTTTTTGAAGTAGGCGCATCTTCTACAGGCAAATATCATCCTGACTATGCTGTTGGTAAAGGCGGTTTAGTTAGACATACTCAAGCGGCTTGCTTATTCGCAAATATTTTATCTGTTCCGAATCCATTACAACTTTCTCAATTTGAATTGGACTGTGCTATGGCGGCGTTAATTTTGCATGACTCAAGAAAGTTAGGAATAACAGATGAAGCAAAAGTCGATTATACTCGTTTTGACCATCCTATCTTAGCGGCGAATGCGATACAAAACAAATTTAACTTCGACTCGCATTTTCTAAGTGTCGATGACGATGCAAAAGAAATACAACTAATTTGCGATACTATTGCGAATGCAATACGCTCGCATATGGGACAATGGAATACGTCAAAATACGCGTCGGGAATTACGCTTGAACTTCCTACATCTAAAATTCAGCAATTCGTACATGTGTGTGACTACCTTGCGTCAAGAAAAGAGATTGATATTAAGAACTTATTTTAATATCGCGCATATACATTATATTTATACATGTACTCACACGTGTACATGTGAAGTTGCCAAATGAACTCAGAGTAACGTAAAGATACTTTAAAAGGAGGTATACATGGGACGACCTAAATCATCGTCAAGTAAAATAAAAGCAGAGCTCGCAAGACAAGAACGTGCATTACAAATTGCACAAGATAATGTGACGGCGATCGAAGCTTCATATAAACATGAGCTTGAAACAAACCCTGAATACTCGTTAGTCGTTGACCCTGAAAATAAATATAACTTGCCTGTTACGACAAAAGAGTTCGTTAGACATTATATCGAGCATCGAAATATTTCGACAGCTGCAATGTTTTGTCGTATTGAACCTGATTATGCGTTGGAGCTATTCACTTCTTATCCTGTACAACAGGAGATTCGTCGAATTTCTAGAGCATTGTATCACAGACAATTCTCAAAAAAAATGATGACGCTTACTGAGATTGGAGGTTATTTGTCGTCTTTAATTGAAGACAGTGATATTCCGTCAGCAGATAAATTATCGACAAAAGACAAGTTAAGTGTTGTACGAATGCTCATTGAGCTTAATCAAATGAAGCTCGCTGCAGTAGGTGACCCGTCAGTGTTGATGATGCGTGACGTGAACATCTTAGTTAAAGACTTGAGCGTGGGCGCTATAAAATCACTGCTTAATCAAAATGTACAAAACGCAACTCCACCAAACAGTGACGTTGTGCATGAGATTAACAATATTAGAGCTGCTAATTCTGAGCCAGTTTTAACACCTGAAGAAGCTGCTTATCTTGAGTCATTGTCTGCAGACGAAGCTCTTGAATTATTGAACTCACAATATACAGACAAGGAGGTAATAGA
>JAKORL010000181.1 GCA_029777855.1 Pseudomonadota bacterium
AGCGCTTTACTGAAAGCATTATTTGTTTTCTTATTAATATCCTCTAACAGTAATTGTTCAAAATGAACTTTATGATATTTCCATGCATCATCCGAAGAAATGGCTTTGGTGGCAGAACTATCTTTTTTTCCAACAATTTTTGTTCCATATTCGTCTATAGCCGGCCGCAGACAATGGAATATATAGTCGAAGAAATTTTCTAGCTCAGGTTTTTCATGCCCTACGGCGATTTTCATTAATCTTATCTTTTGATTTTTTAACTGATGGATTGTACTATCTACTAGTATCACTAGCGTATCTTTATTTAATGCTGAATCGAGTTGATGTGATTTATTGATCGACAATATTTTCGATCGCACGTGCGCCGCCAATTGCATTAATTTTTCAGACAGTTTTTCATTTTTTGTTTTGACTATCTGGATCAATTCAATGAGCTTGTACTCATCCAAACTGATGAAGTGATCTTTATATAAAATTCGTTTCATAACAACCACCTTATTGCACTATTTTCCATTACAGGCATGCCCGTAAAATTATCCGTATTTACATGAATGCAAATGAAGTTTTTCCAGTTAAATCCAGCTTTTTAAGGAAAAGTGAACGGTATTTTGATTAAGAGTATAAATATCAACGCATGATAAATAATTTCATACTAACATTCAACAGTTTAATATGGGAAATGCGCACCGCATTACACCCATACACTAAATGTTGAAATGTTGTATTCGGTAAGAATCCTTTAGCATCAGGAAACGCCAAATTAAACAAGGTCGAAACGTGTTTAACCCGCGCACTAGAAATTTCTGAGACGGTATTTGGTGTTTCTCATCAGCAAGTAGAACAATTATCGTTAGAACTTGGAAATCTCTTTTTTGAGTTAAATCAATTAAAGAAAGCAAAACAGCATTATAAGCGCGCGCTAAAAATAGGTGAAATACTTCACGGGCCAGAAAATCTAAATAGATCAATGACACTCAATAATTTAGGCGCAATACTTATAGATATGTGAAAAACAAATTGATCAACCAGGCGAAAAAACAGGGCAAAGGGCACTGCATTTAGCGGTTAAAAAAGGTCATTTATATTGTGTTGAATTATTAGTTGCTGCTGGAGCAGATATTTATGAACCCGACAATGAAGGTAACACACCCCTGAATCTTGCTAGTGGCAGAGAAGAAATTCGTAATTTGCTGCATGGAGCCTCACGACTACATTATTGAGGATATTTCATTCTGAAGACTCTCCTGGATATAGTCATCAACTCTTGACGTATCGTCTTGATTATTCATATCAAGACTATTGCGTGAACTAATTATTTGTTCGAGTGCAGCACCATGATCCCCCGCAAGATCAAAAACATTTTTATGGCTATCATTTACACGAGAAGGGTCAGCACCACGATATATCAAAATCTCTACACATCTCATGTTGCCCGCCATCATTGCAAGGTGTAACGCTGTGTTACCTGACGGCATTCCGGGAGAATCAATTTGAACACCCAGCTGTATCAACAATCTAAGACCATCAATATCATTTTGATGCGCGCAAATTCTTAAAGCCTTTTCCAAATTATTTTCACCGATATTATATTTTTTATACTTCTCTATTAATTGATTTTTCAGTGGCGTGAGCAATATGGGATCGTTAGAAGATATAGCCAATCGAAGCATTTGATCTCTAACGTCTAGAACTTGAAAAATTAACATACGAATTTTCAGAGTTTGTTCGTGCTCTGGACCATACCTCAATGAAAAGACCCTCACACAATGCTCTAATCTCGCAAGCGCCGCTTCATTATTTCCACAAGTTTGATACAGCTGAGCAAGCATTACTAAAGTAGAGGCTGTTTCTATATGATTGATGCCATATTCTCTCTTTTCCACTAATAAAGCTCTTCCATAGAATATTTTTGCTTGGTTGTACTGCTTTAAGTCGGTCAGAGCAATGCCAATATTTCTTAAGGTCTTCGCGGATTCCAAATGTAATTTACCATATGTTTGATCTATCATAACTAACGAACGTAGTAGTAATTTTATTGCTTGCTCTGGTTGATTTAATTCTAAATATGAATTACCAAGATTAGATAGCGCCTTAGCCGTCATATAATGAGATTTCCCATAAAAACTTTCGTAAATCACTAACACTTGCTCATTTAGTCTTTTTGATGCTTCTCCATCCCCAAGTTTTCGGTGTATACTTGCTAAACTAAGCATCGTCATTCCTGTTTCTGGGTGTGACTTTGAGTAATTCTTTTGGGTGTTTACTAAAGCCTCTCTAAGATATTTTAAGGCTTTTTCGTATTTACCCAATTCTGCATAAGCATTACCTAAGTTATTCAAAACTCGACCCACGTGATGATCATCTTTTTGAAAGTTTTTACTCATAATATCATAGGCGCGATCATAGTATTTTATTGCGTTAATGGGATCACCAGTTGAACGCGATATTATTCCTAAACCAAACAGAGTAGAAATTAAATCAGGATGTTCCTTACCTAAGCATAGTTCTTTAAAAACCAAAGACTGAGTGTAACAAGATTTAGCCTCTTTATATTTCCCCGATAATCGATATGCATTACCTAAATTTGTCTGCGTCATTGCAACATCAATGGGTGAATATTCTCTACTATTTAGCATTTCCTTTAGCAAATCTTCTAAAATCCTTATCGCACTTTGATATTCACCGACACTAGCATATTCCGCCGCCAAATTAACAGAGAGTTTTTTAGTAATATCTTTTATATTTATCGCAGATCCTCTAAATATGGCCAGTGCTTCTTCAAGACACACAATTGCTTCTTTATGGTGCCCAAACTTCGCATAAATAGTTCCCAGATGTTGTTTCAACACTGCCAAAATCTCTACTTTCACGTCTGGATTTTTTTCCGCAAGAAGACTTGCTGATTTTAGATGGGGAATTAGTGCTCGCTGTCTTCTTTCATTAGCTTGATATGAATCTGGTCGGACTATATCGAGTTCGAGTATTTTCGCCACTGTGTTGATGCATACGGCTGATTCGTGTGTATTCATACCCAATCGAACAATTTCTTGGACCATTTCATGAACCTCTACATGATCCGCTATTGGCGAATCTTGTATCAAGCTATACTTACGTAATTTCCTCAAGTTTTTTATATCTTCGAAATGATCCGTACCCCAGTTCATTACAATCCAATGATTTATAGGCTCTTCAGGAGCCATATGCGAGCATAGACTAAGTACTTTTTTTGCTGTTTCACTATTTATTGCTTGTAAGCTCAAATGAACAGTAGTCCAAACAGTTGCACGATGTGCTTGATAAGGCAATTCATCTGCATTTTTTTCTTCAGTATATCTATCAGAGGTGGGTTCAAAATCTAAATAACGCTGCTTAAATGTTTTAAAAGAATTCAAGTACTCTGGAATAGAAATATTATTTTCACAAATGTACGCTAGAGCTTGCGTCAGCGCTAAAGGAAATCTACACATAGCAATAGCAAGACTTTCAATTTGATCATCTTCATATTGTAAGCCCCCATCACGTTTTAGTACCTTTCTGATATAGCTTAGTGCATCAGACAATGAAAAAACCGATAATGCTATGTGCTTAAGTTCGCTAGACCAATCTGCCAAATTTCCGTTTCTAGAGGTCAATAGCACATGTATATTTTTCTGATTCGGCAAAAATTCACTGACATCCGTTTCTTTGTAGGTGTTATCAAAGATGATTAAAATTTTCTTGAACTGTCTACTTAATGTCTCATAAACACGTCTGTATAAATCCGTACCATAGAAAAGACGAGTATCGATACCAATTTCATTTCCGAGTTGACGAAATTGAACGCTCAGCAAACCTACTACATTTTCTCTGCTGTCATTTCCAGCTTGCAACCAAATCACTGCACTATAACCTTGACGATTATCCATGTGGTGTAATGCCAGTTGTCGGTTTGCAAAAGTGATAGCAAGTTGCGTTTTACCCACCCCACCTATTCCATCAACCTTGATACCAGAATTCAGAACGGTAGTGCCACCTTGTTTGTTAAAATTCTCTAATTGATTAAGCTCCTCTGCACGACCAGTAAAGTCAGTAAATGGTAATGGCAATTGGAATCGTCCCTTGAATGTTTTTGGAGGCGCTGCTTTCGTATCATCATGTCCCTGCTGTTCTCGTTGATCAATATTTCGTTGCCTTCTAACATGTTCGTAGGTTTCTCTTCTTCTGATTCCGGCCATTTCTTCTTCATAAAACAAATCTAAATCAGCTGTATTTATCATCCCTGGGTCTTCAAGTGGAACAATATATGGCCCTAGTGCATCACAATCCTTCCAGCATGCTTCATAATCTAATAAATTTACTTTTCCAATCAAAAGCTGAGCCAATAATTCCTTTATTTGGCCTATATAACCTTTCTCACGCCAGTCACCTACCACTGTAAAGTGCTGTATGATTTCATGAAAGGTATCATATTGTGTCCCAGTAATTCTTATAGGAATTATTTTCTGATGCTGGGAATAAATTAGCAACTTTTCAATTCGCCAATAAGGATCCTGATGCTGCATATTCAAAGAAGGCGTACCAATTAAAATAATCTTAGCAGAATTTTCAGCTCGCTTTATAAAGTCTACAATACGTTCATTGGTTTGATTTATTATATCGAGATAAGCTGTAATCCCAGCCAATGAAAAAACTTCGTGAACATGACATAAAAAAGGCTGGATCCACGATTCTTCTGTTTGATATTCTGGCAAAGACCATGCGTAGCTTATGTAACAATCGACAACTTGAGCCTGCGACACAAGAAGTGTTTTGATTCGATTTAATATACCTGCTAAACAGTCCAACGCGGATTTGTCTTTCCGAAAGAGTGCGTGTTGGTATTTCAAATTTGTCATTCTACGCTTGCAATCATCACTTAGCTTTTGTCGCCGAGTTATTTGTTCATCGATAGGAATTAGGCAGTGTTTAATCTCTTCAACAATGTTTGCTCTAAGCTCATAGACACTTTGGACGTCTGCATGGGATTCAAATCGTTCACATAAACTACTGAAGCTGTCAAGGTAACGCTGCGCCTGTTCGAGTTTATTTCTTGCTAGAAGATAGGTATTAAAATCATTCGTATCTAGCTCAAGGCTATCGATTAAATCGTTTAGGTAATACATTATTGTATTGACTTCAAGATGAAAGGGATCGTCGATCTTGCGATATGTCTTGATGGGGTTTGAGAGAAGCGTAATTAGATGCTGAAAAGGTCCTTTCTTTATACTGCCAGCGTCACTCTCTTTCATGTCCAACATACTCTATGCCCTCATTAGTAAAATGATTACATTCTAATACTGCATTGGCACTTAAATCAATATAGCTTCTTTTTTGATGTCTATTGTAAATTTATTTATGGATTTAACTATGCCGATGGATATAAATCCACGATTAGTCGAAATTAGCTATTCAGTCTTTTTACATTTCACCATCTGGTTTATTGAAAAATTTTTCCTGAGAATCAAGGTCTTTTGATTTTCTGCAAACATAAAATACACTTGGCCTGTTCATTTGAACAAAGAACCTGAACACATTATTATTAATTTTTTCGGGGCCATTACCGGAGATGCCATTATTGCTCGCACCGTTATTCTACATAATTCAAAGGAATCAAGTACCGCTGATGTAATCAATAAGTTAGTTCAACATTATTTACTCAGAAAAGCATGCGGCTTTCTCTGTAATATTCCCGCCGCATTTTTATTATAGAGCCTTGGTTGCATTAAATCAGGATTCTTGATATTTTAGAATATTCGAAACAAAAGAGTACTTTTCTATGGATGAAACACTTACCAAAAGCATTCATGCACTCAACCAAAGCCCTACAAAATCAAAAGCCGGAATCGTTACTTTTTGTGCTGCCGGATTTTTCTTCTATCAATTCATGCTCATCAATATTTTTAATGCTTTTAATGAACCGATGCTAAAAGAGTTTCATCTTACTGCAACTCAACTAGGCCATGTTTCTGCGACCTATTACTTAGCCGGCACCTTATCCCTATTGTTAGCTGGAATCGTGCTGGACCGTTTTGCAGTTCGCAAAGTTATTATCACAGCATTTTCTGTGTCGATTATAAGTACTTTGTTATTTGCTATTTCTCCCACGCCCCTCTATGCAACCTTGGCCCGTTTTGTCGCAGGAATCAGCGGAACATATTGCTTTCTAAGCCCAATGAAAATCGCCTCACGTTGGTACCCTGCAAAACAATTAGCTTTAATCATTGGACTCATTGTATCGTATGCAATGGTCGGGGGGATCATCGCTCAAACCCCAATGATTTTATTAGCTGATGCGATAGGTTGGCGTCATGCGGCCATGTTGGCTGCTTTACTCGGATTGTTTCTATTGCTTCTCATTATTTGGCAAGTAAACGATTCTCCCGAAGATGCGCCCTCCTCAGAGCATTTACTAACGCATCAATCATTAAAAGATTTTCTACACAACCTGAAATTCACCATTATGAACCTACAAAACTGGATCAGTGGGTTATATATTAGTTTAATAAACCTACCCATGCATATATTAGGCGCTATTTGGGGCATTACCTATCTGGTGCAAGTGCATCATTTATCTCGTACCCAAGCTAGCTACGTTACCTCCATGATATTTATTGGAATGATAATCGGCTCACCGACCATGGGATGGCTTTCAGACAAAATGGGCCAACGAAAAAAACCCATGATCCTTTTCGGATTATTAACATTAATCCCCTTTGTTGCTTTAATTGGTTCACCACAATTATCTTTAGGCAGCTTAATGCTTGTGTTTCTCACAATCGGATTCACCATTGGCGTTCAAATCATCGGTTACCCTCTGGTAGCTGAAAGCAATTCCAAATCCCAATATGCGACAGCTCAGGGGCTTACAGCTACGCTTGTGATCATGGGAGGGCTAACCCAACCCTTATTCGCACATTTGATGAGCATGAACTGGGATCATCGCGTTCTTGAGGGGGTACCTATTTATACTAAGATCAATTTTGACCATGCATTAATGATGATGCCTCTTGCCATATTAATGGCACTCGTAATAATTAGTTTTGCAAGAGAAACCTATTGCCGATACAGTAACCAGGAGTGATAACATGCAACAAAAGGATTACGAAACACCTATTCTAGAATAGGTTCTAGATAATATCAAAACAGTTTTCACCCAAATTAAATTTAAGAAATCTCCCAAACTGTTTAAATGTCTAAAATGCATTCTCAAAAATCTTATAGTCACCATGCGCTATGATGGCTATGATAAAGATATGGAAAAAAATTTGAGTCTATTTGGGATGAGCTCACTACCCAAAAACAAGAAGACACATTACAAGGCAAAAATGACAAGACCATCCCAGATAATGTTGTCTCAAAGACATCCACACCTGCCCCCTCTGTTTTCTTCAAAATAGGCACCGCCAAGGGGCGATCAAAGGTAGTTAATACCGTTACCATCCATGGAAGAAAAAACGCTCAGGACTCACCTAATGCATCTTTACAAGACCCTCCAGCTGGCTCAGTCAATTTTGAAATTGAAACCTTAGATGATGAAGCGATAGCTGCCAATCATATAGACATAAACAAGTAATCCTAGTCCCATTAATTAGAGGATATTTAATTACGAAAATAGAACCGACTTATCTAATTAAAAAAAGGGAAGGCTTATCTTCTTAATTATATTATATAAGATTATTGTTAATAGTTAGGCCTGTGAATAGTGAGGATAAAGTCATTACATTATATTTATCAATTGGTTGAGGTTCCTTTTAGGAAGCGTAACTCTGTTTAAGGCGTGTGGATAACTTGGGGGTAATAATGCTTAGCAATCTTATGCTAGTGTTATCCACAGGTAAATGACAGTTTGTGTGTTAACAAAGTATCTTTGTACAGCTATATTATTAATTTGTATAATAATGTGGCATTAATAAAACCTTAACATTTGCTACTTCACAATGAGAATCAGTAGTGTATAATTCAAGAGAGTGGGCTATTATCGAGATCTTGGTATTTCTTATTTATTTGGATTTGGTAAATAGGGCGAATGTCTCACACGAGTTCAGGGCGTTAGCTGGTTTCTTTTTCTCCTCGAAGTTTTGTACAATGTGCATGTCTACTTGTTCGATGCATTGATGCAACTTACAGGTAGTTCCCCAAGGATGGGGATTTTTATGGCACGAACAGGGAAGATGATCGTGGGCGTTAGTATCATTGGCTGACGCTTTTTTCAGTCAATCGTACCCGCTTACATTTTCCCTGTCGTGCTTATTAATTTATTAACTCAAGGAAGAGTTTATGAACCTGTACAAGCACATTTTAATGGCGATCGATACGATCACCCATTCTGAAGAGACAATGGACATTACCCGAGAATTTGCAACCAGCGAAGGTGCGAGAGTGAGTTTGCTTTATACACTGCCGCATTTGGAAGCTAAAGGTATGGGCTATTTATTACCTTCAATTCAAGAGATTGAGTCACGCATTGTTGAAACGGCAAGAAGTCGATTGGCGGCTGCGGCGGATGAGCATGAGCTCGGTGACGCAGATGAATCAGTGATGTTAGGCAATTGTCATGATAACATTTTAGAGACAGCGCTCTCAAAAAATGTTGATTTAATCGTTGTAAACAACGATCATCAGCAAGCGACATTAATTAGTGACGCGCCCTGCGATATTTTGGCTGTTCGTTGCCAGTAACTTACAAGGAGATTGAACCATGAAGGTATATCAAAAAATTATTCTAGCCGTTGAACTTGATCCTAGTTGCGATACGCTTACGACCAAAAAAGCCAAGGCGTTGGCTGATGAATTTGGTGCAGAGCTTTATCTAGTTCACGCTATTGAACATATGAGTAGTTACGGAGCAGCTTATGGTGTTGCTGCCGGTGCTGATATCGAAGAAATGCTTCTTGAAAATGCCTCGGATTCTATGAAGAAGCTGGGCAGTGAATTAAATCTTGCCGATAATCATCAAGTCATCAAAGTAGGTCCTGCTCGAACCATCATTCTTGAAGAAGCTGATCGCATTGGTGCCGATTTAATCGTTGTTGGTAGTCATGGACGACATGGCATCCGATTACTATTAGGTTCTACTGCGAATGCTGTTCTTCATGGCGCTGCGTGCGACGTATTAGCGGTTCGATTGAAAGAAGATTAAAAATAAATGTAATTTCAGATGTAGCTTCTGAGTAAGTTATTTTAAATATTCTCAGAAGCTATCATTGTTGATAATTGTAACGATTTCCCCTCACAGACTTTAGTCATTTCACCCAAGGTGCCGAGTTAACAAACAGGAGATGGACGAGTGTGTCTGTCTTAAATGCTCGATGGATTGGGTTATTCAGCTTTTGTTAGTGATCCTTTTTTAAAGGGAGCTAGCAATGTGTAGAAAATCGGCACGACGAACAGGGACATTAAGGTTCCAAAAAGCATTCCGCCGATAATAACGAGGCCGATTTCTTTACGGCTGATGGCTCCGGCGCCGCCGGCAAAAACGAGCGGAGTGGCGCCGAGTACGATGGCTGCAGTAGTCATAAGAATGGGACGTAAACGAATACACGCTGCTTCTATGACCGCCTCTGTAATTTCTTTGCCTTGAGCACGCAACTGGTTTGCAAATTCTACAATTAAAATTCCGTGTTTGGACACTAATCCGATTAGCGTTAATATTCCGATCCAGGTATAAATATTCAATGTCCCACTGAATTGTTTAAAGATTCCTATCCCTGCCGAAAAGCCCGCGGTTTTCATTGTGAAAAATGCCATAAAACATTTTCCTATAAAACTCACTTCACCACCGAATGGAATTAGTAATAAAAAAGCACCCATAATTGAGAGTGGAACCGCGGTCATCACGATGAGTGGATCAATAAAACTTTCAAACTGAGCAGCTAATATTAATAAAATAAATAAAATCGCAAAACATAGAATCACGATGAATCCGTGGCTCTCATTAATAAATTGACGGCTTTCCCCTGAGAAGTCATAACGCATATTTTCTTTTAAAATTTGGTTAGCTTTTTCTTCGAGATAGCGAATGACTTGTGATTGAGTGTAGCCAGGTGCGATTGATGCGCTTATGGTGGCTGCACGCATTTGTTGAAAATGGTTGAGATTTTGAGGGGATGTTCGTTCTGTGATATTCACAATATTAGCGAGAGGGACTAAATTTTGGTCCGCTGTACGAACATAGAGCCCATAAATATTTTGAGGGCCTTGTCGGTATTGTGGTAATACTTGTGGTACAACATCGTAACTTAAGCCATTCATGCTAAATTGACTTACCGCACTTTCATTGAATGCAAAATTAATTGCGTCAGCAATTTGAAGCATAGGAATGCCTAAATTACCTGCCAAATCACGATTAACATCAATGTGAATTTGTGGTTTATCGATTTTTAAATCGCAACTGACATTGAGCAGACCAGGATAATGAGAGATAGCTTCCATTAATTTTTGACTTGTGGCATAAAGTTCATCGTAACTGCCAGTTGTTTGCAAAACAAATCCGACGGGCTGCAAACTTTGCGCACCGGGAAGAGCATAGGGGTTAATCGGGAACGCATTAGCGCCTGTAATGCTCGTAAATTGAGGAAATAGGCTGCCTATTATTTCCCCCAATGATCGCGAGCGTTCGTTCCAGGGCTTTAATATTAAAAATGAAATCGCACTATTGACACCCATGAATCCATTTATAATTCCGATAGCTTCTTTTTCTGGTACTTTATTAAGGATCTTAGACAGTTCTTCCGTTTGTTTCTCCATAAAGCCAAGAGTGGCGCCTGTTGGACCCTGTACAATGGTGAGAACAGCGCCCACGTCTTCTTGAGGCGCTAAGATTTGATTTGAGAATAATTGAGCACCTAATAGAGTACTGATTGTTAAGGTGATTGGCAAAACAGTCATCAGAAATATACGACGATTAATAATCGTTTTGTTTAATCGTTTACGATATCGTTCTTCAAGACGGTGAAAATAGTTATTGATACGTTTGGCGAAATCACTTTCCAGTGATTTTGGCGTCATGATTTTTGAGCACATCATAGGTGAAAGTGTCAGTGCTATAAATCCTGATACAATCACTGTACCTGCCAGAGTAAAGGCAAATTCTTTGAATAAAGAGCCTGTTAATCCACCTCTAAAACCAATGGGGGCAAAAACTGCGGCTAAGGTGATAGTCATTGCAATAATAGCGAATTTTATCTCGCGAGTACCTGTAATTGCACTCTCTAAAGGTGTTTTTCCCTTCTCGACGTGTCTGTGAATATTTTCGGCTACAACAATCGCGTCATCAACGACAAGACCGATAGCGAGTACCATCGCAAGAAACGTTATAGTATTCAAGCTATATCCCATTAAAAGCATTAAAGAGCAAATGCCGATTAATGAAAGAGGAATTGTGATAAGTGGGATGGTCAGTGTTCGTACAGATCCTAAAAATAGAAATATCACAAGTACAACACAGAGAGTCGCTTCAATAATGGTTTTTTTCACTTCCCAAATTGAAGCGGCAATAAATTTAGAGCTGTCCCAAATAACTTCAGGTTTGAGATCGCCAGGCATGTTTTTTGCCATGCGGGGTAAAGCCGTTTTTACCTGCGCAGAAACCTCGAGCGGATTTGCATCGCCGCGAGTAATAATTCCAATTACGATAGATTTAACACCATTCATTGTGACCGATGCTTTTGGATTATATGTACCAAGTTCTGCTTTTCCGATGTCTTCAATGCGTGTCAAGTGACCTTTGTCATTTCCTACAATCATTCGATTAAATTGGTGGGCTGAAGTTAAATCAGTGTTGGCTGTTACATCGTATTCTTGATATTCACTAGAAATTTGTCCCGCAGGTGATTGGAAATTATTCATGCGAAGCGCGGTAATGACATCGGTCGCCGTTACATTGTGGGAGGCCATTAATTCAGGATTTAGCCAAATTCGCATGGCGTAATCTCGTGGTCCAAGAATCTTCGCTTCACCCACACCTGCGAGCCCTTCAAGGTGAGGTTTTACAACACGTTTTAAATAATCAGTAATCTCTTCGGCAGATAGTGAATTACTTGCAAATGATAAATACATTGTTGGGGTGGTATTGGGGTTTT
Source organism: Pseudomonadota bacterium (assembly GCA_029777855.1). GTDB lineage: Bacteria > Pseudomonadota > Gammaproteobacteria > JAIEPX01 > JAIEPX01 > JAIEPX01. The sequence goes on from JAKORL010000181.1 coordinate 12,099, forward strand.
GTTTTTCAATAATAGAATTAAACACTTCTTTTGGAAGACGATGTCGAACGGAATTAACTCGATCACTGACTTCGCTGGCTGCAATGTCGATATCAGTCCCAAGTTTAAAATTAATGGTAATAATAGATGCGCCAGTGGAATTATTTGCAGTGATATACTCGATGCCGTTGACACCCGCAATAGCGCTTTCTAAGGGTGCTGTTACAAAGCCTTCCATTATTTCCGCGCTTGCGCCTGGATAGACTGTTGTTACACTGATCGTTGTTGTGCTAATTTCGGGAAATTGTCTCAATGTTAATTGATTGTAAGACATCAAACCAAATAATAAGAGCAGCAAACTCAATACCCAAGAAAAGACGGGGCGGTTGATAAAAATATCGGTAAAACTTTTCATATTTGCCTTCCTTCGAAATACTCAGATTGTTTCATTTTGAGATTATAAATAGCGTAAATTAAACGGAAACCACAAGAAATTATTTATTTAGAATTTCTACGGCAGTACCATCATTTAATTTCATTTGTCCTGCAACCACGATTTGTTCACCGGGTTTTAAACCTTCAGTGATATCCACTTGTTGATCGTGTTGTACGCCTGTTTTCACTTTAACTTTAGATACTTTTTTATCAATAACACGATATACGTAATTGCCATCAACTGAGTGCATTATAGCAGTTTGAGGAATGCTAATGACTTGCTGAGGTTGACCTGTCGATAAAGTAACACGCATAAATGTGCCCGGCAATAAAACGCCTTTGCTATTAGGGATTTCTGCGCGAACCGTTAAACTTTGAGCGTTGGAATTAATCACTGATTCGATGGCTTTAACGGTTCCTTCAAATTTAGTATCAGGGTATGCGTCATCTTCGACAATAACTTGACGGCCAACAGCGACCTTCAGAATGTCAGATTCGGGAATTGTGAAATCGATGTTGATGGGATCGATTGCTTGAAGATTTACAATAGGAGACGCTGGTGTTACTTGATCACCGATGCTTACTTGACGCAAACCTAGTTTCCCAGAAAACGGCGCAACAACAATGGATTGTGCATATTGTGCCTTACTAGCATTTACTCGGGCTTGGTTAACTTTCAAATTAGCCAAAGCAGCGTCCAGTTCGGATTTCGCAATGGCATGTTTGGGGTAAAGGGCTTTTTTACGTTCATAATCGACTTGGCTGAGTGTGAGGTTTGCGGTATTGAGGTCGAGATCCGCTTTCATCATATCATTGTTGAGTTCAAGCAACGGCGTGCCCGCCTTTACGAAATCTCCCGAATTAAAGAAGATTTTACGAACCCGTCCTGAAATTTCGGGCTTTACAACGATTCCGTGTACTGCTTGCAATGTGCCATTCGTAACAATGTGTGGTTCGCGTGTAGAATATTGAGTTGTTATTGTGTTGACTTTTGGAGTGGGCATGGTGAATTGTGCCCATGAACTTGTGCAAACGAGTATTGTAGTACTGAGGGTGAGCGTTTTAATTAGAGCGCGCATAGTATGAGTCCTAAAACCATTTAAAAGGAAGTAGTCTACGATAATTAAGATCGTTTGTTAAGTGTGATTATCACTCAGCTGAGAATTTTCTGAATTCCTGTAATAACTCTTCCAGCGTGTGTGATGGCGTAAGGTTATACGTAGCATAAAGAGGCTGTTTGATTATCTCCTTTATCGGCATTGATGGGTAAACATTATCTCTCATATAGTGAATAAATTTAAGAGTTCTAAAGTTATCAAACCAATGATGAAAATTCTGTAGGTAGATTCTCGGATTTATAGATGATTTCATCGCTGTGTTTAATGCGTCAAAGGCCCCAATTTTGTCGAGCGTTTTCAATAGAATTTCGTCAGCAATAGATTTTTTTATGTTTGAGAAATTGTTAATGTTTGAAACAGCACTGATAAAAACTTTTAATTTTTCAAAAATAGTTGAATTATAAAATAAGAATTGATTTTCGGGGTCATCGAGATTAATAATTTTTTGAACAGATTTTCCAGTTCCAAATGGAACTCTGTCTGAAGTTCTTCCATCGAGAGTTATCGGGCTATCTTTTAAAGAAAGAATTTTACCGACTTTTGCGAGCTTATTTAATATATAAAAATCTTCGCCTGATTCTTTAATAGGAAATCCACGCACATTAGCGTAGGCGTCTATATTGATGGCGATTGTGCTCCCAATTGTGTGGAATGCGAAGTTAGAGTTTGCATATTTTAGACCTGTTACGTAATGTCGAAGAGATATTTCATATAGAGCAACAGCTTTTTTATGTGAATTGTTATATGAATTATCGCGATGAATATATGGGTAAATTGCGGCTGAATAACCTATTAATTCTTTGGTTCTATGGAGATAATTCTCAGGTAAAATAACATCGGCATCAGTGCAGTGAATCCAGTTTGATAATATTTTTCCATCATAAATTAATTTTGTTGCGATATCGGCCGCAATTTTTCTTGCAAGACCAACGCCTGTTTTTTTCGGTAAATGCAGGCTATTTGTTGTTCTGTCAACGAGTAAAATAAAAATATTATTGTATTTGTGAAGAGAAATATTTCCTAATAATTTTATTTCAAAAATAGTTGGAAAAATATTGATTATATTATTAATTAATTCTTGGTTAGATTCTTTTGCTGCTAATGGAGAGTTTTCTTGAGAATTTACAACTAAAATAACCAGGGTATTCTCATCGTGAATCGAATCCAAAGTAAATTTTATGTCTTTAAATGCCTCATTGTAGGCTGGAATAGTGATGACGTTATTAAAAGTGAAACTAAATTCACCAAAAGAAAAAGATTCTTTTTCTGCGTAATTCAAGAGATATTTTTCAATGTTTTTATTTTTCATATTTAATGAAGTGCCGATTTTATTTTAAGATTGTCTATTATTTTTGCTTCGATTATTAATAATTCATTTAATCTTGGCTCTATGATTTCAGGGTTAAAGTATTCTTTTGCTAAATCTAAAAAAAGTAGATAATGTCTTTGTTCTGACTCTGTTATTTTTGTGTAGAATTTTTTTAATTTTACATCGGTCAGTGCTTCAGCAACAAGTCCAAATCTTTCGGCCCCCCGTTTTTCAATAATGCTCGCAATTATCAGTCTATCTAATAAATATTCTTGAGAGCCCCGTCTTTGTGCCTGGCGTAATTCATTCACGTAAGGATCTTTTTCATCACCTGGTAAAACAAGGCCTCTTTCGTGAATGTGAGCCATCACAGCTTTAAAATGTAATAATTCTTCAATGGCTAATTTGGTCATTTCTTTTACCAGATTTTCTAGGTCAGGATAGTGCAACAACATCGACATCGCCATGCTCGATGCCTTGCGCTCGCAGGCTGCATGATCCAGTAAAAAGGTATCGAAATCGGCCACCACGGCTTCAGTCCAGGTCGGTTTGGTCGGTGTTAACAATTCAAAAGTCATAATTCTAGTCTAATCCTCTGCTCGTTCAATTAACGGTAGCTTATCATTTAATCTTCAAGAAATAATGTCCTAAAAATTGGTCGCTTGAATGATTACTAATAGGTACACTGTTGAAGTGAAGACTACCCAATTTGGGTACGATCATACCCAAAATGAGTATAGTAATATCTTATAGTGCGATTAGGCTTTACCTTAAGCTTATAACAAGCAAAACAGAAATCTTGATTTGAAAATATTAAGGATACTTAGCTGTGACAAAACATTATGTCGTCATTGATACACCTAATGTTCCAATTAAGGCTTGGATTGAAGGAGTGCCGTTTGAAGAAACGGCCAGGCAACAGGTGATCAATGTTGCCACATTACCTTTTATCTATAAACATGTTGCTGTTATGCCCGATGTGCACTGGGGAATGGGTGCGACCGTGGGCAGTGTGATTGCTACGCAGCATGCCATCATTCCTGCGGCTGTAGGCGTTGATATTGGGTGTGGCATGGCTGCTGTTCAAACCAGCTTAACGGCCAATGATTTGCCTGAAGACCTGCGAAAAATACGATCGGAAATTGAAAGAGTGGTGCCACATGGGAGAACTTCAGGTTCCTATAAAAAGGATCGGGGGTCTTGGGATCATATTCCTGATGATGTTGTGGTGGTTTGGAAGAACTTAGAAGCTGAATATCAAAAAATAATCACCAAGCATCCTAAAATTAAAACAGATAATGTTGTACATCATCTGGGTACTTTAGGTACAGGAAATCATTTTGTTGAAATCTGTCTGGATGAAAATCAACAGGTATGGATTATGTTGCATTCTGGATCACGAGGTGTAGGGAATTTAATAGGGCAATATTTTATTGAATTGGCCAAAAATGAAATGCGTAAGCATCATATTAGTCTTCCCGATGTTGATTTGGCTTATCTTCAAGAGGGCTCAACATTTTTTGAGGATTATATTGAGGCACTGAATTGGGCACAGGAATATGCTCGATTAAATCGAATTATTATGATGAATCATGTGTTAGAGGTTCTTCGGAACAATGTGCGCCCCTTTGAAGTAGAGAAATCAGCGGTGAATTGTCATCATAATTACACACAAAAAGAAAAACATTTTGGTCGGGAAGTCTGGTTAACCAGAAAAGGCGCTATTTCTGCCCATAAAGGTGAATTAGGAATAATTCCGGGATCTATGGGGTCAAAATCTTTTATTGTACGTGGATTAGGAAATCCAGATTCCTTTGCATCTTGTTCCCATGGCGCCGGAAGAAAAATGTCACGAAATGTTGCAAAAAAAACCTTTACGTTAGAAGATCATATTAAAGCGACAAAAGATGTGGAATGTCGAAAAGATAAAGATGTTATAGATGAAACTCCCATGGCGTACAAAAATTTAGAGGCTGTGATGGCTGCTCAAAGCGATCTCGTTGAAATTGTTCACACCTTAAAACAAGTGATTTGCGTTAAAGGATAAGGTATGTTTTTCTTTATCTAAATTCTCATATTGCTTTTCCCTAAAGACAATCTTCCTGTCTGGTTACTGGTCTGATATCCACACTAAAATAAAGTGTGGACAATACACGATAGTCTGTTGTCAATTTACTACAATATTTTTTTAAATCGTCGATTTGATTTGCAGCGCAAGCTGATCATTCCACATAACGGCGGTGGCGGATTGAACAATATCTGCGCCAGCGTTTCGGTATTCGTGAAAATCAGCGGGAGTCATGACGCCCCCAACGCCGATGATTTCAAAATCCAGCTGATGTTTTTCGCGAAGGGCGGCAAGGCGTTTTACCATATCAAGACCGGCCCATTTAATGCTGGCGCCGCAGCAGCCGGCTTTTAAACGGCCTGGGCCAGGGAGAAGTTGGTTTCCTTGTTCATCAACTATGGCGGCTTGAAGCGTGTTTATCACAGAGAATGCGCTAATAAAGGGACTGGTTCCGAGAAGAATTTTTTCAAGTAGGGGTTGTTGTGCAGCATTGAAATAGCCCATTTTGGCAATTAAAGGAATATCTCCCACCGCTTCTTTACTGAGTTTACTAACCTGGTATACAGCATCGTAGGTGTAACAGAGCACGCCTTCACTGGCGACATTGGGACAGGAAAGATTAAGCTCAATCGCCTGAACACAAGCGCTTTTAGCCAATAAAGCTGTTGCAGCAAAGTCTTTGAAGTAATCAAGATCGTTAAAACCTTCTTGAATTGTACCAACAATACTGCTTATACAGAGCTGTTCTTTGCCCTGGCCTTGAACAGCTTTGCGTAAATCCTCAACCCAAAAATCTGGGCCGCGGCAGGGATTCCCAAAAGAATTAGTGATCGTTAGTTTTTCGATGGGGGTGTTTGATTGCAAATGGCCTATTTGGGGGTGAGAGGCCTTCTCTTCTGTAAGATCTCCATCAATGTCGATGTAGACCACATTAGGAAATGGGTTGCAGGGGAAAGTGACACTACGTTGGGTTTTGTAACACACGACATCAAAGCCCCTCTTAAAAGCGCCAATAACATGTCGGCTAGTGGGTAACGGGCCGGAGGCAATTCCAAAAGGCGAGTTTAATTTATGTCCTAGGAATTCATAGTTCGGCTCTACTTTGTCGGCTTTTACATTTTGTGATTGATCAGATAAATACGGACCATGGTCTACATTGTCATCAAATGTTTTGGCGGGGTCGAAAAATGTCGCAGGCTGAGTAGGCACTTCTGGGCTCCTTGAAAAATCATCTTTAGGTAAGTGATTTGAACCTCATCAAAGTAGCATTCCAAACCATGAAATTCAACAGAATAGCTTGAATGCCACGTTATTTCTTGAATTGCTTAGCAATCTTATTAAAAAACAAGGTCAGATTTGACTAAGTACTAACAACTAAAGATACGACACCCTTCCACCCGAAATAATGTTACCGATCGGTATCTTGCTCCAATGAAACTGTTATAATCATACAAAAAGTGCTTGATCGGGAACATTTGCTGTTTCTATTACTGTTTTATGCTATAATGTTACTGTACGGTAACGTTAGAGGGATATATGAAACACACAGCCAAATCAGTTGGTAATATTATTAAGGTTACTCGAGAGTCATTAGGTATTACACAACATGACCTTGCGATGACCTCTGGGACAGGTAGGCGATTTATTATCGACTTGGAGCACGGCAAAGACACCTCGCAATTGGGGAAAACACTAACCGTGATAAATACGCTTGGTATTAAGATAGAATTGATTGCACCAATCATTAATCGGGAAGAGTAAGAATGGCGAAAAAACTGCTAGTCTACTGGAATAAACAACGCGTAGGTCAATTGCATCAAAACGATCATGGGGAATTGCAGTTTAATTATGATAATAGTTGGTTGAATAATCCAGCATCTCTACCGATTTCGTGTTCATTGCCATTAAGTGAAAAAATGTATTCACGTAAAGAATGCCAAGGATTTTTTGAGGGTTTCTTGCCCGAAGAGGGTAATCGAAGGCTTATCGCGAAAATTTATGGAATTAGTGCTTATAATGATTTTGCAATGTTGGAAAAAATCGGTGGTGAATGTGCGGGAGCAATTACGTTTATATCTACTGATGAAGATAATAGTCAACGTGATCAAAAATATCGGACTGTTAATGAAACAGAATTGGCTGAGCTGCTTCATAAATTACCGCAACGTCCACTATTGGCTGGTGAAAGTGAGGTGCGTTTATCTTTGGCAGGTGTACAGGACAAGATTGCAGTAAGAATTAAAGACGGACAGCTTGCAATTCCTTTGGATGGTTCTCCAAGTACTCATATTATCAAGCCGTCAATAAAAGGGTATGAAGGTGTAGTTCAAAATGAAGCATTTTGCTTAGCGTTGGCTAATCAAGTTGGAATTAATGCTGCCAAAGCAACGATCAAATTTGCTCAAGATGTCGAATATTTATTAATTGAACGATTTGATCGTATCAGTGTGAATAGCAATCAAGATAGTAATATACTGAGACTACATCAAGAAGATTTCTGTCAAGCGCAAGGAATTGTCTCAAATAGAAAATATCAAAATGAAGGTGGCCCCTCTTTAAAACAGTGTTTTTTGCTTATCAGAAAGTTTTCTTCAGTTCCTGCTATTGACTTACAGCATTTGTTAGATGGTGTGATTTTTAACTTTCTGATTGGTAATTGTGACGCACATGGTAAAAATTTTTCATTTATACTCGATAAAGAAATTCATTTGGCACCATTATATGATCTACTTTCTACCACATACTATGAAAATTTGAGTCGAAACATGGCGATGAAAATAGGCGGTGAATATAATATTAATTCAATCAACATTGGGCACTTTGAGAAACTTGCTGAGGAGATTGGTTTTAGTCGAAAAGCGGTGCGTGATCGCGTAATTCTCATATCAGAAAAGATATTAAAAGAGTTACATCATAGTGAAAATACTGTAGAAAAAAAAATAACGGAGATCATTAAATCTCATTGTGATAGGATGATTAAGCAAAGCTATAAGAATTCAAATTAACAATTCAAAAAAAGAAATGTCGTCGTATCTCAAGTTGTTAGTACTCTGACCAAATTTAAATGAATGATATGATAATCGTCGTTTTCAATTTGACAACACGCGCTAAATTTGCTAATATATAACGCATTAGAAATAAAATGCAGGCTCTTTTGGTACAGATTTCCCCCAAGTACTAACAACTAAAGATACGACGACATTCTTTAGGGCCACTCGTTATCGCCAAACAAAGGCCCAAAGACTTCTGGATTTCCTGTTTTTTTGCTCCAGAATACGTTGCCTATGTCGAAATGCCACCATTCGTATTCGTAGGAGGTAAATCCAACCGCTTCCATGTGATGTTGTAAAAGATCACGTCGGTCTTTTATTTCTTTTTCTTCATCGGATAAAGAGGATTTAATTTCATAATAATCACGATTTGAAATTTCTGATGGGTCATCAAATGGAGCACCCATATTGCATTCTTCAAATGTTTTACTATCTATTAATGTTAAATCAATTGCACCTCCTGATAAATGGGGGGCGCAATATGGATCACCCACAACAGAAGGTAATGAGACGTATTTTCTTGTCTCAATATAATTTTCTTCTTCTGTTAAATGAGGCTTTATTTTGCGTACTTCATTTCGAATAACATCAAATAAAATGCCTTGAACTGCACGAGGACGATATACATCTAAAATTAAAATACCATATTGAGAGGGTAAATTTTCGAGCATTTCAAGGAGTCGAGTTAAAACAATTCGACGCCCGTAAATTTGGGGATTTGGACTATAGCCTAAGTCATAGTACTCAGGACGTACTTTTAGGCGAGGATGTATTTCATTATGAAATTCGACAGCCTCTATGTCGTTTGATGTAAAAACTTCGGCTGAAATCATTGTAAAAACCCCACTTAAGCTGAATCTTAATCCTAGAATATAAAGAGGTTAGTGACCTGTCTCATAACGAACTTTTACTTCCTCAAATACGCGACTCATTTCCGGATAATATTTTTTGATATCGATATAAATGCGTTTTGCTGTATCAGCATCATAAATATGAGAAGTTAAATTTCTGTCATTAAGCATTTGCAACCAAGCTATTTCGTCGTGAAGCCACCCTATTTGATAGGCTTCTTTTAAAGTGTTTTTTGGAGTATCACTATTTATACCTTCTAATGCTAATAATCGTTTCAGAGTTTTCCAAAATAGTTCCAACGTAAATTCAAAACGCTGAATTATTCCATCAATATATAATTGATCAGGATTATTGATTTCCAGGCCTTCTTTCAGCCTACTAAGTGCGTTTTCAAGATTCTTTAGACTTTGTTGGATTTTAATTTCGCTCATAAAGGACTACTCCTTCTCGGTTAATTTGAAGTTGTAAATTTTCAGAGGCTAGATTGTAATGTACAGCATCTATTTTCAACAAGGTATCAGTATTTTCTAAAACGTTTAGAATATCCAGCCATTCTTTTTCAGATAGGTCGGGTGCATCAAATGCTAGATCAAAATCTGATGTCGGATTTTCATCACCTCTTGCTCTAGATCCAAATAGGATAATTCGGCGTACTTTGTGTAGTAAGTGCGCATTTTTCAGATCATCTATGATGAATTGGGCATCAATTTTCATGAGGGTCGTGTCGTTGTTTAATCAGATTTAGTATACCTATATCCTGGATTTTGCACAAATATTCGGCTTAATTCTGGTGCCTGGATTTTGTATAAACATTCTTTTTGCTTCTCGCTACGATCATTTATGCACTATCTAGTCATGAGGACGTTGTTTTTCATGAGGTGGCTGTGAAATCGCAAAGTAAACTGTGGATAACTTTTTTCAATCGGGATAAAATGACTGTTTTTATAGCAACAATAAGGACAATGCCGTGTCGTCACAGTTGTGGCAACAATGTTTGGCTCAATTAGAAAACGAGCTTAAGCCCATCGAGTTTACACGATGGATTCAGCCCTTACAGGTAGAACAAACGAGTGATGGGTTGTCTGTTTTGGCGCCCAATCAATTTGTGTTGGGATGGCTCAAAGACAATTATTACAATCGCCTCAAAGAACTCATTCTAGAATTATGCCCTGAAGAAACACCGGCTCTCATGTTAGGAATTGGCACGCGGAAAGTTGCCCAACCTGCGACCACTGCAGCAACGCAACCCGTTCATCGAACATTTCAACCTCATTCGAGTACATTGGATAATGATGCTAATAATCCTTTTTCGAGCACACAAAATACGCTCAATGAAGCCTTCACCTTCGATAATTTCGTTGAAGGAAAATCAAATCAACTAGCCCGAGCAGCTGCACTGCAAATTGCTGACAATCCTGGCACTGCCTATAACCCGCTCCTGATCTATGGCGATGTAGGCTTGGGGAAAACACACCTGATGCATTGCGTTGGCAATATTATTAAAAGCCGCAAAAAAGACGCGAAAATAATTTACTTACATTCCGAACGTTTTGTCGCGGATATGGTTAAAGCATTGCAACACAATTTGATGAACGAATTTAAGCGCTGGTATAGAAATGTCGATGTTCTTTTAATTGACGACATTCAGTTTTTTGCCGGCAAAGATCGATCGCAGGAAGAATTCTTCCATACTTTCAATGCTTTAGTGGAAGGACGACAACAAATTATTTTAACATGCGACAAATATCCTAAAGAAATCAATGGGTTGGAAGAAAGACTTAAATCTCGTTTTGGTTGGGGACTGACTGTTGCCATCGAACCCCCCGAGCTTGAAACACGCGTGGCAATATTAATGTCCAAAGCCGAACAATCGCATATTCCACTACCTAACGAAGTCGCTTTTTTTATCGCTAAACGAGTACAATCAAATGTACGTGAATTGGAAGGCGCATTAAAACGCGTGATAGCCAATGCCCATTTTACTGGACAACCCATTACGCTAGATTTTACTAGAGAAGCCCTCAAAGATCTATTGGCTGTACAGGCAAAATTGATTTCAATAGAAAATATTCAGAAAATAGTAGCCACTTATTACAAAATTAAAGTTAATGAGTTGCTCTCTAAACGACGTAATCGCTTTTTGGCGCGTGCGCGGCAAATTGCAATGGCGCTCGCAAAAGAATTGACCACCCACAGTTTACCTGAGATAGGCGATGCGTTTGGTGGGCGTGATCATACGACTGTTTTGCATGCGACTCGTAAAATTAAAGAATTAATTGCGACCGAAGTGGACATTAAAGAGGATTATTTGAATCTGTTACGAATTTTATCGACGTAATCAGCCGGTGTCCGCTGTACAAACGCATTGGGGGTATATTAAGGGAGAGAAGCGCAGCTCGATCTCCCTAAAATGTCTTTTTTGAATGGGGGGCTCTGCCCCTTAATTGGTGAAGGTGAACTTTGTTTACATTCACCATAAATAAAATGGCAAGGAGTTGTCCGCTTTAGCGGAAACTCCTGTAACATAACTTAATGGAAGGATAGGACTATGAAATTTACATTGCAACGCGAAGAGCTTCTTACTCCGCTCCAACTGGCTATTGGAGTTGTTGAGCGCCGTCAAACATTACCAATTTTGGCGAATGTCTTATTGCGTTTCAATGATGACCAATTGAGTGTCACAGGAACTGATTTAGAAGTTGAATTAATTGGCCGCACTACCCTGCAAACTCAACAACCTGGAAATAAAGAAATTACAGTGCCTGGACGTAAACTTCTGGATATTTGCAAAACACTACCTGAAGATTCAACACTCACACTGGAGCTGGAAAAAGATCGTTTGCTGATAAAATCAGGTCGTAGTCGTTTTTCTCTTTCTACCCTGCCCGCTGAAGAATTTCCGTTTATTCAAGCCGATCCTTCAATGGTTGAACTAAGACTACCTCATTCTGATTTACAATATCTAATCCAACGTACGCATTTTGCTATGGCTCAGCAGGATGTACGTTATTACTTGAATGGTATGTTATTAGAAGTTAAAGGTGGCACTATTCGTACAGTGGCAACTGATGGACATCGCTTAGCCTTAAATTCATTAACCTACTCAGATCCTGCTACAAACACTCAAGCATTATTACCTTATAAAGGTGTGCATGAACTCTTGAGACTAATATCATCAAATGCAGGCGATGTTACTGTGGGTGTTAGCACGAATCACATTCGTGTAGAAAGTCCTAATTTCACCTTCATTTCAAAATTGATCGATGGAAGCTTCCCAAGCTATGAACGCGTCGTTCCTAAAAATAGCGATAAGCATGTTATTTTAGATCGTCATTCACTCAAACAAACATTGCAGCGAGCTTCTGTATTGACCAATGAAAAATTCAGAGGGGTTCGGTTTCATCTAGAAAATGACTTACTCCAAATTCAAGCAAACAATCCTGAACAAGAGAAAGCCGAAGAAGAATTAACCATTGACTATAAATCCCCGACTTGCGAGCTTGGGTTTAACGTGGATTATATTATTGATGTGTTGAATACAATCAGTAACGACACCGTTGTGTTGAGTTTTACTGATAATGAAACAGGTGTATTAGTCCAGGAACAAACTGACAGAGCGTACAGTGCTTTTGTCATTATGCCTCTTCGCCTATAGACTTCATTCGATGACACGGTTATCGCACATAACGATTCAAAATCTGCGGAATCTTACATCGGTAGATATAACTCCAGGCCCCAAAATAAATCTATTCTGTGGTCCTAATGGTAGTGGCAAAACCAGTTTTCTTGAGGCAATTCATTTACTGTCTTTAGGGCGCTCATTCCGGACGCACTTGAATTCTCGTCTAATAGAACATGAGCAAGCACAATTTCAACTCCATGCCAAAATCTCTTTGCCTTCGGGTGAGACACCTGTCGGATTATCCAAACAGCGAAACGGCCAAGCGACCATCAAGATAGCGGGTAGTACAGTATCCTCAATCGTTGAATTGGCTGAACTTCTTCCTGTCCAATTGCTCTATCCTGATGGTCATAGTTTAATTCATGAAGGCCCAAAAGTACGACGCCAGTTTATTGATTGGGGATTGTTTCACGTGGAACAATTGTTTTATTCTCATTGGCAAAGGGCTCAAAGAGCAATTAAACAACGGAACGCCTCTCTAAAACAGTCTGTCAGTTCTTCAGGTATTAGCATATGGGATAAGGAATTATGTGCGGTTGCTGAGTTACTTGATCACTCTAGGGGACGTTATATTGAGGAATTAATCCCGCTTTTTAATTCACTGGTCTCACAATTACTCCCTGAAGTACCTGTTTCTATAGCCTATTATCGTGGTTGGTCCAACGATTATTCTCTTGAAGAGGCTTTACATCGTAACTTCAATAGAGATTTGGAGCTTGGCTACACTCAACAGGGACCACATCGCGCTGAAATAGTTTTAACCTCGAATAATTTACCTGTTAAAGACACACTATCACAAGGGCAACACAAGTCGCTGATCTACGCTTTACGTTTAGCTCAAGGATACTTACTTTATCAACAAACAAATAAATCTACTATCTTTTTGATCGATGATCTACCAGCTGAGTTAGATCAAAGTAAATTAAAACTTGTTGGTGATTTACTGAATAGTCTTAACGCGCAGGTGTATATCACTGGTACTGAGGCTGGTCTTTTTGAATCACTTATAGGACATTCAGATACAAAAATGTTTCACGTGAAACATGGCGTTATAG
>JAKORL010000182.1 GCA_029777855.1 Pseudomonadota bacterium
CGCGAGATCGATATCCTGGAGATCCCCCTCACGATCATGGACGGCACGCTCGACCGCTACATGCGGCTCGACGCCGGGAAAGCCTGGGAGGTCACCCGCCGGCTCATCGACGCGACCGAGCGCTGCCATGGGGTCATCACCATCCTCTGGCACAACACCTACATGGAGGGGGAGCGGCTGAAGTTTTATGAGAAGATTTTGGGGTACTGTAGAGAGAAGGGGGCGTGGATGACGAGTGGGGAAGAGATCTGTTCACGGTGGCAAAAAAATGTCTGAAATAGAAGTACGAGCATTAAAAGAGGATGAATATGAACTATGGGATGACCTTGTCGAGCGCTCACCGCATGCGACAGTGACCCATAAATTAGATTGGTTAAAGATCATTGAGAAACATACTAATTCGAAGTTATATCTTTTCGCTGGATATTTAGGCAATGAGATAGTTGCTGCAATTCCTTTTTTTTATCGCAAGAGGCATTTTATACGGACGCTCTCGTCCCCGGTGGATGGAGCAATGATCCAAAATTTGGGGCCAATTATTCCAGATTATGATACCCTAAAACAAGATAAACGAGAATTCTACTTCAGGGAATTTCAGAAAGGGTTAGACGAGTCTATCAATAATGGGTTAAAACCAAATATAATTTCAATAGCAACTCCACCGAACCATTTAGACGCTCGCCCGTACGTGTGGAACAACTATCAAGTGGTTCCAAAATACAATTACATAAAAGATATCAAAGATTTAGATGAAGTTTGGGAAGGATTTAAGAAACAACTACGTAAAAATATAAGAAATGCAGAAAAAGCAGGTTTGGTTGTTGAAGAGGGAGGATCAGAAGAATATAACTTTATAATTCGCTCACTGTCAAACCGTTTAGATGAACAAGACGTAGATTTTCCGACTTCAAAAGAGTATTTATTAGATTTGTTTAACGCATTTTACCCAAAAAACCTAAAAGTATTCATAGCGAAGTTGAATGGGGAGCCGATCACAGGGATAATTGCAACTGCGTACAGGGATAAACTCTCTATCTGGGTAGGGGCTACGCAAGTTGACCTAAAGGGCATTTATCCGGTCGATCTCATTCAATGGAAGATCATCGAATGGGGGAATAAAAACGGATACAGATATTGTGAGATCTTGGGTGCGAATATGCCATCAATCAGTTATTTTAAGTCAAGATATAATTTTGATCTTGAAATATATTTTAATATAAAAAAGGCAGATATGATGACATCGGGGATAATAAAATCATTCCAGGTGATAAAAGGACTGATGAACAGGATACGGGAAAGGTGACGTGATATGAATACTAATACTGGCATCGAGGGAAATCCGATTATAAAAGAAAATCTCCGATTTAAAAATCTGCCAGTAAGATTGTTAAAACTATTATTCCAGTCAATTCAAATTATACGTGAGAGGTACTGCGTAATCACACTCCCGTATAGAAATAGACCGATAATCAAATCTGTTGCATGTAACCACCCAAATCCTGGCATACGAAAACGAGCTTTTGAACTACTTGGAGCACAAATTGGTGAAAGAACCCATTTTAATCCAGGTATTCGCATAGTAAACGATTATCCAGATGATAAATTATTGATTATCGGAAAAGATGTATCAATTGCACCCGGAGTAATATTTATTTGTAATTCTGGACCAAATCCAGATTCACCCCTGAGCACCAAAAATGAATATGTAAAGAACAAACTTATCAAAGCGCAAGAAATTGTTATTGAAGATGATGCATGGATAGGAGCGGGCGCAATCATCCTACCCGGTGTCAGAATAGGTAGAGGTGCAGTAATAGGTGCGGGGGCTGTTGTAACTCGAGATATTCCAGAATATTCGATAGCAGTGGGCGTCCCTGCAAAACCAACAAAAGATATTAGCTCGTATAACAATGAAAAGGAGAGACTGACGTGATCCCGCGGGTTAGACCTTATTTTCATAAAAGTTATATCAACTCCGTAAATGAATTTGAATCAAGCATAGAACGGGAACAATATCAAAATAGGATTTCGCAGAAATTAGATAGATATTATCCCAATGCAGAAGCTTTCGAACTTTTTGATTATGGAAGGAACTCATTAGCAGTAGGATTATCAATACTGGGCTTCCAGGAGAATGATGAAATCTTAGTACCTTGTTTTACTTGCTCAACTGTGCTGGAGTCGATCATATCTAAGAATCTCAAGCCGGTATTATACGACATTGAATTCGATTTTAGTGTTAGTATCGATAAGTTGGAGAGAAAAATAACTTCGAAGACAAAAGCGATTATCGTCACACATTTTTTCGGGATCCCTTCAAACATAACCGAGATTAAGGAATTTACAGATTCGAAAGGGATATTCTTAATAGAAGACTGTGCCCATTGCATTGGTCTGAAGATAGATAATATTGTCTTAGGAGAGATTGGAGACTTTTCATTTACAAGCTTTGGAAATGACAAACCGCTTTCCATTGGAAACGGTAGTTTATTGATTTTTAATAATCAAGAATACCTGAGCAGATTCTACGAAATTATCCCCACTATCGAGTTAAACGACGAAGATTCTGAGAAATGTTCCTTCCTTTCGCTTTTGTTTTTTTATTTAAATACAGATAAATCTGTATACCATAATTTTATTGGGGTTTACGATTTTTACCATTATTTAATGATGAATAAGTCACAAGTCAATTCTATTTATCAGGAACTGAAGAAAAAAGATCTTGATATACCTACACTGACTCAGAGTTTATCCGGTTTTAGATCCCATAAACTGGTATTATCACCATTTCGTAAGATCATAAATTACTTCATTCGAGATCGGTCAAAGCGAAAGCGTGAAATTAGCCAGCCTAAACGGATGAATTGTTTTTCGATGAATATTTTAAATTCTGCAATAGATCATGTAGACGAAGTAAACACATTCCGAAAGCGAATAGGATCCTATTATATTGAAAATTTTTTGAGCAACGATGACATTATAGCACCAACGTCACAAACACCATTCTTAAGATATTCGATAATTAGCAAAAAACCTCGAAAGACAGCAAAAGTTGTTAAAGACTTAAAACTAGGCGGGTACGAATGTGGAAATTTCAACTGGGGGCAGCCATTAAATAAATTTTTAAAGACTTCAGAGAGATTCGAAAACTCTGAATATATCGCAGAAAATATTATTAATCTACCCTGTCACTTTGATATCGAGGAAAATGATGTTTCAAAGATATGTGAAATAGTTAAGTCAGGATATATGTAATATATGGTTTATGAGGTAATCAAACGTTGCAAAACCATTAATATGGGCAGATAAGTTATGATTATTTTGCATAACTTTTTTTGGCAACAGTGGTAGTTGGTTGATTTTTTCCAGAGATTTCGCATACCAAATGTACTTCATATAGAATGGATGCTTAAAAAATAGCCCCCAACACAAGTTAATGTAACGGATATTAGAAAACATGCGTTCCAATTTCTGATGGTGGGATAAATTCTCTCCTATCTGAGTGGTACACTTGATATACCTCAAGGTAACTAAATTTTTAGCAAAAACATTGTTTATGGCATAATTTTTATACAACAATTGATTTATCCTGTAAGACAACGGAACCTGCAAAAAGAAATCAATCAATTCCGCATCCCAG
>JAKORL010000016.1 GCA_029777855.1 Pseudomonadota bacterium
AACGCCCCAGTCATTCCAACATTGAGAGGCGGATCCTTCTGTAAGTTCAAGTGCGCGATTAAAATGATAAAACGAAT
Organism: Pseudomonadota bacterium; assembly: GCA_029777855.1. GTDB lineage: Bacteria > Pseudomonadota > Gammaproteobacteria > JAIEPX01 > JAIEPX01 > JAIEPX01. The sequence continues at coordinate 78 of JAKORL010000016.1, forward strand.
TTTCGATATAATCAATGTTTTCACTCATTTCGCCTAAAGTGTAGTAGACTTGAGCGAGCCCATGATGGACAGAACTATGAGCTTCATCAATGGCTAAAGAACGATGAAATCTCTCAATTGCTTGTTTAAAGTATGCTGTATCATTAAAATAAGAGCCAAGATCTGAACAGCACATTGCCGAGATGTACCAAAAGGCTGCATTTTCCGGTTCAAGTTCCAATGCCTTAGAAATTTTTGTCTCAGCATCGCGAAGGTATTCAAGATTATCAGTATGAGAAGATGCTAGCATTTGAACTTCGCCCCAACGAGCCAGCACATATGCGTTATCAGGTTCGCATTGATGAGCTTTTTCATATTTAATGAAACTTGCCTGCAGGTAATTTAAATCTTTTGTTTTTTTACCCGCATAAGCGCACAACTCAGCCCACTTTAACCATGTTAGAGAGTGATTTTCATCAATAGTGGTGGCGTGTTCAAAATACTCATTAGCTTCAAAAAAGTATTCTTCCTGTTCATAGATTTCGTATAAATTGAGATAGGTGCAAGCTAAATTAACCCATGGCTCCATCTCAGTAGGGGAGAATTCAATACTTTTTTTGTATTGTGCAACTGCATCAAAAAGGAGCTCTTTACGGTCTAATAAGAATGCGATTTCTACCAATACATTCCCGTAATCGATGCAAAATAGAGAATTAAGATTAGATTCCTTTGTTGCGCCAATCTGAAATTTTTCCAAGGCTTTAAAATAATCTACAGCTTCCCCGGATATCTTTCCAAGTCGGTGCCAGCAGATCCCCCATTGCCAAAAAAATCCCTCAGGGCGTTGAGATTCGTTTGATTGAGCTAATTGATTGGCTTTGGAGAATTTATCATGGGCTTGGTAAAAAGATGTGGTGTCGCTATTCATCGTGCCGATATCGACTAATACACATCCCCAGCCATACCAGGCAGCTATAAAGTTAGGGTCTAATTGCGTAGCTTTATCGAGGGCCGCACTAGAAGCTAATAACGAAGTAATAGTCTGTTGATAGGAAAGAGCCAAAGCTTGCTGAAAGTAAACTGAAGCGCTAAATGGAGCTGCTCTTGAAGCTAAAGCAAATGTCTCGATAGCCTTATTTTCACCATTGGTCAGCTGTTGCTCTCCTTGTTTTACAAGGAGAAGGGCTAGCAATTCCCTCTCTTCCTCGGTAATGGTTAACCAAGACGCAGGATCATGATAGGGTGAAAGCAATTGAAAATCATTAGTCGCAAGCGCTGTTTCAATTCTTTTTTGAAAGGACATCGTCATATTTATTCTACTTGTGACTCTTTATTTGATTTAGGATATTGTATACGAATTCAAGTTTTAATACAATATTTGTTTTATAATTTATGTATTGCTTCGATTATTTCTGATAGCTCAGTCATTGGTTTTGTACACATCCCATGCTGGCATAAATATAATGTTGTCTGGGAATTAATGGCTTTTTGCTTTTGAATAAATGGAATTAATTGATTTAATAAATTGTCGTCTTCTTTTTTCCAGATGATCGCACGATGAGGCATAAAATTATGGTAAAATAATTGTAATAATTCG
>JAKORL010000183.1 GCA_029777855.1 Pseudomonadota bacterium
AAGAATTTTTCTCTAGAAACGATTAAAAACGATTAAACAGGAAACTAAGATCGAGATCAAGTGAAGATTTTTACTGCGATTAAGCAAATCTAAAGGGTGGTAGCGGATATGTCATTAAAAAAAGTAGTCATCGTTGGTGCTGGAGGTTTGGGTCGCGGGGTTCTTGAGTTATTCAGAGACATGAACGCGGTCTGTAAAGAGTGGGATATTTTGGGTTTTATCGACGATACTGTGTCACTACAGGGAAAAGAGATTAATAAGATGCGTGTTTTGGGGGGGTTAGATTGGCTAATAGATAATAAAAATGATGTGGGGTGTGTTGTTGCAGTAGGTGATCCCCAGTCTAAAAAAATGATAGTTGAAAAATTAGAACAAAATAATATCAAGTTATATAACGCGATCCATCCATCCGTTATTAGATCAGAATTTGTCACGTTCGGTAAGGGTGTCATCGTCACTGCTGGGGTAATACTGAATGTAAATACTCTCATTGGCGATCACGTTTGCATACATTTCAACTCAACAATTGGGCACGATGCTGTTTTAGAAGAATATTGCAGTGTAATGCCAAATGCTACGATTAGCGGTAATGATATCATCGGGAAATGCTCGTACATTGGAGCAGGTGCTACGATAATTGAGAAAATAAAAATAGGGAGCAATTCAACGATTGGGGCAGGAGCTGTCGTAATTAACGATATACCGGATAATGTAGTCGCTGTAGGTATTCCAGCCAAGGTAGTCAAAAACAAAGAAAAGTCCTCGTAATTATTTGTTCATTAAAGCGGGACGGATGTTGAGTAATCCGGAAATCAAATTACTTTGCACATAAAATAGTGATTTTCCGCCCCTATAGTCCCGATTGCAAAAGGTCGAGAGATGTCCGGGTACAATTCTTCTCGCAAGTTTAAGGTGATTACTGGCATACCGTCAATCTCGTATTTTATCTCTCCAATACATCGTTCCAGGTGCATCTGCTAGCCAAGGGTGCAGAAGATCGCTGAAAATCAATACAGTTCAAGCCTGAAGTTCTGCCACGTGACCTTGTTGGGGAAAACATATCCAC
>JAKORL010000184.1 GCA_029777855.1 Pseudomonadota bacterium
AGAGCACGCGATAAATAAAGCATCAGGAAATTGACCAAGGGCCAAGTGTGCAAACTTCTCTCGATAGTTATCAAGACATGTTTTTCGAAATTCAACAATACCATTCACTAATTTTTTCATAAAAATCTCGATACAAAAAAAATAAACTCTACAGAACCTTATGTATACAAGGTTCTGTAGAGTTATTATTATAAAAAAAATAGGTTTTCTATGAAGGCTTTTTTGCCCACGTTTTCGGTTTACGTTGCTTGAAACCTTCTTGCTTGAACCCACTGCTTCTTCTTGGAGCTGAGTTCGAACGTCGAGGACCTCGTGATCCCCGCGGCCCTTCAGAAGATCTTGATGGAACCGGCTTAATTTGAGGCTCCATTCCTTCAACGACATGAACAGCAATTTTTTGCCCGGTAAACTGCTCAATGCGTTTAACAAGATGAATTTCTTTAGGTGCGGCAAATGAAAATGCTATGCCCATCCCCCCTGCACGACCGGTACGACCAATTCGATGCACGTAATCTTCCGGACTCATCGGCAAATCAAAGTTGATAACGTGAGTGATGCTTAATACATCAATTCCACGCGCCGCAACATCTGTAGCGACAAGAACTTTAAGATTTTTAGCGCCATCTCTTAGTCGATCAATTGTACGAGTACGCTGACGTTGATTCATATCCCCATGCAATGCTGCTGCCTTATGCCCCATATCAATCAACATGTCTAATAAAATATCAGCATGATTTTTTGTAGACGTAAAGACAATCGCTTGATCGAGCGTAGGATCGATTAACAAATGCTCTAATAAACGATGCTTGTGGTTAAGATTATCAACAAAATGTAACCGCTGCTCAATATTCTCATGCTTTGCGTGCTGAGGAGCCACTGAAATTTCGACAGGATTTCTTAATAGACGTTGTGATAAATTCATCACAGCACCTTTGAGAGTTGCTGAAAATAGCAATGTTTGACGATTAGCCGGTGTAGCGGCTGCAATTTTTTCTACCGGCTCAATGAAGCCCATATCTAACATTCTATCAGCTTCATCCAACACCAACATTTCTAATCTAGAAAAGTTAATTCGCCCACGTTCAATATGATCGATCAAGCGACCTGGCGTAGCAACAAGGATCTCATAAGGACGAGATAGCTCGCGGTTTTGAACCGGATAAGGAGCTCCGCCATAAATACATACGGTTTTCATACGAGAAAGGTATTTGCTGAATTTAGTAGCTTCAGCATGAATTTGCATTGCTAATTCTCGGGTCGGAACTAAAATTAAAACACGAGGACCAAAACCTGGCACTGATGATGGCTTAGTAAGACGACTCAAAGCTGGCAAAAGGAATGCAGCTGTTTTCCCAGTTCCCGTTGGTGCAGAAGCACGTAAATCGAGACCATTAAGGATTGTGGGAATCGCCTGCGCTTGAATCGGA
>JAKORL010000185.1 GCA_029777855.1 Pseudomonadota bacterium
GGAAATACTCATTATTGAACAGATGAATCCTGATTGGCTAGATTTGTATCATCAACTAACTTGACTGGATTCTGGCCTACGCCAGAATGACGGGGAGAAAATGCAGCAATACACCGATCTATTACGCCACGTACTAACCCACGGTAACAAAAAAACTGACCGCACGGGCACGGGCACGACTTCAGTTTTTGGCTACCAAATGCGGTTTAATTTGGCGGAAGGCTTTCCGCTACTCACCACCAAAAAAGTCCATTTAAAATCGATTATTCATGAGTTGTTGTGGTTTTTGCAAGGCAGTACCAACATCAAATACCTTAAAGATAACGGCGTGCGTATTTGGGATGAATGGGCGGATGAGCAGGGTAATTTAGGGCCAGTGTATGGCTATCAATGGCGCAATTGGCCTAAGCCTGATGGTACGCATATTGACCAAATTGCACAGGTGGTGAATGCGATTAAGAACACGCCAGATTCGCGCCGTTTAATTGTAAGCGCTTGGAACGTGGCCGATGTGGACCAAATGAAACTGCCGCCTTGCCATGCGTTTTTTCAGTTTTATGTGGCGGATGGCAAACTCAGCTGTCAGTTGTATCAGCGCAGTGCGGATATTTTCTTGGGCGTGCCGTTTAATATTGCTTCTTATGCGCTGCTCACCATGATGGTGGCGCAAGTGTGTGACTTGCAATTGGGTGACTTTGTGCATACGCTGGGCGATGCACATATCCTTCAGGAACTAAAAAAAGTACCAACCTATCATTGATTAGAGTTTATAAGGAAGAAATCATTGGTACATTTATAGAAATAACCAATCCATATTAAATTTTCCATTGAACAGTTTTAATCGTTAATTTTCCAAATTCTCGTCAATTCAACTAAAAGCTAACTGTGGTGCTTAATCCATATATACAGTTTTTTATGTTTGCAGATGTAATAGCAAAGTTCCTATAAAGTAAAAATAATTAGGGCAATCAGAATTCTTTTACAATTGTCTTGCAGTCTACGAGATGTTGCACTGTTTTATCTCGCTAAGACGTTTGAATACTAATAATTTATTTTTTAGACTTTGAAAAAGCACTAAGTTCTTTTTCCGCAAAATGGTTCGGTCTCCATCCTTTTATGACTTTTCCAAGTAGAAAGCTGAATCGCCACCAATTTGCTGATCAATGGCGAGCGCATTTAGGAGTACTTATTTATCAAAATACTTTGTCAGATCTACAGAGCTAACGAAAGACTTAATGTTAATCATCAAGCTAGTTGATAAAGCTAATCCTGTATAATATTTATTAAGCAGATTTGAAAAATAGGTAAGCATTAAGATGAAACAGTATCTAGCTCTATGTCAAAGAATAATAGATGATGGAATTTGGGTAGAGAACAATAGAACAGGTAAAAGGTGTTTAACTATTATAAACGCTGACTTAACTTATGATGTAGGTAATGGAGAATTCCCACTTATTACTACTAGAAAAAGTTATTTCAAATCGGCTATAGCTGAAATGATTGGTTATATCAGAGGTTATGATAACGCTGCAGATTTTCGAAAAATCGGGACACGGACATGGGATGCAAATGCAAACGAAAACAAAGATTGGTTAGAAAATCCCTACAGAAAAGGTGTTGATGATTGTGGTTTAATCTACGGCAAAATTGGTAGAAATTTCCCCAAACCTGATGGCGGAACAGTAGACATCCTTCGAAAAATCTATAACGACCTTCGCTCTGGGATTGATGACCGTGGCGAAATTTATACCTTTTATCATCCGGGTGCATTTCATATGGGCTGCCTTCGTCCATGTATGTATAGCCATCACTTCTCATTACTAGGCGATACATTATATTTGAACAGTACACAAAGAAGTTGTGATGTGCCACTAGGCTTAAATTTCAATATGGTCCAAGTGTATTTCTTACTCGCAATTATGGCCCAAATAACTGGTTATAAGGCTGGCAATGCATATCACAAAATCGTTAACGCCCACATATATGAAGATCAGCTTGATCTCATGAAAAATGTTCAGATAAAACGTGTGCCATTCGAATCGCCAAAGCTCATAATAAACCCTGATATTAAAACACTTGAAGATTTGGAAACTTGGGTAACAGTTGACGATTTTGAAATTGAAAATTATCAATATCACGATCCCATTTCTTATCCGTTCTCAGTTTAAGTTAAGTTTTTAATTTAATTACATGTCAATCATTTTGTGCATCAAAATGATTCTACTCAAGCATTGAATATAGTAAGCATTTGCATAAATGGATGGTTACTTCGTTCGGTCTCTAAATAGTAATAAATAAAATTAATTTCTGATACGATAATCTGATTGTACAAGACTTAAGAGCATTAATTATTCGTTCAGCTAAGTTTGATGAGGCGATTTCCAAGTTATTGGATCGACTAAGAACACCCCCCAATTCTACAATGCCGTTTATCGATTGCAATGGCAGGAATTGGCAATAAAATGAGAATTCAGTGAAAAGAGCCATCTAGAATTACTTCGAATGAGCCACATATAATTATCAGGAATTATCCATGAAGAAATGCAAATGTCTCCAATCAATAGCGAAGTAGACAGTCATTATTAATCAATGAACTAGCGCTCCCGACCCATAACTGCCTGTCGCCACCTAATGCTTTAGTCAGAAAAATGGCTGGCCCACGCAGATCAGCCTGCAACATCACGAAGAAGACTCTTACCAATCCACCCTTTCAGCTAGACAACCACTTTGCAAATATTTTTCCTGCGATTGGAAATGTTATCAATTGAGTTACAGGTACAATAACAATCACCTCTACTAATGTA
>JAKORL010000186.1 GCA_029777855.1 Pseudomonadota bacterium
CTTTTGATTTTGCACCTAATACTTTTTCTTCGTACTCTTTTAATTCTGGAGTGATATATCGTTCAGCATTTTTCAGAGTTTGACGTCGAATATATTCAATAGGCGCTTGCGTGCTTTGAGCTCGAGTCAATTCAATAAAATATCCATGAATTCGATTGTAACCAACTTTTAGTGTATTAATTCCGGTGCGTTGACGTTCTCGAATTTCGAGTTGCACAAGAAAATCGTTGCTTTCTTCGCTGAGTGAACGCAATTCATCCAATTCTGCATCATAACCTGATGCGATAACGCCACCGTCACGAATGACAACGGGTGGATTTTCTACAACTGCGCGTGCCAGTTGATTGTGCAGAGATGTGTATTCTCCTAATTGATTATGCAATGAAAGAATTTTTTTGTCATTGAATTGAGTGAGTGAATTTTTTAGTGCGGGAAGAACCGCCAATGTGCTTCGCAGTGTTACAAGATCGCGTGGACGTGCAGAGCGCAGTGCAATGCGCGCACCAATTCGTTCAATATCGCCAACCGTATTAAAATGCATATGCAACGTAGAATACTGTTGAGCATCTTTGAATGTAGCTATTGCGCATTGACGTTCATGCAAAATAACGCGATCACGAATTGGACGCAGCAACCAGCGTCTGAGTAATCGTGATCCCATTGGCGTTGCTGTTTTATCTATAACGGATGCCAAGGTAAATTCTTTTCCGCCAGATAAATTGTGCACAATTTCTAAATTTCGTTGTGTAGCAGCATCCAGTAATACACATTGATCACGACGTTCAGTTTTGAGTGAACGAATGTGAGGTAAGGCACTGCGTTGAGTGTATTTTACATATTGTAACAATGCACCCGCTGCGCATAATCCGAGTGGGTATTCAGCGCATTCAAAACTCGATAAATCTTGGGTTTCAAATTGTTCACAGAGTTGGCGTTTAGCGCTGGTTAGATCAAATTCCCAAACTGGGCGGCGACGTAATCCTTTAAAATGAGCAATGAGCGATTCGAAGGTATTATCGTCGCTAATTAAAATTTCAGCAGGTTGTAGTCTTTCCAATTCTGCTAATAAATTCTCGGGTGAGGAGAGTTGTAATAATGCGAAGGCGCCTGATGTTACATCAACAAAACTTACGCCGAATCGATCGTTGTTATTGAAAATAGCGAGTAATAAATTATCTCGGCGTTCTTCGAGTAACGCCTCTTCTGAGACGGTACCGGGCGTGACGATTCGAGTCACTTGGCGTTCTACAGGGCCTTTACTCGTGGCGACATCGCCCACTTGTTCACAGATCGCGACGGATTCGCCTTGTTTGATGAGTTTTGCGAGGTAGCTATCAACCGCATGATGAGGAACGCCTGCCATTGGAATGGGGGTGCCTCCTGAATTTCCACGAGAGGTGAGGGTAATATCCAACAACTGATGGGCGCGTAGAGCATCTTCCATGAAGAGTTCATAAAAATCGCCCATGCGATAAAATAATAAAACATCGGGATACTGGGCTTTGATGCGGAAATATTGTTGCATCATGGGGGTATGTTGACTAATAGTACTATCATCTGATGTCATAATTTTTTCCTAAAAGGACGCACATCCAGGTGTTGATCATAACGTAAATTTTTCCCTAATGAAACGAGTAGGAATCTTGGAAAGATCGTGGAATAATAGGTTTGGAACTTATAGAGATTAATTCACACAATAGGGGGATGAAACCATGACGATGGATGACAACAAAAAGAAAGCGCTGTCTGCGGCGCTAAGTCAAATTGAACGCCAATTTGGCAAAGGTTCGATTATGTTGATGGGCGATTCTACTGTTTCGCAAGGCATCGATGTGATTTCAACAGGATCTTTAGGCTTAGATATTGCACTGGGTATTGGTGGCTTACCTAAAGGTCGTGTAGTGGAAATTTACGGACCAGAGTCTTCAGGTAAAACAACACTCACACTGCAAGTCATTGCTCAATGTCAAAAAGCCGGTGGAACTGCTGCGTTTGTCGATGCAGAGCATGCGCTCGATCCATCCTATGCTGAAAAGCTCGGCGTGAACGTGGATGAATTGCTGGTTTCTCAACCAGATACGGGTGAGCAAGCCTTGGAAATTGCCGATATGCTGGTGCGTTCGAGCGCAGTGGATGTCATTGTGATCGACTCTGTGGCGGCATTAACACCTAAGGCAGAAATTGAAGGAGAGATGGGCGATCAGCACATGGGCTTGCAAGCACGGCTTATGTCTCAAGCGCTTCGTAAACTCACGGGGAATATTAAACGAACTAATACTTTGGTGATTTTCATTAACCAAATTCGTATGAAGATTGGGGTTATGTTTGGAAGTCCAGAAACCACAACCGGCGGTAATGCATTGAAGTTTTACGCTTCTGTTCGTTTAGATATACGTCGAACTGGCTCTATCAAAAAAGGTGATGAAGTTCTAGGCAGTGAAACCAAGGTTAAGGTCGTGAAAAATAAATGTGCACCTCCGTTTAAAGTCGCTGAGTTTGATATTCTTTATGGCGAAGGCATTTCATGGGAAGGTGAATTGATCGATAAAGGTGTGGATCAAGGACTCGTTGAGAAATCAGGTGCTTGGTATAGCTATAAAGGCGAACGAATAGGTCAAGGCAAAGATAATGCACGCGCCTTTTTGAAAGAAAATCACGAAATTGCGTTGGAAATTGATGCTGCACTTCGCGCTAAATTATTAATTCCTGCTAAAGGGGCTGCAGATACGGAAATGGTTGAGGAAGCCGAAGAAGTATAATTTAGAGGAAATGAGTGAGTGACGAAATCGTCTTCTGCTTCTGCCATCATGCTTCGTGCCATGGATTTGTTAGCACGACGTGAACATTCGCAATTTGAATTGGCTCGCAAATTGCGAATGAAAGGTTTTGCTGAAGACGATATTCCCGGGACTCTTGCTTCATTAATGAAAAGTGGATTGCTTTCTGATCAACGATTTGCTGAGCAATATTGTCGAGCTAGAACTCGGCGAGGATTTGGTCCACGAAGAATAGAGCAAGCATTACGTGAGCGCGGTGTGTCAGAAGAATTAATTGCACTGACGTTGGATGATATTTCAAACCAAGATTGGAAAGAATTAGCTCAAAGTACTTGGGGAAAAAAATTTTCGGGCAAAATGCCTGCTGATTATCAGTCTTGGGCAAAACAGAAGCGATTTTTGCAATATCGAGGATTTGAGGATGAGCACAGTGAGTGGTTATCTTATGAAAACTCATAAAACTCATTTGTTTAATTTTATTTTTGTGACAGAGTAGTACTTTTACCGATTAATTATGCGAGTTAGTCTATGAAAACCAGTGAAATTAGATCTAAATTTTTTGAGTATTTTAAAAAACAAGGCCATACTCTTGTTTCTAGTAGCTCATTAATTCCTGGAAACGACCCGACATTGTTATTTACAAATGCGGGAATGGTGCAGTTTAAAGATGTATTTCTAGGTATTGAAAAACGACCCTATACTCGAGCAGTTAGTAGCCAATGCTGTGTTCGTGCAGGTGGAAAGCATAATGATTTAGATAATGTGGGCTATACTGCACGACATCATACTTTTTTCGAAATGCTCGGCAATTTTAGTTTTGGTGATTATTTTAAAAAAGAGGCCATTAAATTTGCATGGGAATTTTTAACTCAAGAATTAGGTATTCCTAAAGGAAAATTGTGGGTCACTGTTTATAAAGACGATAAAGAAGCTAAAGATATTTGGTTAAATGACATTGGCGTGAGTCGTGATCGATTAACTCTACTCGGTGAAAAAAGTAACTTCTGGTCTATGGGCGATACTGGACCATGTGGTCCCTGTACAGAAATATTTTATGATCATGGTGATAGTGTTCCTGGCGGACCTCCGGGGTCACCTGAAGAAGACGGTGATCGATATGTCGAAATTTGGAATCTTGTTTTCATGCAATTTAATCGCCATCCCGATGGATCAATGACGTCATTGCCAAAGCCGTCGGTGGATACAGGAATGGGATTGGAACGTATTGCGGCGGTGATGCAAAAAGTGCACAGTAATTACGATATCGATTTATTTGAGCATTTGATTCAAGCAACGCAAAAATTACTTACACGAGCAAAACTATCACTGAATGATGAAAATTTTACTTCTGTTCGTGTCATTGCAGATCATATTCGTTCGGTCACTTTTTTAATTGCTGATGGCGTAGTGCCTTCCAATGAAGGAAGAGGCTATGTTTTACGACGTATTTTACGTCGGGCGATTCGTCATGGAAAAAAATTAGGTTTATCGCCATCGTTTTTCCATGAAATGGTTCAACCCTTAGTTGATGTGATGGGTGATGCGTATCCAAGGTTAAACGAAGAAAAAGAGCGTATAATTGCTGTATTAAAACGTGAAGAAGATCAATTTGCAAAAACCTTGGATCAAGGTATGCAATTATTGGAAGAAGCCTTCGGAAAAATAAAAGGTCAAGAAATTCCAGGTGATGTGGTTTTTAAATTGTATGATACCTACGGATTTCCAACGGATTTAACGGCCGATATTGCGCGTGAACGTGGATATACGGTTGATTATGCGGGTTTTGATGAAGCCATGGGCGCTCAACGCAAACAATCTCAATCAGCTAGCCAATTTGCAGTTGATTATACGGGACAATTGCAGGTTCAAGGTGAAACAGATTTTACTGGCTATGATAAAACTACCGACGAAGCGACAGTGACCGCGTTGTTTGATCAAGATGGAAAAGCGATAAAAGAATTAAATGAAGGTCAATCGGGGATCGTAGTTTTAGATCGTACTCCTTTTTATGCTGAGGCAGGCGGGCAAATTGGTGACAAAGGAAAAATACAATATGAAAAAGGATCTTTTATTGTCACTGACACCAAAAAGCAAGGTATGGTACATCTGCATTATGGGAAAATAAATCACGGTGTTTTGAGTGTGAATACAAAAGTGGATGCTGAAGTCGATTCGGATCGTCAAGCAATAATGTTAAATCATACAGCCACCCATTTATTGCATGCAGCTTTACGTAGAATCGTTGGCACTCACGTGATACAAAAAGGATCACTCGTCGCTGCTGAACGATTACGGTTTGATTTTACCAACCATGAACCCTTAACACCGCAACAAATTGCTGAAGTGGAAAAGTTAGTGAATCAGCAAATTCGTGCGAATTTAACAGGGCATGTCGATGTTATGTCACCCGAACAAGCCACTAAAAAAGGTGCCATGGCTTTATTCGGTGAAAAATACGGCGATGAAGTTCGAGTGCTGAGCATCGGTGAATTCTCCATGGAATTATGTGGCGGTACACACGTTAAACACACGGGTGAAATCGGATTATTTAAAATTATTTCCGAAACAGGTATTGCTGCTGGAATTCGTCGTATTGAAGCCTTAACTGCTGATGCTGCATTAGCTTGGTTAGAAGAAGCAGAATCACAACTATCACAAGCAGCCCAACTGTTCAAAACCAATAGACAAAATTTGATTTCAAAAATAGAACAATCACTCGAAGAAAAACGCCAACTAGAAAAAGAATTACAGCAATTAAAATCTCAGCTTGCTGGTTCTAAAACAAGTGATTTAATTAATCAGGCAAAAGAAATTAATGGTGTGCAAGTACTTGTCGCACGAGTCGATGGAATTGATACAAAAACCTCTAGAGATTTAATCGATCAACTCAAAGACAAATTAGGAACCGGCATTATTTTACTCGCTACAGTAGAAGACCAAAAAATTCGTCTCATTGCCGGCGTCACCAAAAACCTCATCGATCGTTTCAGCGCCGGAGAATTAGTCAACTTCGTCGCCACCCAGCTCGGCGGAAAAGGCGGCGGTCGCCCAGACCTAGCCCAAGGCGCTGGCGAAAATCCCGAAAAACTGGATGCTGTTTTGCGTAAGTTTTCAGACGGACTTGATGACTTGATGTCCCAAATGGGCGGTCAAAGAGCTGGTTGAGGGTAATCTGATGATTCGGAATGGGCAGTATGGTTGAGGTGTTGCAAAAGTGCTACTAATAAGCTATACTTATCACATCAAGTATTGATTTAGGAGGTTACTATGATTGGCGTTCAAATTCGTAAGCAAGGTGGGGCAGCAATTGTGACTATTCCCTCTGATGTTCTTAAGCTGTTAAATCTTCATATTGGAGATAAGCTAGAATTTGATGTTTCAGGAGATGAATTGATTGCTCATCCTGTACGGACATCTCAGCGAAAACGATACACATTAGCTGAGTTATTAAAAGGGACGACTAAAAAGTCTATGAAAGCTTTGAATTCAAAAACGGCTTGGGCACGAGAAGGAAAAACAGTAGGCCGTGAAAAGATATGATACGAGCAAAGATTCCAGATCAGGGTGATGTTTATTGGATAGATCCGAATCCAATTGCTGGTCGAGAAATCAAAGATAATCATCGTTTCATTATCATTACAAAGAAAGAAATCAATGCTTTAGGGTTATCAATGGCAGTGGCCGTTACTAGTGGCGGTAATTTCGCTAGAAACAACGGTTTAACAGTTCCTATTCTCGGATGTGACACAACTGGTGTTGCAGTATGCAACCAAGTGCGCACCTTTGACATTGATGCCCGAATTAAATCTGGTAACGCTAAATACGTAGAAAGAGTTGATTCTCATACAATCAGAGAAATAGTAGATCGTGTCGTCAGTATTATTGACCCCGCAGATTGATTTTAACACTTTAGCTTTATTTGAGGATATTAATAGTAATCGTAGTTCTCATATGGGTTATCTATTAAGACTTCTAATTGAAGCAATCACGAGAGTATGAATAGTTCTTATACTGAGGATTACGCTATTTAGGTGGCCTTGCTTCCATATAATTGCCTGGGCCAGTTGGTCTAATATTTGTAGGTTTCGTTGTAGAAGTTACTTGTTTTGGTTGTTGAGATTCTGGCTTTGAATATGTTGGATTTTTAGAATCTTCTTCATTAGAGTAATGGGGAGCAGCATTAGCATTAGGAATTTTACATTGAGATTCATCCAATCCTAATTTATAACCTCCAAGTATAGATAGTATTAGTCCAGACGTAAAAGTAACAAAGAAAGCTACTCTGAATATTTGTTTATGCTTAAATGAAATTTCGGGATTGTTATTAGATAGTTTTTTAATTTCGTCTGAAGATATTATTGCATTTTCTATCAGTTCAATATTACGTTTATCGATGTAGCAGAATAGGGTTGTTATACAGCTAATGATTATACCTGTTATTATTAGGCAAATATAGAAAAATAGAGTACCCTGACAGCCTCGCAAATGATCGTAAATATAAAAATACGCAACGAAGGATGTAACTAATAATCCTATGTAATACCGAAAAAATGTTAATCTTTGGTTGGCATGTAATTTAAAGAATTCCCACCTCAGACGTTGAGCGTCGAATTTGTTATCATCATCTTGATCAACCATAATTAGTACTCCGAGTGATAATTACGTTTAGTATAGACTAGATAAGCTGGTTAAGCTAATCGAATTCTTTGAAAATATTAGAATGATGTAGATCTTTCTTATGTATTATGTTGATGATGGCATTTTAGAATCATTCTGAATCCAATGAATACACATATGTTTTATAGATTACTAATTATTTTAATATAGGTTCAATCAAATCTGAATAGAATTGATTTGCTGAATTTATTCAGGATAAAATATCAGTGACCTCGCATCTCAAGGTGTTAGATGTCTTGGAAAACTTGTGTCAAATATGAATAGAAGGTATTGGTAAATTATTACATTCTTTGGCTTAGTACTGCCTCAAGATACTGAGGTATTCTATTTTTTATGTATAGAATTCCATCCCATGAAATTATAAAGAAAGTACTGCCCCATACCCGTATATTCATGCACTCCCAAATCAAGAAGGGCAAAATTTTGGGAGAGTGGAATTAGTGAGAAATGCGATGATAATCGATCTGAGGGGGCTGGCGTGGGGTGTAGGTCAAACGACTGGAATAATAGTAAAGATCGAGTCATGTGAAAGCCTGAGGTCACTAAAATAATGTTGTCGAGTTTTTGTGTATGAATTATTTCATTAGAGAATTTTGCGTTTTCATACGTATTTCGACTATTTGCCTCCATGATGATATCAGAAGAGGGTATTCCAATTTCTGTTAATTCACGTGCCATAACGACGGCTTCTGCTATGCCATGTTTTGTAGGATCTCCACCTGATGTGATGATACGACAGACGTTGGATTGTTGTTTGCAAAGATAATAAAGTCGGGCTGCTTCGTGAATTCTGGAATAACCTAACGGGTGTGTTGAAATGTGTGAAGTTGCGGGCCATTGTGTTGTGCCTATCCCTAGAATCAAAACTGCATTTCGTTTTGCCCAATGAGGTGTTTCTAGTGGGGGAATTGCTTGTAATGAATTAAGGGTAATTTGAGTGAGTAGTCCAGAACCCGCGAGTAAAATTAGAGAAAAAGCAAGTAGGGCGAAAATTATCCCTGTACGTCGATGATTAAAGATCAAACTAGCTACAGCAAGCAGTAGAAAAATAAGGACTATGATGATTGACATTGCTTAGTCTCCTTCTATACAATCATCCTATATTATACTCAAAGCGTTTCAGTTTATAGTGGTATTTAATAACGATTTTGCCAAACTACTAACAACTTGAGATGCGACACCATGATGCAAGGAGGCATACATGAATAATAAGGGATTATTCCAAAACGCAATAGTTGAAAAATTTAAGGCATTACCTGCAGAGGATCAGTTAGATTTTGTCCAATTTTATGCGGCACATTCACTTCCGCTATTATTTGAAGCTACACAGTTAAGTAATGATCTTGAGGATCTGTGTGTTTCCGATGCGCTGTGCGAATTTTGGGATAATTTTATTGTTTCTGAAAAATATCGAGCTCAATTGGAGTTGCGTGGTCGATGTGAAAAATTAAAGCTTAAGCCGCAATCGAGCATACCCAGTTATTTTTTGATTAAAGGACTTCATTATTATAACAAACATTTACAGATGCCATTTGAAAACAGAGGATTCGATCAGCTGATTTCAAGGTCTTTTTTTATGATTGCGCTTTCAAATTATAATTTTCAAGCGTTTTTTGACTATGTCAATGAACTTATCAATTTTATTGACAGGGCAGTTTCAGAAAATAATCAAATTGATCTTAGTAAATATCTTAGGGTTAAAAATAAAATACATACACTCGGAAAACACTATGGTGCAGCAGGATATATTGTGCTAGCAAATCTTTATCATTCATTATTTATCTATTTTGCTGATGTCGAAAAAAAGGGTAAGTTATTTTTCGACTATCTTTATGATGCCTACAACGCTACTATTCACGCTGAAATACTAGCGAATTACTATTTAAATGATTCTTTTAATGCATTACAAGGTAATCCATTTAATTCACTGTTGAGAAACCCATTTCCAACGATACGTTCTATGAAAGAGTATATGAAGTTGACATTATGCGATAATAATGCCAATTATGAACGAACAGCCAAGGTTAAAATTATAGCGATCGAGCACTCAAATAAACTAATTCAAGCTAATTATCAGGTAGAATATTTTACTAAAGAATCTATGCTCGTCAACGATTAATATCTTGTTAAAAAAGTTCCTCAGAACTCATTGAAGTAATGAGTTTCGCTCGGGGAATCGAACAATTTTTTACTGACTCTAGCACCTTCATATGGTTCATTATCCAGATTTGGTGTAGAAGTGATCGATTGGTCTGCGGATGATTCAAAATTAGGTTGAAAGAATCTTCGGGCATGTGGAGCAGGCGTTTTAAATGATGAATCGTCAAGGCATAAATCATCCATTTGTTTCGTCATGTTCTTTTCTCTAAACCAATCGAGTGGTCGCTCATTACCCCACGGAGGGCTGCAAATCATACCGTTGTGATAAAAAATGACACGGTTTTTAATTAGTTCCCAATTTTTAACGCACAGTCTTAATTCTTTAGCAGTAAAGCTTTTGTGGTGTTCGTGATCGTCATCTCGAATGGCTTCACTTTGAAAATGATCTAAACAAAAATGGATTTTTTGAGCGTGAGATAATAATGCTACTTTACACGAATAAATAATGGCTCTGTTGTCTCTAGCGTCACCTACATCTTTTATTTTACTGGGATCATATTTTGGATTTTCTTTCCAAAAATGAAGGTGGGATGCAACCAACTTATCATATTGTTGCGGAGGTGTGTTGGGTGATTTCAATTCTGTGTTATTCAAAATAGCAGGAAAGAGTATGTTATTAATATCATCTATTGTAATGTAAGGTTCATTTACTCCTAATTTTAAGAGTTTTTTTTCAATGTCTTCTCTGAAAGGCTCCCGAGCTTCTTTTTCTAAACCATAGAGTAAGTCACCTGGATTAAACGCTCTAAGAAGATCGGAGTTTTCTATAGATACTTTTATAGGGGTTTGTTCTACCAGTTCGTCCATACTTGCCTCGTGCTGTTCATACCAAAAGAGGCAATTGTAGCAATTAAACCTTAACGTTTGCTTAAGATAGATGGCGCAACTTGATGAATATATTGAATATTATGTGAGTCTAAAACAGTCGATTTGACATAATCCTAGCCTCTGCTTTAATTATTAGTATGTTTTATTGTTCAAGGATGAGGCAATGAAAGTTAATATCGCAATTTTGAGTGTGTTTTTAGTTGCTCCACTCTCTGTGTTTGCAGCGGATGCCAAGAAAGTATCTTCACCTACCGTTGTCGTTAATATTGGTAATATAACGATTACCAACAAATCGGACGTAGATATAGCCTATCGAGTCTCTGGGAAATTCCCCGGGTTTGTCTATGGAGTGAAAGCCGGAGAAACAGATCTCTATGTATTCAAAGGTAGTGATACCTATCACTCAGGCTTTGAAACCGCTGAATGCTATAAAATGGGCGCTACAGGCGGAGCATGCCGTGAATATGGGGTTTTTCAGCCATGTATGACGAATGATTACGGCGGATTTCAACGGTATAATTTTATCGATTTATTGTCTGCTTCTACCTGTGATTTTGTTCACTCCTACAACTGGTAGCCTTCTGTCTTGCTTGGACACTGTAAAAATAATCGATTCAGAAGCACTACGTAACTAGTCTAATTCCACTTTTTTCTCTATACTTCTTTAGTAGGTGCAATCTGTATTATTTGGCAAGCTATTGGTTATACGTATTCATTAGACTCAATGGATAGCCATTTTAGACCGTACCATGGATAATGTTTTATAGTTTACTTAAAGAATGACTCATTATGGCGCTAATTGTACAAAAATTTGGTGGAACTTCAGTCGGCAGTATTGACCGCATACATCACGTTGCAGAAAAAGTGATTGCAGCTCGTCATCAGGGAAATGATGTGGTAGTGGTACTTTCAGCGATGAATGGTGAGACAGATCGGCTCATTCAATTGGCCAAATCGGTGAATTCTGAACCAAATTCACGCGAATACGACATGATGGTGTCCACAGGAGAGCAAGTTTCGATCTCTTTGTTAAGTATCGCCTTATTGGCCAGAGGTTGTCCTGCAAGGTCTCTCACAGGGATTCAAGCTGGAATTAAAACAGATAGCTCTCATAAAAAAGCGCGTATTGTTGATATCGATCCCAGTCGTTTGCGCAAAGAGTTAAATGAGGGCAGAGTGCCTGTTGTAGCAGGTTTCCAGGGCTTTGATGAGCTGGGAAGTATTACTACACTAGGGCGAGGTGGCTCTGATACCACCGCTGTGGCATTGGCAGCTGCTTTAAAAGCGCATGAATGTCAAATTTTTACGGATGTGGATGGTGTTTACACCACGGATCCAAGAGTCGTTCCCCAGGCTAGGCGTTTAGATCGCGTCACCTTCGAAGAAATGTTAGAGTTGGCCAGTTTGGGTGCTAAGGTATTGCAAATTCGGGCGGTTGAATTTGCTGGTAAATATAATGTTCCTGTAAGAGTCTTATCTACCTTCGAAGACGGTCCAGGAACCCTAATTGCGTATGAGGATACACGTATGGAACAACCTATTGTTTCAGGTATAGCGTTTGATCGTAATCAAGCAAAAATCACAATTCGTGGGGTACCCGATAGACCTGGTATTGCCCGATTTATTTTAGGCGCTGTATCTGATCGAGATATCGATGTGGATATGATTGTGCAAAATGTGCCCTCAGTAGATAAAACCATAGACTTTAGTTTTACGGTACAACGTGACGATTATAAGTCAGCACTTGAGCTTATGCATGCAGCGGCTGAAGAGCTTGAAGCGAAAGAAGTCTTGGGTGATGATAAGATTGCAAAATTATCAATTGTAGGCGTAGGCATGAAGTCTCATGCTGGAGTTGCAACACGAATGTTCCAAGCTTTAGGGGATGAAGGTATCAATATTCATCTTATTTCAACATCTGAAATCAAAATTTCAGTATTAGTTAATGAGAAATATACCGAGCTAGGTGCAAGAACATTGCACTCTACTTTTGGTTTAGATGCTCCACCACGCGATGAACAAACCACTAAATCCACCAAATAATCCCAGGGATGTAGCGCAATATCATAGAAGCAGTTAGAATTTTATGTTATTTATCAAGGCTTAAGGTTATTTTAAGAAATGGTCGCTATACTGTGTTGCGTACTCTAAAGTTATTATGGCAAATTTAGCAGCATGGTCTATATTTAAGCTAATGATACTAGGAGTTTTTTTAAGGATGACTTTAGGAGAATGAGTAATGCTTATATTGACGCGACGAATAGGTGAATCAATTATTATTGGTGATGATATCACATTGACAGTGTTAGGGGTCAAAGGAAACCAAGTGCGAATTGGTGTCAATGCCCCCAAAACGGTTTCAGTTCATCGTGAGGAAATTTATCAACGGATACAACAGGAACGTACTAGCGACGATCCAATTAACGTCGATGTTTCTCAGCATGATTATCAATCAGATGATGAAGATAGCAGAGGAAATCTGGGTTAGTATCATTCCTCAATTTTCAAAATTTTCTTGAACATTGAGAAATGGGCCTAATGGCCCATTTTCTTTGAATTGGCGCGCCCGGAGAGATTCGAACTCCCGACCACCTGGTTCGTAGCCAGGTACTCTATCCAACTGAGCTACGGGCGCAATTGAAGTAAAAACTATAAATCTACTGGAGAGGGATGGATTATATTGCTCCAGGCAATTTTGCCGAACCCTCCTGTTTCCTCATCCCCAATATAAATTGGGAGAGGGAGGGATTATTCAGATCATCCTGATCTTCACCCTTCGGGCTCGCTTCGCTCTTACAAAATTGCTCCAGGCAATTTTGCCGAACCCTCTTCTCGGGTTCTCATCCCAATCCACCAATTAATACTGGTATAGGCTCTTTGAGCCTGTACCAGTATTAACTTGGCGGAGAGGGAGGGATTCGAACCCTCGATGGAGTTTAATCCCCATACTCCCTTAGCAGGGGAGCGCCTTCAGCCACTCGGCCACCTCTCCGAAGCGACAGATGATAGCATTGTCTTTTGATGGAATAAAGCGAAACTCTTAAACAGATTTCAAACCCTTCCATTAACAGAAAATATTGGTCATCGAGCGGCAATCTACATAGAAGAATACACTTTATCAAGTGGTTTACGTGCTGGTGATGCGTTAATTGCAGCAACAGCAATTGAACATGACCTTACTTTAGTTACATCTAATTACAAAAATTTTAAAGTCATTCAAGAATTACAACTACATAACTTTCATCCCTAGTTTTTCCATAAGGTGATTTGTTATTTGAAGTGGTTTTTTCTTCAATTCTTTTTAATAATACTAAGGTTTCTTGCGGGGTGTCTGTAATTGTCGGTATTGCAGCTAGTCTTTGTGGACCCATGAAGTCATTTCCGTGCAAATCAAGTTTTGTAAGTCAGATATTACACTTTGCAGCCTCTGCTCCGAACTGCTGCCAAGAACTTTTCATCAGTAATATCATAATATTTCATATAGTAACTCTCAAAATGTTGCTATTTGTAAATTTTATTGCAAATTTCTCATAAATTCAAGAAGTTATGACAGTATTTGAGCTTGACATTGTTTCACACATTTCATAATCTGCCTTGTTTTTAGAGGAATGTGGATCAGGAGGGTCATAACAATAAGGGTGATTCATAATGAGAGCAAAATTTGTCGTAGCGCCAGTCTTTGAAAATGTTAAGACTGATGATCTTCACAATCCTTTACCTCCTATTCAGGAAGTCAGTCCTACCGATCTTCGTAGCATAGGTTTTAATTTTGAAAGACCTGTGTGTTTAAAATATGTTATTACCGAAAATGGACGATTAATTCTTGCACATGAATGGTCTGGTCTAATTCCGCTTTCTGCTGACGAAATTGCTTTCGCTTCTGGGCTAGAGAATCAGTCTTTTTTCCCCAATGGTGATTTTATTGTACGTGATTCGTCTACCAATATTCCAATGTGGCGACGTGTTGCCGTTAAACATCCTGAAATTGCAGGATTACAAAAAGTATTGTCGGCTGGTGATGTTTATGTGCTCAACGGAAAAATAATTGCGCAGCATCCTTCAGGTCGTTTTGGAATTGATGATTGGACTGGCCATTATTTGGTGGGCGGGCCACATTTGAAAGATTTGGTTGAAACAACCTTTTTTGCAAATGGATATCCCGATGCATTACATGCTTATCGTAGCCGAGTCGATATTAATGCGCGCTCAAAGATGCCCATATTACCCAGAATTAGTTATGAGCGAATTTTTGTATTGCCAACTGTTCCTACACCGATGCAAATCACATGGCAACCTGGGCTACGATCAGGAGGTGCACTTCCTGCTGCAGCTCCACCTCCACCTAGCGCACCGTTAGGAAATCTGGGTAATTTAAAAACAGGTAGGTTTAATATCCGACAACCGATGCTAATTCAAGGTCAGTGGGTGCAAGGTTCGGGTAGTTTTCATTACACCATAGGGCCCAATGAGCAAATGAACGTACACTCTGTTCATTTTGAACGAGGGGGTAGGGTCAATCCACCGCCGTTAAGGTTAACTCCTACTCAATTTGTAGCAAGAATTGGAGCAACTGGATTAGCCATTTGGGATGTTGCTGCGACGGCTCAACAGTTTCATGAAGCTCGACCAGATTTACCTTGGACTACACATATAAACGACGCGACTGGTGCGATGCTTACTCGAGTAAGTATACTGAGAGGGGCTCAATTGATTAGTTCTAGATCAATTCCTGTCATTGGTGCGCTTTCTCTAGCAGGTAGCTTACATGCATCAGCTCCCCCTGTACAAGACACAATTGATGCTTTTTTAGAAATGGAACAAACGCCCATGGTGAGACTTGCTGTGGCCCGAATGCAAATGCACGTCGGAACGGGTGAGGCGCTCGGTATAGCAGGTCAAGCAATTAATCGATGGTTTGATCGTATTAACCAAGGTTTTAGAAGAGCTAGAGATTATTTCAATCCACCGCCAGCCGTTAGAGCGATTGTTCCAGCTCGAGCAAATGCTAATATAAACTCAGAAATGGTAGTACCCGTTGGTTTGGCAGCAATGGCTGGGGTTCAGACCGCATTATCAATGATGAGTACACGAGAGCCGTGGATGAGCTCAAGTTTCACTGCGCCACCCAGCGTTGTCTTTATGTCACCCCAAACTCAAAATACTTTGTTTGCAATTCCTCCCTTGCGAGGGAATTGGCGTGCACTACCCAACAGCGCAGATTATTCATTACCCATAGACGCACATGGGAATTATTTGTTTGTTGGAGAAGACGGCATTGCGTACAAAGCTGCGGATATTAAAATTCCTTCTTTAGCCTCGGAGTGCCTGAAAAGAGGTGCTCCAAAAATTTCTTCAGAAACTGGTTTGCCCGTTGGTGTAAAACCATTTACTCCACCCAAGCCTTTTCAAATGCCTGAATGGTTAAAGGGTGTAGGTATAGTAGGAACTGGAATTCATAATTGGATGGCCTATGCAACGATGAGTTTGAGTTGGGCAACATTTGGTGCGAGTGTAGCTGTATTAGCCGTTTTTCAAACGGCCTTATCTTTTTTCAATAAATCAAAAAAGCATGAGTATGACAGGCAGAAAAGAAATTATGAAAGAGCAGTCGATCAGTGTGATGTCATTGATAATGAAGTTGATGAAGTCTGTAATGCAACTTCATCTGTAGTGGATGCTGTTAATAAATATTTAGCAGAAGAAGATCCTATACGTAAAGAAGAATTAAGACTAGAAGTTGAGGATTTGAAACAAAAAACAAAAGAGCTTAATCAAAAATATTGGAGCATGAATGATAATAGACTTCATAACGGCTTAAGGATGCCTTCCGGATCTACGCATAGTCACAAAGCCCGTCCTGAAACAAAAGATCATATAAGAAAGATTAGACCCGCTTTTGAAGAAAATAATAAGACTTTAGATGATTGTACAGCAAGGATGGAGCAGCAGTTACCATTTGATAAACTCAATAACAATATTCGATCACATTCTGCCTCTTCAGTTGCATTTGGAAAGTTAACTGAAGCTTATCAAAAAGGTGAAGTCACTGAAGAAGAGTTTTTAAAAGCAGCCCAAGCTCATAATGCTAAATCAGTGACACTCGAAAAAGAAATGTCAGAATTGATAAAACAGCATGCTAATGATGAATCAGTTGTTAAAGGGTTGAATACACAATTACAAGAAGTTCAGCGTGAAATTAAAGATTTTCCTGTGTACGTTCAAAGAAATCAATTGGTAAGAGCATTAATTGATGCAGATAAAAGTGTGGATTCAGCTGTTACAAAAGCTGCCCTAGAAAAGTTTGAGCTTGTATGGGAAGTATTTCCTGAAAAAACAAATTTTCTCATCTTGCTCAAACAACAAATATCAATAGCTCTCAAAGCCAATGAACACGAAATTGTTTTTCGAAATGCTGAAAAATGGATACAACTTGATAACAAAGATATTGATGCTGTTCAACTATGGATTAACACAGCATTAACATTAGAAAAAGGGAATGACCTAATCCTGGAAAAAATTAATCAACTAAAACCGCGATTTGAAGATTCATATTCAATAGGTATTTTGACTTACTACCAAGGTTTTATTGCCGATGATCTCGCAATCATTACAGAATCATTTAATTTATTAAAAGGATCTTCTGGTACTCAAGTTGTGGCAATGCTTCAAAACTGCTTGAATCGTTTGGAATCAGAAGATTTTGAAAAGCGCTACGTGTTGTCAGAGTTAGCGCACCCATGCTTGAACGATGAATTTATGCTTGTTGATAAACGGGTTGATTTATTAAAAGTGGAACTGCTGACTTTAGAATCTGAAAAGAAGGTACTCGAAGAGCTGGTGATAGAGTCAGAGAATATTAAGAAGAATCAAGAAAATCAAGAAGTAGCCGTTCTCGATAAACCCGTTAGAGATCCAGAAGACATTAGACAACAAGCTGATCATACACAACAAAATATTACGAGTTTACAGAAAAAAATTCGTGAACATGCCCTAAGACTACGTGCAGATGTTTCTGCTATTCAAAGCCAAGAGGCTCGCTTAAGCCATCAAACTTATTGTTTTTTACATTTAGGTTTTGATTTGGTGTGTGCTACAGGAGTAGACCAGTGGCTATGTAAAGTCTGTGGTGCAGAAAATCCTGAATTAGATGCGAATGGACTACGAAAAATCGCAGGAAGTGCAGCAACCTTAGTTGTCAAAAGAGCTTCAGACAAAGCAACTGAAGCAATGAAAGTTGATGTGGATACTATTTTACAAAAGGTAGGGATTGCCAAAGATTCCGCTCAGGGTGCAGAATTATCTAATGCTCTCGAAGTCGCGGTTCAAGGTAATAGCAATCAATTAGAACGCTTTTTGAATAATTATAGTAATCATCTGCTTGCGGCGAGACTGTTAGAAGGTATTATTGAATATAGTATGCAAAAACTCTATCAGCACGATAACCCTAAAAAGTTGAGTTATGGCGAATGGCTAAAAACGAAATTTTGGGCTTGGCGAATGCTCAGTCATACAAATACAGCTATGTCCATCAGTTTAGACACAGCCAATACGATTGAAATGTCAAATTTGTTGTGGCTAAAAGGCACAGCAGAAAAGATAGATGTTACCGATGTTGGAATAAGCTCGCTTAAACTTATGTTGCAGGCGCCAATTTTTGCTCGATTTCTATCAGTAACATTAGAACCTGGTAAAATAGCATCAACTAATGTTGCTCGTGTTTATTTTGATTGCTATATCAAAACGATGAATGCCAGTACAATACAAAAAGTCACAGGCACACACGGACAGATTCTCGTTAAAGGTATGGCGTGGGTTTGCACTTATTTTGCTGCTCATGCAGCAGCAAGTACATTATTAGTCTATGCGGTTCCCGGACTTCAAGTAGCTTTTGTAGCTAATTCGGCTTATCAACTGTATCAAACAGTGGCAAATACAGCTCCAGATAAGATGAAAGAGATAGAAATTCACAATGCAGTTCTTAATTTACAGCAAGATTTTTATAGTGTTATGTTTGTGCTGAACGAATATAAGGATGACCCAGCACCGCTCGCTGTTAAAAAATCCTTTGCTAAAGAAATATTTTGCAGAATTAAAATGGATATATTCCGACTCTATGGAAGCCATCCTGATCTCAAAGAGCTGTATATTAAAGTTTTATTCGCTCAGCATTATTGTGCCTATGAAATATTCTTCATACCTTTAAAGCATGATGGAAATGGTTTATTTAATGCTGTTGCTTACTATACTAAAGAGAGGGCTTCAGAACTAAGAGCTGCTGCTGCTACTTATATTGAAAATAACGCTGAATATTTTAAAGATTTCATCCAGGGAGAAATTAAAGACTATGTCACTGAGCTTAGAAGGCCGAACACGCCAGCAGATGCCCTTGTCATTCATGCACTATCTGCGATTTTACGTCGTCCCATTATTCTGCACTTCAGTCATGAAAATCTTGATAGAAGAGGGCTCTTATTTAAGGCTCAAGGATTATGGGAGCCCTCAGATTTCGTGAAAGGAGACCCAATTTTCGTTAAATTCGATCCTAAAACACGTTTCTATGATGCGTGTATAGTTCGAGGTGAACGCTTATTTGAAGAAAGATACCAAGAACGATTACGAAATCGAATGACAAAGCCTGGAAGAAAATCTGCCCAAGAATTAGCGCAAGAAATCAACACTACAAGGGATCAAATTCGGTCTCAACGTCTAAGATTATTTGGAAATGGAGTTGGGAGGCCATCTTCACAAACAACTGTCTCGCCGCTGTTATCAGATTCTGGTAGTTCATTAACATTAATTTAAGAGGTATATGATGTCATCTGAAAAAGAAATATTTTTACTCGCAGAGCAAAATAACGTTAGTGCTGTTGAAAAATGGCTAATGAACAATAAAGATAAAATAAATGATACTCCTAAAGAGTTCGAAGGATGGTCTAAGAAATTATTTGTTGGTGTGTGGGCGATTGTAAGTGCTATTGCTTTCTACTTAGTTCCTCCACGTGCAAAACCTGTAGTGGGAGCTGGCATGTTGTTATTGGGAGGAGGTGTATATGCAGTGAAAGAAAACATCGAA
>JAKORL010000187.1 GCA_029777855.1 Pseudomonadota bacterium
AGCGCAAAAATACCACCTGCCGATGTCCCGGCTGTCCCTATTTGTTTTTCAGGCACTACAAAATTATCTTCAATAGATTTAATTAACGCTCCCACGTGAGCCGTTCCTTTAGGACCACCCCCTTTAAAGACCGTATATTTAATTTCACGTTTTGTGGCAGGGGCGGACGGAACATTATCTTTCTCACTATAGTGCTGAGTATAAT
Organism: Pseudomonadota bacterium; assembly: GCA_029777855.1. Classification (GTDB taxonomy): domain Bacteria; phylum Pseudomonadota; class Gammaproteobacteria; order JAIEPX01; family JAIEPX01; genus JAIEPX01. The sequence goes on from JAKORL010000187.1 coordinate 206, forward strand.
TTTGTAATAATTTGATTGAATTTTCTAAATTTGTTTGCTCTTTATCCAGTTGCTTCTGTAGCCCCATTCGATCTGCTTGTAGATTAGACAATCCGACAAGATCTGCAAGATTAATTATTTCATTTTTTTTCGGGGTTAAAACATCTTTTATAGATTGTTTTAACTGATTAATTCTAAGACTTAACTCTTGAATTCTCGCATTCTCGTGATTTGCTCGTTCACTTGATATGAGATTATTATACTCGAGCAAAGCCTCTTTTAAAACGGCCAATAATCCCTTAGCCTTGTCTTTATCACCAGTATCTTTAATCGTTTTAAGCTGCTCTAACTCATCTCTCACTTTGTCTTTTTTGTTATAGTTTTCTTGCCTAAGCGCTGCTTGTTTTTCCATGATTATCTCAAGTGGAGTCCTGCCATACGCATCTTTGATAAACGGATCTGCCCCTTTAAAGAAAAGTTTATTGATAATCTCTGGATTACCAGTTTCAGCAGCGATATGCAATGGCGTTTCACCTTCTTTATTCTTGGTATTAATATTTGCTGTATTCAATAGCAATGCACTCACTGACTTAGCTAGATTATTTTGAACAGCATAATGTAGAGGTAAATTACCCAAGCCATCAACAGCATTAGCAAGATTTTGATCTTTCTGCATTAATTGAGTAAATGTTTCTACCACTATTGGCAAATCATGTCCCTTCAGACAGAACAAGTGGAGAAGACTTCGATTTTCTTCAACGAGCTGTGTTAACTGACCTCGTCGTGCTGAGCATTTTAATAATTCGATGACTATAAGAATATTCAAACCATCATGATCGTCAGTGAACTGTCGAATTTGCTCGATCTGATCAAAAACTTTCTCTCGGCTTTTTTTCAAATCAACATCGGATGAAACCTTCTTAGCCAACTCAATCATTTTTTGAGGATCAAAACGTCCATGAGAAGAAGGTAATAATTCAGAGAGAAGTGCTGGCACATTTAACTCAACATCAGGACCTACAGAATTCAATATTATTCTGACACTAACATAATCTTCGCTTCGTATTGCATCTAAAAGTAAATTTGTCACTTCACCAGGAAAATATTTTACGAGACTAGGAATTACACGATCCTCGCATTTTGAATCCCGACTTAATGATAGAACTCCGTATTCACCGGTCAAACGAAGTGATTTAGGATCTTCCTTCGCAAGTTTTTTACAAAAAACTTCAACACCTGAAACATAACCCATATGAGCTGCATACTGTAGTGAATTAAAATCAAATAAATGGTGATTCTTTCGTGTCTTTTGACTAACACGTTCGGTTAAAAATTTAAATTCATCGCCTTCTGCTACAGGTGGAGAAATATACATATTGGCTCGCAAATCACAAACTTTAAGTTGAGACGGATCTCCGAATGAACCATCAAGAGCAGTTGTAACTTCTTCCTGTACTGTATTTAATTCTTCCAATTTCTTTCCAAATAGTGATAACATATCTTCAAATATTTTCTTTGTGTCCAAATGAATTTGATATCCTGAATAGTCTTTTGTAATATATTTAACCTGATCTGTTCTGAGCTTGTTAATTTGAGCTAATGGTGTTTTATAGCTCGTAACTTTATTATTTCTACTAAGACAAGACTCGTTTATCTTCAATGAGTTAAGAACATCTTCCCCTAAAAATTCAAGTACATCTTCAAAGTCAAAGAGTTCATTATATAATTTCAACACTAAATCATTGGCTTCTGATAGTCTATTTTCTTTCTGTAAAGATTCTAAGGTGCTGAGCTTTTCCAAAGTCTTTCTTGCTTTTACAACGGCTGCCTGCAATTTATCGTGCGCAACAGCTCTATTGATGTACTCTTTAACCGGTTGCTTAACTTGCATTATTTATCTCCCCAAATCAGATAACTCATTGAAAATGCTATAAAAATATCATAAACAGGCTAAAATCTCAACCTTTTGTAGGAAAACAGCCCATTCTACTACCATACAGCCCATTTTTGGCCACAACCTGCCTGTTATACTGATAATTTATTAAGAGACCCTTAAGTCAGTCGTCGCATCTTTAGTTGTTAGATGTTTTGGTCATTTCGGTGTTTTTATTAATCAAAATGCCTATAAAAATACTACATTTAGATTATTTTAATGCTTGTAGGCTATGTATTTGTAATGGTAAAACAAGAGTGAATGAACTGGATCTCTATGCTCGATGTATTTGCTTGATAAAGGCTAAATGTGACGGGCTTTTGCTAATAAAAACTGGCAAAAATGCAAAAGAACTAACAACTAAAGATGCGACACCATGAGAGTGACAGTTTCATTATCAGCGCATTTTTCTTGCTTATTTTCTGTTGGATAAAAACCAAAAAAGCTTTGGGTCTGCCGCCAAAATGAGCGCTCATGATGAGCAACAGGCTTAGCATCTTTCTGAGTATTGAAAAACTCTTCAGAGTAAGCTGTGGATTTGATAACTTTATTGATAGTGTTTTTAAATTCATCTGACATCAATTGAGTTGGCATTGCTAATTTTAGCAAAATGCCATTCACAAATTCACTTCCTTGATCCACAATGCAAAGTAAGCCATAAAAAAGCACTGCGGATGAAACATTGAGCAACATTACTTGCAGCGCTGTCAGTGCAGCAAACGCGGTTGGAGCAAATAAGGATGAAACAGCTATACTGGCCACGACTGAAATAAGACTTAACAATCCCATGAGAATAGAAACCTGAAAGCTTGCATAGATTAATCGTGCCAATGCATAAAAAATGTAAAATTCACAAGCATATGAAATTGTAAGAACTACCATCGGTATAATTGATGCTGTTATCATAGGGATTAAATAAGTGATACCAATGACTAGGCCCGTTGCCAGAAGAGGCAATATCAAGGGCATGTAATAGCCAACTGAATCGTGTAGCTCGAAAAAAGAAAGCAATGGCCTAATCAGCTGATTTGTTGGACAAGCAAGAGAAAAGCACAGCGAATTGAGCAAAGGAATACAACACAAAGCCATGAAAGCATAAGCAGTATAGGTATAAAATAACATTGCAAGCGGCCCAAATGTGATCAAAGCGACAATGAACATCGAAAACAACATATCACCTGCATCATCCAACGTGATGTCTTCTTTATCCCACATTCCAGATAAGTATGTTATATGATGCGATAGCATCACTTGCATCTGAATATAAGTGGCTTTCAGAGGTGCGATTAAAGTCAAAATCACTGCTGCACAAAGCTTGATTGGATTAAACAACTTCCTATATGCTAACACTGGATACCAATTACCTAATGCGATTGCCTCTCTATACACTAGATCATCAAGTAACTCCTCACCAAACAGCGTAAGCATATTAGTTCGCCAAAAATAAGAAATTTTGTTGAAAAACCCTTCATATAAGTCAACGAATTGTGTATACCGTAATTCTGATAAATCATTAGCATACTCTTCTACTTTACGTGCAATAGACACAAAGTTTTGATGGTTCCTGGCAAATGTCTGTTTCTGCTCTTCCGTTGTTAATCTTGAGAATCTCAGCAACAAATCATCAAACTCTTCCTTAATTTGCAGCTCAAGACGAAGGTCAATTGAGGACAATTCAAATGGCACCCGCACACTGGGGAAATATTGCATAAAATCCTGCTCTGCTGCCTCTTTTTCCATGGGCTTCAATAGATATTCATAGGCTTCTTGAATTAACATAAATTTATCGTTAGCATTTATGTCTTTGTTACGGTCTGGATGGTATTTTAAAGCAAGTTTTCGATGGCATTTTTTGATGAGCGCTATTTTTTCATCTTCGTTTTGGCACGCACCAAAGACATCTTGTTGAATACATAATATTTTCAGCGCTTGTTCACGTGATTTGATAGCCATAAACCTTCCTTTTAGCAATTATCACTGTATCATATTTGAAAATCTTACAGCTTTCAATAAAAAGAAAATACAAATTCTGGCTACCATTGAATCAATAAAAGCAATACGACAAACTGCCAAGAAATTCGACAATTATTGTTTGATGCTGAGTCTTGAATACCCGAAAATTATTCTGATTTTCTCTATATTTATATAAAAAAACGATATCAAATTTACAAAAGAACTAACAACTAAAGATGCGACACCAATTATAGATGCGAAACCGTTTTGGCTAGGATTTGGGCTAATTCTTGAACTTGATCTGGATTACGTCCTTCCACCATTACACGAATGACTGGCTCTGTACCAGAAGCTCGTAATAGTACACGTCCATTAGTGCCTAATTGATTTTCAGTATGGCGTAAAGCATCTTGAAGTAATGCATTGTTTAAATCAAAAGATTCGGGTGTCGGTATGTTTAGTAAAACCTGTGGATATTTTAGCATCCCATTTTTTAAATCGGCAAGACTACGACCTGATTCGATTATTGCACACAAGACCTGAAGTGCAGAAATAATTCCGTCACCGGTTGTTGATAAAGCAAGATGAACAATATGTCCTGATGATTCTCCGCCTAATTGCCAATTTTTTTGTTTGAGTAAAGACATTACATGTCTATCACCAACGGGCGCTCTTTCGAATGGAATATTCAGCTCTGCCAAGCCTTCTTCAAATCCCAAATTTGTCATGGTGGTTCCAACAATTCCGCCGTATAATTTTTTTATTCCTTGAAGATGACGCGCAATAATAAATAATAATTGATCTCCATCAACGATTTCGCCTTTTTCATCAATCATAATCACACGGTCACCATCGCCATCAAATGCAATTCCTAAATTCGCACCTGATTCAAGAACTGATCGTTGTAAAACAGTAGGATAAGTTGAACCACACTGAGCATTAATATTTAATCCATCTGGGTTTGTCGAAATTTCTATAACTTCAGCGCCTAATTCTCGAAATACTGCTGGGGCAACATGATACGTAGCTCCATTAGCACAATCGACGACTATTTTTAATCCATTAAAATTAACGCGTGAAGGTACTGTACTTTTACAAAATTCAATATAGCGCCCTGGCGCATCAACGACCCGTACAGCTTTTCCTAATTTCGCCGACTCAATGGTTTGCATCGGTTTTTCAATTTGAGCCTCTATCTGATCTTGCAATTCATCCGGTAATTTATAACCATCGGGTGAAAAAAACTTTAAGCCATTATCTTCATAACCATTATGCGAAGCACTAATAACAATTCCAGCGCAAGCTCTGAGTGTACGTGTTAAATAGGCTATTGCTGGCGTGGGCATTGGACCTAATAAATGAATATCCATTCCTGCTGCAGATAATCCAGCCTCTAGTGCAGATTCCAACATGTAGCCTGAAATTCGAGTATCTTTCCCAATAAGAACTTTTCCACGCGATTCTTTACCTAATATTTTTCCTATGGCCCAACCTAATTTGATAACAAACATTGGATTAATAAGTGAATCACCGACTTTGCCACGTATTCCATCGGTACCAAAATAATGTTGTATTGCCATAATGTCCTCTAAATCAATTCTAGTTCTTTTTCTAAAACAGGCATTGTTAAACGCTTTTGCATAGCAAGGCCATCACGTAATGCACGCACATCATGCGTCCTAATCCAATCCACAGCTTGAGCAGCTGCAAATAATTCTGTACTAAGAGTACCTGCACCAGTCATTATGGGTGGTTGTTCAGTTATTCTTTGAATAAAAGATTTACGAGATACAGACACTAAAACTGGTAAATTAAATTGTTGCTTTAGCGATCGAATATTTTGTAAAACCACCAATGAAGCTTCTGGCTCAGAACTCAATAAATATCCCATACCAGGATCCAAAATTAGTCGTTCTATCGCAATACCAGCCTTTACCAAAGCATTAATTCGTTGATCAAAAAATTGATAGATTTTTGACATAATCGTGCTTGGATCCGTAACAACGCGCTCCGCCGGTTTATTTCCGTGAATATTATGCACAACAACCAAACTACAGTTACTAGCCGCCAATTCGGGGTAAAAATACGGATGAGGAAAACCGTGAACATCATTAATTATCTGAACACCTTTTGCAATTGCATAACGTTGTGTCTCGGGATGGAATGAATCTACAGAAATCGGTATTTGCCTTGATAATAACGTGTCCATTACAGACTCGAGATGTTCAATTTCTATTTCAGGCGGAACAACTGGCGCACCAGGATGACTTGAGGAAGGACCTAAATCAATAACTGCGGCACCAGAACCGAATAATTCTATAGCATGCGTTATTGCATTTTGAGGACTGATAAAATGGCCACCATCTGAAAAAGAATCTCGTGTGATATTCACGATTCCCATTAACGCAGTCATTTTACCTCCTTATCTAACTTGATGCAGCTTCAGGATTGCTATCTGAACGAACTTCCGTTGTTGAAGGTGAATTACCCGAATCTTTATCTATTGATGCAGAAGGTTGAGTTGGGGCAGTATAATCCGTTTCAGTCCAATCAGCGGGAGGTCTTGCTTCACGACCTGCCATAATATCTTGAATTTGTTGTTCACCAATTGTTTCAAATTTAATTAATGCATCAGCCATCATATGTAATTTATCAACATTGTCGTTGAGTATTTTTTCTGCTAATTGATAATTACGATCAATGATAATTCTAATTTCTGAATCGATGGCATGTGCGGTTGTATCTGAAACACCTTTACGACGCGACATTTCACGCCCCAAAAATACTTCGCCTTCCTCTTCGCCATAGGTGAGCGGCCCTAAATTATCTGACAACCCCCATTTTGTGACCATATTTCGGGCAATTTCAGTTGCTTTCTCAATATCATTTGAAGCGCCGGTCGTAATATTTTTTTCGCCGAAAATAAGTCCTTCAGCAATTCGACCACCAAATAATCCAGCAATTTGCGATTCCAATCGCTGTTTAGAATAACTATAGCGATCTGATTCAGGTAAAAACATGGTGACACCTAAAGCTCGACCACGAGGAATAATAGTAACTTTATAAACAGGATCATGTTGTTCCACTAATAATCCCACAATAGCGTGACCTGCTTCATGATAAGCCGTTAATTTTTTCTCTTCATCGTTCATTACCATCGAGCGACGTTCCGCACCCATCATTATTTTATCTTTAGCTAATTCAAATTCGTGTTGCCCAACTTTTCGTTTATTTGCTCGTGCAGCAAATAAAGCCGCTTCGTTAACCAAATTCGCTAAATCAGCTCCTGAAAATCCTGGAGTCCCTCGAGCAATTTGTGTTGCATTCGCATCATCGTTCAATGGCACTTTTCGCATGTGGACTTTCAAAATTTGTTCGCGACCACGAATATCGGGCAAAGAAACCACGACTTGACGATCAAAACGGCCAGGTCGTAATAAGGCTGGATCTAATACATCAGGACGGTTTGTCGCTGCAATCACAATCACACCTTCTTTGCCTTCGAAACCATCCATTTCAACTAATAATTGGTTTAACGTTTGTTCACGTTCATCGTGACCACCACCTAAACCCGCGCCTCGGTGCCGTCCAACGGCATCGATTTCATCGATAAAAATGATGCAAGGTGCATGTTTTTTAGCTTGATCGAACATATCACGCACACGTGAAGCACCCACACCCACAAACATTTCAACGAAATCCGATCCCGAGATGGTAAAAAATGGAACGCCCGCTTCACCGGCAACAGCTTTAGCAAGTAATGTTTTACCTGTACCGGGAGAACCGACTAATAAAACACCGCAAGGAATTTTTCCGCCCAGTTTTTGAAACTTACCGGGATCTTTTAAAAAATCGACCAGTTCTTTCACTTCTTCTTTTGCTTCTTCCACACCGGCAACATCAGCAAAGGTTACTTTCACTTGATCTTCTGTCAACATTCTTGCCCGACTTCGACCAAAAGCCATCGGCCCACCTTTACCACCACCACCTTGCATTTGGCGCATGATATACACCAAGAAAAGAATTAATAGGACGGTTGGGAAAAGACTCACGAACAACTGCATAAAAAGGCCCCGCTCTGCTGGTGCCTTCCCATTCACTTCAACCCCTTTTTTCACGAGCTCTGTTAGAAGAGTTTGATCTTCAATCACAGGCATATACGTATTGAACGTTTTGTGATCTGTATAAGAACCATTAATCGTGCGATCGTCAGTAATAGTCACTTTAGCAACCTGACCTTTATTAACGGCGTTTAAAAATTGAGAATAAGCAATTTTATCATTTGAGGTATGAGGTGGATTCATATTGTTGAATACCACTACCATAATGAGGGCTATCACTGCCCACAGCATCAATGTTCGAACCATATTCATTGGCGGGTCACTCTTTCAAAAATAACAGTAGTCAAAACGACATTATAGTCTATCTTCCAACTATTGAAAACCATATTGGGGCTAACTCCATTTTTTAAAGGGGCTTGGGGATGGAATCGGGGTTGGGTTTACTCTTAAAGTATCAGCGACGTATCGACTCGTTGAAACGACACTTTTTGTTAATTGCTGGCGAATCTCGGGCATATTCACTTTCAGCAAGGCCTCTTCTAGCACGTCCAACGCATTAGAGTACCCGCGCTCAGCACATTTTGTTAGCACCGCGGTCAATGCTTTACGCAATCCCAATGAAGTTGTATTCGATGTCAAAACCTTTACTAAGGCTTGGCGCGCCGCAGGATCATTATTGAGTAGCTTAGCGATCATCTCCAAAACATCCGCAGGCAAATCTGGTTTAAGTACTAATTGAAGCAAGTCTACAGGCACTAAATTTTGACCCGCACTCTCTTGAGTTTCACTACCACGTTCACTGTCGGCATGAACAACATCTTTTAGTTCTTGAACAATCTCACCTTGATCAACTTCAAGCTCACCTTTAGATCGTCGACGAAAAACAATTAACAACAATGTTTTTAAAATTTCATTCTCAATGGCATGACTATTTTGAAGCATTAAATAAAATCTCTGTTTTCTAATAGAAAGTAGATAATATCATAAATAGAATAGTACTGCACAAACAGCACCGCTATTATTTATTTGGGACTTGTGCTATTGGTGAACGGAACCTGATGTTCTAATCTCCACTGTTCAAGCGCTCGCTCAATCTCGGCTGAATCGGCTAATCGCCGGTCTAGCATGACTTGACGTTGTTGCGCTAGAGCGACAACCGTACTCATCGAACTTGTGGTAGATTGATTCGGATTTAAAACCTTAACTTCCCCTGCTTCTTTTTTCTGCATAACACATTCCTTTTGCATTAAATTTCAGAATACTCAACATCGTATAGAAGGCCTGGAGAAAAATCAAGCCAATAAAAATGAATAATTTGTATTTTTTAAGCAATCAAATACATCAAATTAATAATTTTTATTGGTAATACCTGCCTGGCTTATTGACTTTAGACCACTTTGCCATTAGGCTAGGTCTTTAGAAAACCTATAGCTAACTTTTAAAAAAGAGATTTAATCATGCAAGAACCTAACACTGATGATCTTTCAGCCGATTTGAGCGAACAAATACAGCATTGCATAGACGATATGAAAAGGATTTTGGAATCTGTACAATCACGAGAGTCATCAAAAGACAACATTCCTGTACAAATTCAATCTGGCGAAAAAACTTTTAATAGCCTGATTCAGGAACTCTTGGAAGTAAAAAACGATGGTTCCGAAAAACAGACACAACTCTACAAAAGATGGACACAGCGCGCTGCCCGGAAAAGAGGTCCGTTGGCAACTCTTCTTGATATAAAGAAGGATTCTCCCAAGAAAAGAACGCATGAGACATCTCTTTGCGATTCACCGAACGATTCTCCCGTAGCTATTGTGAAATGGCAATCACCGCCAAAACCAACATTTGCACAATGGCAGACAATGCAAACTAAAGTTGTTAGAAATATACTCGATGACCTTGACGCCGCAGAAGATCCACGAGAAAACAATGCGCTTGTGATACACGAAGCTACAGACAACAAGAAAACTTCAGATGATTGGTTTGCCCATGAAGAAGAGGACATAGAAATAGTAAAAGAACCAGATCCTAAAGAAGTCCGTGATATATCAAAAAAACGTTCTGCATCAGAAATTATTCCAGACCATTTACCTCAAAGTCTTGGATCAAAATCTGAAAAATATCCTCGTGGAAACTCACCCTCTCCAAATCCTAAAAAATCACCCAGAGTTTCACCACGAAGCCGATCAGGATCGGAATATTCGGAATCACAGTCTAGTCAATCTCTATCAGCAAGTGAATTTTCAAGTCGCTACTCTGTCTCCTTAGGGATAAGTTCTCCTCTATTTAATTCACCCATCCAAGCAGCTAGCCCATCTCAAAAAGAATCTCCAGCATTCCCGAAAACTCAGATACAACCGAGCCAACTCGAGGTTGAACCTGAAATTAACGCCATTAACAATCCTTTATTTGAAACTCTTTCAGCATTTAACAATCGATATAAAAGTATTATCGAAGAAGAACGACAAAAAATTTCTCAATTGTTAAAACATTGCCAAGCCCTAATACCGCAAAAGATCAATTTAGATGAAAATGAAACCTCTCTTTCAAAATGGATGACCGAAGATCTTCTTGATTTATTATCATTATCCTGTTTACGCCAAATTTACGCTCATATTTGCACGACAAAATCATCACTAGAAAAATTGCAAGACGATCTCATATCAACAAACCTTGAAATCAATGAAGATCAACAGCTTTTATCTATCTACACAAAGCTCAATATGAGTCTTCGAATAGCAATTGACGAGGACTATGTCACTTTAACAACAATAAAATCCTCACATGATAAATACCAAGCTCGTACGAATTTTTTGACACAGTATTTTGTAAATACAAAAGATGAAACAGAAGTCACCAATGTACTCTATACACTAGTTGAAAATTCTACATCAGTCGATAATGGTTACCTAGAAAAAAATCCTACACTCGTTAGACAATTAGTTGAAAGCGCAGCTGAATTCTTAAATAATATTCCAGATTCATCAACTCGTATGGATCTCATCACTATGATAATTCCAAACTTAAAAAATCATCTCGTTAGCCTAACCTACGAATATGAAGTTGAAAAAACTGAAATGCAACAATCCGTACAGTGCGTGTTTTAATCAATAAAAAAAGACTGCCCCTCTATGTAATGACCATACCACCTGGATATTGCCTAAGCATTATCCAGGTATATAAAGCAAGTGATGCCGCAAGTAATCTTTGATTGCACCCTCCAATGATTCATGTAAAATTCGTTGTTCGATTCATATCCCACTATTGATTGGAGAGACGAGTGACGACAGAAGTTGAACTACACAAAGACGCCCTAGGATTAGGGGAGTCTATCGTGATGGGTATTGCAGGTACTGCACCCGCGTTTAGTGTTGCGGCTACAACTGCGACATTAATTGCTGCGGTAGGCGTTTTGGCTGCAGGCAGTTCGTTGTATTGCGGGCTCATTATGCTCGGCATTACATTTGCGTTTATGAATTTGAATAAAGTGATTACCAATGCTGGCGCTTCGTATGCCTGGGTAGGAAGGGTGTTTCATCCTACGCTAGGATTTTTAGCGGGGTGGGCGCTGCTTGTCGCATCAACGGTATTTATGGTATCAGGTACTATTCCGGCCGCCACGGGTACACTTTTACTGATTGCCCCAAAATATGCCACAACTCCCGGAACAGTGACTTTCGTTGCAGCAGGATGGCTATTGGCTGTAAGCGCTGTGGTTGTAAAAGGTATTAAACCAACAAGCTATACACAAGTAACGATGACGATTATTGAAGTTGGGGTGTTAGTGGCCGTCATCATTGCATCTATTTTCCATTACATTCATCACGGTGCTCACGTATTTTCCTGGTCTTGGTTTTCAATCGGACAATTCACACCCACACTATTCGCTAGCGGAGCACTGATCGCGCTATTTTTCTTTTGGGGCTGGGATGTCACACTGAATCTCAATGAAGAAACGCGAAATGCAGAAAAAGTATCCGGACGTGGCGCATTAGCCGCAATGCTTACTGTACTGTTATTGTTTGTGGGTTTCGTCATCGCCGTATTACTCGTGATGTCTGACGCTGAAATTGAACAGTCCAGTACTAACGTCTTGTTTGCACTCGCCGAAAAACTTTTTCCACAACCTTGGAGCTATTTGGCCGTCATTGCAGTAATGCTGAGCTCTATAGGAACACTCGAAACGTCTATTCTCCAATTTACTCGCACTATGTATGCAAAAGCGAGAGATGGCGCATTACAACCTCGCTACGCCATTCTACATAAAAGTTGGCGAACCCCTTGGGTTGCAACCAGTGTCATTGTTGCATTAGGTTTAGCCCTATTATTTCTTTCATCTTATTTTCCGACGATTAATTTGATTATTAAAGATTCTGTAAATGCGATTGGCTTTCAAGTAGCCTTTTATTATGGGTTAGCTGGATATGCCTGCGCTTGGTTCTATCGTTACGAAGCCTTGAAAGGACCTTGGCCATTTTTTACACTATTATTTTGGCCAGCCGCGAGCGCAACCTTTCTCGTATTTATAGCCTGTTACAGCGTACCTACATTTGATCTTGTAACAGTGCTGATCGGGATAGGTGGTATTGTCATTGGTATAATCCCAATGATTCTTAATCGCATTCGACAAAAATCAAAATTAAACTAAGCGCTTAATGTACTACAATAAAGGAGGGTGAACTGTTTAAGGCGGCAGTATGACTGTACACAACAAGGAAATTGCTGATTTATTCAATCAATTAGCTGATTTGCTGGAAATTGAAGGAGCAAATCCATTTCGTGTTCGTGCCTACCGCAATGCGGCTCGCTATATTGCAGACGCACCTCACAGCCTTGCAGAGAGAGTAAAAGCCAAAGAAGATCTTACTGAATTACCCGGTATTGGAAAAGACTTAGCTAAAAAAATCGAAACCATTGTGACCACAGGTCACTTACCTGCCTTAGAAAGAGAAGCCAAAAATATTCCTCATGCTTTGATCGACATGATGCGCTTACCGGGCTTAGGTCCTAAACGCGTTAAAAAGCTCTATGAAATTTTAAATATCAACAATTTTGACGATTTAAAAAATGCGGCCGAAAAACACAATATTTCTCAACTGCCTGGTTTCGGATTAAAAACTGAAGAAAAAATTTTAACTGAACTCAAAAGAATAAAAGAAACAAATAAACGCTACTTACTGGCTGATGTAGAAGATATTGCCAATGAACTCACTGATTATTTAAATGCTATTCCCGGAGTTAGTAACGTAACTGTTGCAGGCAGTTTCAGACGACGATGCGAAACGGTTGGAGATTTAGATATTTTAGTGACGAATAAAAAAGGATCAGAAGTCATCGATGCTTTTGTAAAATTCCCTAAAGTCAGTGATATCATCTCTCAAGGAAGCACACGTTCAACTGTACGCCTCTCATCAGGATTACAAGTGGATTTAAGAGTAGTGCCTAAAATTCACTACGGCGCGGCCATGCACTATTTTACCGGCTCAAAAGCACACAATATAGAATTAAGAAATAGAGCGGTAAAAAAAGGCTGGAAATTCAATGAATATGGTGTCTATAAAGGTGATGAATGCTTAGCGCGAAAAACGGAGCATGAAATTTATCATTTGTTTAAACTTCCGTTTATTCCACCTGAATTAAGAGAAAACCGTGGGGAATTTGAGGCCGCAGAAAAAAATCAATTACCTCATCTTATTGAACTTGCCGATATTCGAGGCGATTTACACGTACATACCACAGAAACTGATGGAGCAGATACCTTAGAAGAAATGGTTCAAGCCGCTATTAAACTAGGGTATGAATACATCGCAATAACTGATCATACTCAGAATTTAAAAATGGTCAGAGGCCAAGATGAAAAACGATTATCACAGCAAATAAAAAAAATTCAAAAGCTTAATGAAATAGTCGCCCCATTTAGAATATTGACTAGTGCTGAAGTCGATATATTAGAAGATGGACGCTTAGATTTATCGGATGACATTTTAGCTCAACTGGATATCACGGTATGCTCTATTCACTCCCACTTTAATTTGTCAGAAAAAGATCAAACAAACCGCGTTCTCAAAGCCATGAAAAATCCATTCTTTTGTATTTTCGGACATCCTACTGGTCGATTACTCAATCAGCGAGAACCCTACGCTATCGATCTTGAAACCATCATTAAAGCTGCAAAAAAACACGGACACTATTTAGAAATTAATGCACAACCCTCTAGAATGGACTTAGACGATCAACATTGCCGTATGGCAAAAGAGTATGGAGTAAAACTCGTGATCTCCACAGACTCACACAGTAAAAATCAGCTCCGCAACATACAATTTGGTGTTAGCCAAGCCCGTAGAGGCTGGCTAGAAAAAGACGATGTACTGAATACGCTGCCACTCAATAAACTACTGAAAGCACTGAAATGAAGATACTCTGTAAATAGATAGGAAATACAAGTGCCCTTTTTTTCAAAATTAGGAGCTTTTTCTTGATGCATCGTCGCTTTGCAGGAACCTTGAGGGGGTCAAATCTCCATTTGGGTCACCTCGATAAATTCTTTGACTTCAGCATCACTGCACTGAGTATGATACTCTGAAAGAACCGGCACTAATGCCTGAAAAAAGCGGCTTCAGCAAATAAACCTCGCATAAAATTAGGGATTTTAAAATCTAAAACAAAGGCATCAGAACCGCCCACAGCCCCAAAAAAATACGCAAATACCATATCTCGCACAAATCCTAGGACCCTTGAGATGAAGGTCATTGCCAAAAAAACGGTTGTGGATCTTAGTCAACTTTTAGACATACTACTCTTTTTAACCTGGTAATAATCAACAAAACTCAATCCTGACCTATTTTAATGAGTCGGTCAACTTAACACTTGGAAAAAACTTGGCAAAAGCGAAAAAAAATCTCCAGTTGCGCTGTAATGAAAAAGACAACGGAAGACCTAGCACTACGTATTAATCTTCAAGAGGGAAAAATTTACGATATATCGTGCATCTTAACAATGAAGAATACGAGGTATATCTTAAAGTCAGAATATTTATCAGACTAAAATCGACTAAACAAAATATTATTTTCTTTACCTGTAATGCCCTCACTAAGTCATCTTTTGCAAACAATGAGAAAAAATTTGACCAGAGTTTCGCTGTGAAATTGTAGGATAACTGTAACGCATCCCAATGAGCCATGTTCTTATCAACCACCAATAGCTTATAACATGAGTAATGTGTGATTAAATAAAGAAACGAAAAGCCCCCTATCACGATACTAATAATACTCAATGCGTTACTAACATAAATTAAATAACCTTCACGAAATAAGTCTGACTGATGCAAATAGATTGGAATTACTACAGCGAGAAAAAAACAAATCATAAACAGTACTAGAATGTAAAACGCACAATAAAATAAACGTGTTTGATAGTTGAAAAAATTGAATATCGTATTTTCTGGTGTAGGTTTGTTATCGATTTGATTCAAGCTAAGCATCATCAGTCCAGCACTGAGAGCCATGAACGTTGGCATGATGGCTAACCCACCCAATAGCCAGGGCACATAATAATAAAATGGTTTTAATTGAGTAAAAGCCCCGAGGGTTTCATTGGTGCCAATAAAATAACTGTTGAAGACAAAACCCGCGATCAATACACACAGTATCAGTACAAATTTGATTGAAAATACTTTGGAAGCCGCAGACCAATACTTCATAAAGAAGCCGATGTTGATTGAAAAAACCTCTGTTGAAATAGTTAAATTGCTCGGATCCATCAGAGTGGCGTCTTCCAAAGCATCCGCAATTCTACGATCAAGATCAGTTTCAGATTGCATTTTTACACCCAGTTACTCGAATCAGCTAAAATCAGTAAGAATTCCCAAAGCTAATACCCCACCTGCCCATTCCAGCCGCTACCTTGAGCTTCACTGATACCATGAGCCCAAACCATGGGCCGAAGAATATAATGATATCATATTGAGGGGGTCTTGAGGGGGTCAAATCTCCATTTGATGATTTCAGAGCTTAATATTTCTCATTAGATATGTGAAGTCCATAAATTTCAAAAATACGAATATCATTTCTATTTTACATCCTTAAAATAAGGTCATGACTAGACCGTTGAGAATACAATATGATGGCGCCTGGTATCACGTAATGAATCGTGGAGCTGGACGGAGGCCTATTTTTAGACATCGAAGACATCGATTGCTATTTTTGGAGATATTGGCTGAAATTGTCGAGACGTATAAAATTGAAATCCATGCGTACTGCTTAATCGGAAATCATTATCACTTGTTGGTTCGTACCCCACTCGGTAATTTATCGGCAGCAATGCAACGTCTTGGTTCCACTTATACGATAAGGTACAACAAAAGCCTGAAAACTGATGGAGCTTTGTTTCGAGGGAGATATAAGGCGAAACTCGTTCAAGATAACTATTATGCGCTGCATTTGGTGAGATACATTCACTTAAATCCACTTGAAGCCGGCATCGTGAACGATCTAGGAAAATATGAGTGGTCGAGTTACAATGCTTATCTTGGGCTGACTAGAACGCCTTCCTGGCTAACTGTGAAACACACAAAAGACCACTTTAGTAGTGATAATTTTTTAGTTTTGTTTAGACAATTCATGTTTGAAGACACCCAAATAGATATTAAGAAATATTTTTCATCAGAACAGATGTCGCAAATTATTGGCACGGATGATTTCGTTAAAAAAATAAAATCAACTATAAATTATCAATCACTCTGCCCCGAGATAGCAGATAGAAAGATGTTGAGGCCATCACTCATCGAAATAATAACTAATGTTGCCTTGGTGTTTAACGAGCCCATTTCAAAGATTCAAAATTACAAGCGAGGCGACAATGATGCTAGAAATTGCGCGATACTAATTGCAAAAAAACATTTTGGTTACAAGCTCACTGAGATATCAGGCGAGATAGGTGTAAAATGCTATCAAACTGTCAGTAGTGCGGCCTATCATTTTGAATCAAAAATTAACCAAAAAAAATACCGTGAAAAATACATTAAAGCATTGCAATCGTTAAATTGCGTAGCAGAAAATAATGGTCAATAAGCACCGCGAGGAAACCATGAGATCGTCAAATGGAGATCTGCCCCCCTATAAACAGACCCCCTATAAACATCCTTCCCAATAAGGATACTTATGTGCTATAGTAACCGTACAGTAAAGGACATTGGAGAGCGCTATGAAAGAGTTACTTGAAACGCTGCAACGCGAAGGCCTGGATACTGTGGCCTCATCAATCAATAATGTGCCCCGCGATTTTCAGTTCCCTACCGCGGAAAACATTATTAAAGTTGCCATCGGCATACGTCGCGCGGGGAAGACCTATTTTTTATATCAGACAATACACGCTCTGATGATGCAAGGTATCGAAAGCACGCAAATTCTGCTGATCAATTTTGAAGATGATCGACTATTACCTATGACGGCAAAACAAATGGGAAAATTGCTCGATACTTTTTACACCATGTATCCTCAAAATCATAATCGAACCTGTTATTTATTTCTTGATGAAGTCCAGAATATTCCTGATTGGCATCAGGTAGTTCGTCGTTACTTTGATAGCAAGAATGTTAGGCTGTATCTAACAGGATCTTCTGCAAAGTTATTGAGCAGTGAAATTGCCACCTCACTTAGAGGGCGCTCATTAGCCATCGAGGTCTGGCCATATGATTTTAATGAATACCTTATTGCGCATAAAATAGAGAAACCACCTACGCCTCTTGGTCAAAAAGGGCAAGACATAATGCAAGCGCATTTACTAAGCTATTTTAAGATCGGCGGGTTCCCTGCCGCACAAAATCTACCTCAAAACGAGTGGCGAGAAATGTTGCAAGGCTATGTTGACGCAGTGATTCTCAGGGATATCGTAGAACGCCATGGCGTAACCAATATTACCTTGCTTAAATATCTCACCAACACATTGATAAAAAATGCCGCCAGAACTTTTTCTGTCAACAAGTTTTACAACGATACTCACAGTCAAGGTTATAAAGTTGGCAAAGACACAATCCATTTGTATATGTCTTATATTGAGGATGCTTTCCTGGCCTTCAGCGTGCCAATTTATAGCGAATCTGAGCGAGCAAAATCAAATATCCCCAAAAAAATTTATATTGTGGACAATGGCCTAGTAAATGCAACCTCATTAGACACAAATAGTATTATAAATAAATTATTCGAAAACCAGATCTACCTGGATCTAAGACGACAAGGCAAAAAGATTTATTATTATACAACCCAAAATGGCTATGAAATTGATTTTGTCACCATCGATAAAAAAGGAAAAAAAGAGATCATTCAAGTGTGCTGGAGCATGGATGATCCAAAAACAGCAGAAAGAGAAGAGCGCGCACTTAAGCAAGCTAAACAAGAACTTGGTTTCAGCGGCAGAATTATCACATTAACGGAATATTTGCGGAGTTGCGGGTGATCGTACCTTGCTGATACTTCTGATCAAAAATTAACCGCGTTCGCCGGCCTCCCTCTCTACCGGGACATGGCCATTAAATCTGGCTTATACGCCAAAATCGCCGGTGGCGATTGTGTTGATGATATTGAAAGGCTTCAGCATTGGACGCTCCACCGTGTACGAATATTTATCATACATTGAGGACGCTTATTTAATTTTTTCTGTACCATTATACTCAGAGTCATTTCGAAAATCTAAGACTAATCCTCAAAAAATATATGGTATTGATACTGCATTAGCAGATGCAAGTAGACTATCTCGCGTAGAAAACAAAGGTCGCTATTTAGAAAACCTAGTCTATTTAGAGCTGCGACGACGTGGGCATGAAATTTTTTATTATCTTACGAATAATAGACATGAAGTTGATTTCTTCAGTAAAAGCCCTGATAGTCAGCTACATTTATATCAAGTCTGCTGGGATTTATCATCGCCCAAAACCTCTGAGCGTGAAATTCAAGCACTGACTGAAGCGGAAAAAGAATTAAATATTAAAGGAGCCATTATCACAGCCAAAAATTTTGCAGAATGGGCTCTAAAAAATACTCTACTATTTAATCCGAATACTGCATAAGCAATCAAAGCATCCCTAATTCTAATTTCGCCACATCGGACATCATCTCGCGGCTCCAAGGTGGATCAAAGACCATTTCAACTTCAACGGTTTTGACTCTAGGAGCAGCTAAGACCTTGCGTTTTACATCATCAGCAATGGTTGGTCCCATACCACAACCAGGAGCTGTTAAGGTCATTTTTATGTGAACATGAAATTCGTTTGAACCCTGCGGAAGAATTTCACATTGATATATAAGTCCCAAATCAACAATATTAACAGGAATTTCTGGGTCATAACATTTTTTCATCTGCTTCCAAATTAATTCTTCGAGGGTCATTTCTTCTAAAATTGAATCAGGGATTTCAGATTCTTGTTGTAATCCTAATGCATCCGCATCGTTCGCATCGATACGCGCCAAATTACCATAAATATTTACGGTATAAGATCCTCCCAGAGACTGAGTGATTCTTACCTCAGTTCCTGCTTGCAAAAATATTCGTGCGCCTGAAGGAATAAGCAAAGCATCCACATCTCGACGTAAAATAATAATATTTTCAGGTTGTTCATTCTTTGGATTTGACATTGAAACTCTCACCGCAACCGCATAAGCTTTCTACATTAGGATTTTTAAACACCATTTGTGTAAATCCCAAACCTTTTTCTTCGATATCGACTATCGTTCCACGAACAATATCAACACAATTAGGATCTAAAAGTACTTTAAATGAAGTATTCAAAGGTACTTCAACATCTCCAACTTGAGGCTCTGCAACTATTTCTGGTTTATACATCCATCCAGTGCATCCGGTTTTTTTAACCGATAAACGAAAATAACGACCCTCTCCACTATTCTTGATACCACTTTCAATGTGCTGTATCGCTTTAGGTGTGAAATCAAGCAAAATTTCTGTTTCCATAAGAGGCTCTCTATTCAGTTGATACGGGGGAATCGGATTGTGCTAATGCTGCATTTAACGTATGCCAAGACAGTGTCGCACATTTAACACGAGCGGGAAATTCTGCCACGCCAGATAATACTGATAATTTACCCAATTGCTCAGGATTTTCACAGTGGCCAGTCAACAACTGATGAACTTGTTGAAATAGTTCATGAACATGGTCTATTTTTTTTCCTCGCAGAATTTCGGTCATTAATGAAGCGGATGCAATAGATATGGCACATCCACTTCCTATAAATTTCACGTCCTGAATTATTTCGTCTTGGATATTAATCGTTAGATTTAATTTATCACCACATAAAGGATTATAGCCATGGTGACTATGAGTCGCATTTTCTACAATCCCATGATTGCGTGGATGTCGTCCATGATCAATAATCACTTGCTGATACAATTCGCGTAATGCACTCATTAGCCTAACATCCTCCGAACTTCATTCAACCCTTCAATTAATCGATCGACTTCTGAAAAGGTATTATAAAATGCAAACGAGACTCGAACTGTCGCAGAGAGCCCAAATCGCTCCATCAATGGCATTGCACAATGATGCCCTGCCCGCACTGCTATTCCATGATGATCCAATATTGTACCGATATCGTGTGGATGAATATCTTCGAGCACAAATGAAATAACAGGGGCTTTATTTTTAGCTTGCCCAATTATTTTCAAGCCCTCAACTGACAATAACTTTTTTGTTGCATAATCTAATAACTGCTGTTCATATCGTGTAATTCGAGAAAAACCTATGGCAGTTATATAGTCTATTGCAGCACCTAGCCCCACTGCACCCGCGATATTGGGAGTGCCCGCTTCAAATTTATAAGGTAAATCGTTATAAGTTGATTGTGCGAATGTCACAACTCGAATCATTTCACCACCGCCTTGGTACGGAGGCATCTCATTTAATAATGATTCTTTAGCGTATAAAATTCCAATCCCTGTAGGTCCATACAATTTATGTCCTGAAAAAACATAAAATTCACAGTCTAATTCTTGTACATCTATTTTTTCATGGGGGACTGCTTGAGAGCCATCAATTAAAACAGGAACACCAGAGCAATGTGCCGTATTAATCATTTCCTTTACGGGATTCACTGTGCCTATTGCATTAGAAACATGAGTTAACGCTATTAACTTGGTACGATTATTGATTAAACTCTCGTAGGCTTGAAGATCTAATTCGCCATTATCGAAAACAGGGATAACTTTTAAACGAGCTCCAATTCTATCACATAACAGTTGCCATGGGATGATATTAGCATGATGTTCCAAATAACTGATGATAATCTCATCATCCTTAGAAATTCTTAATTGACCAAAACTACTCGCGACTAAATTAATTGCTTCAGTAGAGCCTTTCAAAAACACTATCTCACGAAGACTGTTTGCATTAATAAAATCACGTACTTTTTCCCGGGCATTTTCATAGGCATTAGTCGCATAATCACTTAAAGTATGAACACCCCGATGAACATTGGCATTGATTTTTTCATAAAAGTCTTTCTCGATCTGAATAACCGAATTCGGTTTTTGCGTAGTCGCTGCATTATCGAAATAAATCAATGAATGACCATGAATTTTCTGGTCTAGAAGCGGAAAATCCGCTCGTATAGACTCGACATCCAACTGAGTTTGATTAGATTCGCTTGTATCGGCCACAATAGTATTCACTGGCTTTTTCCTCCACTCATTTGAGATAGTTTATTAGCAATAATAGGAGTAATTACTGATTGAATATCTGGCGACACACTATCAAGGTGATCATGAACAAAAGCGTGCAACAATATCTCTTTCGCTTGATCCGTAGGAATTCCCCTCGATTGCAAATAGAATAATTGCTCGCTATCAAGCTCACCAACACTTGCACCATGGCTACATTTAACTTCGTCTGTGTAAATCTCTAACTCAGGACAGGTAACGATTTCGGCATTGGAAGATAAAAGCAAATTACTACTTTGTTGGTGTGCGGTAGTTTGTAGTCCAGTCGATTGAACAACCACTTTCCCCGTATATTTTGCGCGGGCTTTTTCATCTGCAATGGCTTTAAATTGTTGATCACTGAAGCACGCTCGTGCTTCATGATGAATTGTCACATGGTAATTAGATTGCTGTGCTTTATTCACAATACTCATTCCTCGACATAAGCATCGAGCGTCTTCACCTAATAAACTGATTGTCCATGTCTGTTGTTGTGATTTAGCTCCTGTTGAAAAGCTGGTGCTGTGATAACTGGAATGGGCAGATTGTTCCACAAGGATTTCGGCTACGTGAGCAGCTGAATCTTCTTCATTCTGATGATGAATATGATTAAGTTGGGAGTGCTCATCCAATTCAAGTTGAGTTACTCTATTATGCGAGTAAGCAACATCACCTTCGCCGCTGAAATATTCCAGGATTGTAACCTGACTCCTTTTTCCGCAATAAATTAAATTACGTATTATAATGCCCTCTCTCGGAGGATTATTGGCATGGTAATGAATCAACAGCGGTCTATCGATTACGAGATCATCAGGTATAAAGATGAACAAACCATTTTCTAAATTTCGAGTGTCTTCAAATTTTGCCATCATTTTTTTAACTTTATCTGGATGAGTGACAAATGCAGATTGAAGATCACATACGAGCAGTCCTTCCGGAAGATCAGCGGATGGCATAAATAGCTCACCATTAACAACTGAGAGCGCTTTTGTACTAATTAACGAGTGCAATTTCACTTTAACTCTCCATCAAACCTTTTCATCTACTAACCAACCATATCCTTTTTCCTCCAGTTCCAATGCAAGCTCTTTACCACCCGATTTAATAATGCGACCATTAGCTAAGACATGGACAAAATCTGGTACAATATAATCGAGTAATCGTTGATAATGTGTTACAACAATAAAAGATCGTGAAGGATCCCTTAAACTATTAACACCTTTAGCCACTGCTTGTAATGCATCAATATCCAAACCAGAATCCGTCTCATCCAATATAGCTAATTTTGGTTCTAGCACCATCATTTGCAATACTTCATTTCGTTTTTTTTCACCACCAGAAAAACCATGATTGACTGCTCTTTGCAAAAATGCCTCATCCATTTCCAACTCTTTTAATTTATTTTTAACGAACTGCATAAAATCTAAAGCATCGAATTCAGCTTCTCCTCGAGCTCTCCTAATACTATTGAGTGCACTTTTCAAAAAATAGAGATTATTAACACCCGGTAATTCTACAGGATATTGAAAAGCTAAAAATAATCCTTTAATAGCTCGCTCTTCAGGTGATAGTGATAATAAATCACTATTATCAAATTTAACGGTGCCAGCAGAAATAGTATAATCATCGCGCCCAGCCAACACACTGGATAATGTGCTTTTACCAGACCCATTAGGCCCCATAATCGCATGTATTTCTCCAGGGTTTACTTCAAGATTAATACCTTGCAAAATTTCGGATTTTCCTTTAACACCCACATGTAAATTTTCAATCTTCAGCATTGTCTCACTCTCGTTGTTTTTTCAATGTTAACCCACAGCACCTTCTAAACTGACTTCCATTAGCTTTTGGGCTTCAACAGCAAATTCTAAAGGCAGTTCGTTAAATACCTGCTTACAAAAACCATTCACAATCAAAGATATCGCATCTTCTTCTCGCAATCCCCGTTGTTGACAGTAAAAAAGTTGATCTTCTCCAATTCGTGAAGTAGAAGCTTCATGCTCCACTTTTGCAGAGTTATTTTTCACTTCAATTGTGGGAAATGTATGTGCCCCACATTTTTCACCAATTAACAAAGAATCACATTGTGTATAATTACGTGCATTTTGTGCGGTCGGTGCCACTCTCACTAAACCTCGATAGGCGTTTTGTCCTTGCCCCGCAGAAATACCTTTTGAAATAATCGTGCTCTTTGTATTTTTACCCAGGTGAACCATTTTTGTACCGGTATCTGCTTGTTGGTAATGATTCGTCAGAGCTACCGAGTAAAACTCTCCCACAGATTCATCCCCTTGTAAAATAACACTGGGATATTTCCAGGTAATCGCAGAACCTGTTTCAATTTGAGTCCATGAAATCTTCGATCGTGCACCACGACACGCTCCTCGCTTTGTCACAAAATTATAGATTCCGCCTTTTCCATTTTCGTCGCCTGGATACCAATTTTGTACCGTTGAATATTTTATCTGAGCATCTTCAAGTGCAATCAACTCAACAACTGCAGCGTGCAATTGATTTTCGTCACGCATAGGTGCAGTACAACCTTCTAAGTAACTAACGTAACTTCCTTCCTCGGCAATAATCAACGTCCGTTCAAACTGCCCTGTATTTGCGGCATTAATACGAAAATACGTCGATAATTCCATAGGACAACGCACACCTTTAGGAATGAATACAAATGATCCATCACTAAAAACAGCCGAATTTAATGCCGCATAAAAATTATCTCGATAAGAAACGACTGTTCCTAAATATTTTTTTACTAATTCTGGATAATCTCGTACTGCATCAGAAAATGAGCAAAATATTACACCGGCTTTTGCCAACGTTTCTTTAAATGTCGTAGCAACCGAAACACTATCAAACACTGCATCGACTGCCACCCCAGCTAATCGAGCTCTTTCATGTAAAGGCACACCTAATTTTTCGTACGTCTCAAGTAATTTGGGATCTACTTCATCTAGACTTTTAGGACGATCGGTATCTAATTTTGGCGCAGAATAATAAGCGATTGATTGAAAATCTACAGGGGGAAATTTCACAAATGCCCAATTAGGGTGTGTCATGGTTAACCAATATCGATAGGCTTGTAATCGCCATTCCAACATAAATTCGGGTTCATTCTTTTTTGCAGAAATTAAACGAATGACATCTTCATTTAATCCTGGCGGAATCGTATCTGATGCAATATCAGTGACAAAACCATGCTCGTAAGATTTTTGTACAGCTGCTGCTAATATTGTATTCTGCTCAGCACTCATACCAAAGCCTCCACACCGATATTTTTCAAAACTGGATGTTGCATCGGTAATGGACGACACATTTCAGCCAATGTAATTTTGTTTAAGACACCTAGCACGGCGCGATTCACTAACTGCCAATTGCTGCGTAATGCACAAAGTGGTTCATGTGAACAATGCCCATTCATCGCACTGCATTCTGTCAACCCAATCGGACCATCCAAAGCCAAGATGATGTCTACCACCGTGATCTCTGAAGCTGATCTCGCCAAACGATAACCCCCTTTAACCCCTCTTAAGGACTCTACTAACCCACCCCCAACGAGCAGCTTGAGGACTTTGCTGACGGTAGGCAGCGCTACCTTGACCTGCGCCGAAATCCCACGCGCACTCGCGTGCCCGCTGGTATCCTGAGCCAAACAGCTCATGACGATCAGGCCGTAATCCGCTAATTTACTGAGTTTGAGCATAATATCCCCCTCCGAATATAGTACCAAATATGTACGGTTTTGCAACTTATTATCTTCGTTAGATATACCTAATTGAAGACTTAACAAACCCCATTAAAATGGTTTAATATGATCAGATCTTAACCACATTTATTTTGTAAGAACCATGGCACAAAAACCTGTACTTTTTAGCGGAATTCAACCGACCGGCAACTTAATGATCGGTAATTATATTGGCGCAATAAAAAATTGGGTCAATCGTCAAGATGAATATCATTGTATTTTTGCCCTAGTTGATCTACATGCAATGACTGTCCGACAAAATCCTGAGGAATTTCGATCTCGATGTTATGAGCTACTGGCTTTGTACATTGCGTGCGGTTTGGACCCAAATAAAAGTCTAATCATAGCTCAATCACATGTACCCGAACATACAGAATTAGCTTGGATTTTAAATTGTTTTACGTTCATGGGTGAATTAAATCGCATGACCCAATTTAAAGATAAATCAAAAAAAAATACTGACAATATCAATGCAGGCTTATTTGATTACCCTGTTCTCATGGCTGCTGATATTTTGTTATATCAAACAAATCTCGTTCCTGTTGGCGGTGACCAAAAACAACATCTCGAATTAACGCGTGATTTAGCCATCCGGTTTAACAATCTATACCCTGAAACATTTACCGTGCCCGAACCGTATATCCCTGAAAAAGCAGCGGGGGGTCGTATCATGGGACTACAAGATCCCACTGTGAAAATGTCTAAAACCGATACGAATGAACAAAATTATGTCGCCCTATTGGATCCACCTGATGTCATTTTGAAAAAAGTAAAACGTGCAGTAACTGATTCTGGAAGCGATATCCGAATGAGCGAAGACAAGCCAGGTATTAGTAATTTATTAACACTTCTTTCGTCTATTTCTGATCAACCAATTTCAGCACTAGAACAACAATATCAAGGCAAAGGTTACGGTCAATTTAAACAAGAAGTCGCTGAAGCGGTAGTAGAGTTTCTTAATCCTATTCAAACCCGCTATCAGGATATCAGAGCAGACGAAGCAAAATTACAACAACAATTACACGAGGCTGCCTTAAAAGCACGGAAAATAGCTCAAAAAACATTAAATCAGGTTTACAATGCTCTGGGATTCATTCCACGATAATTCACAAATCGAATTTTTTGCACACCAGAGGTGACAGAAGTAAAAAGTTCATGTAAACTCAATCGGTTTGCCTAGGGACTACACATGGAAAGGACTTATTTATTCTACGATATTGAGACCACAGGTCTGAACAAAGCCTTTGATCAGGTTTTGCAATTTGCTGCTATTCGCACGGATGAGGAACTTAATGAGATTGAGCGTCACCAATTCCATCTGCGATTGAATCCTGATGTAGTACCAAGCCCCCATGCGATAATCATTCACGGATTGTCACTTCGTGATCTCAGTAATGGTATGAGTGAAGCTGAGGCAATAATTAAAATCCATAGTCTCATGAATACTCCTGGAACAATTAGCCTCGGTTACAATACGCTGGGATTCGATGATGAGTTCTTACGGTTTTCATTTTATCGAAATTTATTATCTCCTTACAGTCATCAATATGCCAATCAATGTAGTCGTATGGATATTTACCCAATGGCTACGCTTTATTTTTTATTCCACAATCAAGCTATTCAGTGGCCAACAATTAATGGTGTATCAACACTAAAACTCGAACACATTAATGCTGTAAATAATTTTGTATCAGGCCCAGCACATGATGCAATGGTCGATGTATGCGCTACAGTCGAAATTGCAAAACGCTTTAAAGATGCATCAGATATATGGAATTATGTTATAGGATATTTTGATAAAGAAACCGATTCCGTGCGAATCGGAAAACTACCTGTCGCTTTCAATATTCAGCAGCAAAGCTTTAGAGAAGGACTATTGATTGACGGAATATTCGGAGCACAACAGTTTTATCAATCCTACGTCATTTCACTGGGTCGTCATAATCATTACAAAAATCAAACTTTGTGGCTGCGCTTGGATCATCAAGAGTTTTCTGCTCTGACAATTGAGGAACTCAAAGAAAAAGCCTGGGTCGTGAATAAAAAACCGGGCGAAAACGGAATTTTGCTCCCCCCATCTGAGCGTTTCACTCGATATCTCACCCCAGAACGACATGCGTTAATTTCCAGAAATCGTCAGTTTTTAATTGAGCATCCTGATTTAATGTTAGAACTAGCCCGTACCCACCGTGACTTTACCTATCCCAAAATTATCAACATTGATGAAAGTGCAGCTTTGTATCAAAATGGATTTCTACTTCCCCACGAAATTCAATTATGTGCCGATTTTCACACTCGAGATATCGATGGCAAAATTGCTTTACTGGATGATTTCAACAATCCGTGTTTAAAAACGTTAGCCATCCGTTACATCGGAAGACTTTATCCAGAAAAATTACCACCGCAATATCAATTAATTTATGGTGAATACCTTGCGAAAGTAAATCCTCAAAACAAAGAAGAAGCCATGATCGACTATCGTAAACAGCATCGATTAACCCCATTGAATGCACTTATGGAAATTAATACAATTCAATCTGATTCTGAATTATCAGAAAAACAACAAAAATTATTATCTGAACTCAAAAATTATTTAGTCACTCAGTTTAATATTGACCAGAAAGGGGTCAGGTCTCAAATTGACGATTTAGAGTAATCAGTTAATTCCTGATTACTCTAAATCGTCAATTTGAGACCTGACCCCTTTCCTATTGAGGATAGCAAATAGCGCTAAATCCCAGGCCTTTTTTACGTATACCCTCAATTATTAGAGGCAATGCCTTCACAGTGTTCTGACGATGTAAATATCCATCATGCAATAAAATAACTTCGCCTGAATCCGCATCATCGACAACGCGCTGCGCAATTTTAGCAACGGACAATTTCTGCTGATCACACGAATTAAAACCATTTGGTATAATCAATAACTGATGTGCTGCTGCATATTCTTCGACATTCTTATTCATCATTCCATATGGAGGGCGTAAACAAACGGGTGATTTGCCTATTAGACGTTGTACAAGATCTCGAGAACCCACAATTTCATAGTTTAATTGGGCTGTATTGAGCCGAATTAGTTTCGGATGAGTCATCGCATGAAGCCCGACGGCATGTCCCTCAGCGACCATGCGATTTATTAATTTTGGAAATTGTTTAGCTAACGGTCCCACAACAAAAAAAGTGGCTTTAATATTATTTTCTTTCAGAATATCTAGAATTTGAGGTGTATAAATAGGCGATGGCCCATCATCAAAAGTTAAGGCAACAGTGCCTGGTTGAGCCACAGTTTGAACATGGGATAAGTCACTTGCAAAACTAGATAGACAATAGAACCCCATCAGTGCAAACATTAAAAATCTGCTCACTTTAAGACTGCTCATAACCAATACTCCTAGGTTGAAGCCTTAATTATACCGTACTCTCAATTTTGTGCTATAATTAAAAGTAGGTAAAACATATCGTAAAAATGAGGAGATTTACTATGCGTAAAGTCCTTTTATTGATCTCAAGCTGTTTACTTGCAATGTCGATGAGCACCGGTGCTAGCGCACGAGTGCACGCTACTATCAATTTTCAGGTTGGAGCACCTGTGTACTATAGAACGTATTATTATCCTAATGCCCCAGTTTATTACTACCCTCACAACTACTATTCTCCATACTGGTATGGCAATCGATATTACTACAATTATCCAAGATACAGACACAACCATTGGCGCCATCACCGATATCATAGACATTATTAACAACATTATTTATTGGCAGTGGCATCATAAATGATGAAAGGTGTTTGTCATTTCGAAATTTTTTATCTGAGACGTAATTAGCACACTGATCTGAATCAATAATTAAACCTTTATAGCACTAACTCATTGTCGTGAGATATCCTAAATGCTGCAATTTTAAAATGATTTGTTGAACGGCGACATTGGGTTCTTCGTTTGAAGTATCAATGATGAGTTCAGCGAGTTCTGGAATTTCATATTCACTGCCAACGCCTGTGAAATTATCAAGTAATCCTTGGCGTGCTTTTTTATACAATCCTTTTCTATCACGTTGTTCACATATCACTTGAGGTGTATTTAAATACACTTCAACAAACCCACCAAAGGGCAACACAATATCACGCAATTGCCGTCTAATTTTTTTCAAAGGTGCAATAAGGGCTAAAATAGCGATTCCACCGTGTTTCGTTATTTCTCGCGCTACATATCCCATACGCAACATGTGTTTCTCACGATCTTCTTTAGAAAATCCTAATTCTGAGGATAATATTTTTCTCATGGTATCACCATCTAACACACTCACTCGACGTCCACCTAATTCCATTAATCGCCAATGCAATGCATGCGCTAATGTTGATTTTCCCGCACTGGGTAATCCTGTTAATAAAACAGTAAATCCTTGCTGATGTTTTGGGGGAAACGCCGTTTTTAATTGCGCCACCACATCAGGAAAACTAAACCATTCTGGAATCGGTAAATCTTCTGCAAACCGACGTCGAAGTTCAGTACCTGATATTTTTTGCACCGTTTGATCCGCAGTGACTTCATTAAAAGGAATATATTCTTCACGTTCGTTGACATACACCATTTCTTGCATAGAAATCATTTGTATTTCTAATTCATGTTGGTGTTGAGCAAATAATTCTTGGGCAGCATAAGGCGAATAAAAACTTTGTTGCTTGTCACCAAATGTTGGGCCCGCATGATCGCGCCCCACAATCATGTGCGTGCATCCGTAATTTTGTCGAATAATTCCGTGCCATAAGGCTTCACGCGGACCCGCCATACGCATCGCTAAAGGCAACAACGATAATTGTGTTGTGAGCTCTGGATAATGATGCAAGATAGATTGATAGCATCGAACGCGTGCATAATGCTGAATATTATCGGCGACCGCACCATCTGAAGGATGTATTAATAAATTCGCTTCAAATTGACGCATGGCGCGTAGCGTTAATGCATGATGAGCTCTGTGCATCGGGTTGCGTGTTTGAAAGGCGATAATTCGCTCCCAACCTCGTTGTAAAAATATTTCACGCATTTGTTGAGGTGTATGGCGTAAAGCACAAAAATCATAACGAGGCGGTAGCTTCACTCCAGCCAAAGTCCCGCCTACATAAACTTCGCCGGTTTGGTCAAGAATATAACGCACTCCAGGATGATTCAAATCAGAACTATCATACACAGATTCCACTTCGAGGGATTTGTCTGGTTTCCAAAGTGACGTTAGCTTCAAAATTGCGATCAACAATCCTTCCGTATCATAAAGAGCGACCGAGCCACCAACACTGATCTTATCAGCGAATTGGCTAGTCACATCCAGCACGATAGGAATAGGCCAAAGTGTCCCATCGGCTAAATGTAGCCCCTTAACTACAGCCTCATAATCGGCTTGTCCCATAAACCCGTTTAAAGGCGAAAATCCACCATTGAGCAACAACTCCACATCGCAGAGTTGACGGGGGGTTAGCACCCATGAGGGCAGCGCATAAGACTGCTGCTGCAACGAGCGCGCTTCTTCTTGATCAACGATGAGGTTGACCAGCTTTCCCTGAAATGGTTTGATGTTTTCCATGCTTGAATTATAGAAGAGGAAAGTCAGAGCGTCACGTTTTACTAAAAAATAAACAGAGGTCTTCTCATCAAAAATGTGGCAGAATCTCAGTTAATGGAATGCATAGAGGTTTGACTGAAGAGCTTGGTCAATCATAGCCAAACGGGTCCCTATTGGAGTAATGATGTATACTAATCAATATCATTTAATGTTTACACGGCGATTCTTGCCGTTGTTTGTTACACAATTTTTAAACGCCTTTAATGATAATG
>JAKORL010000017.1 GCA_029777855.1 Pseudomonadota bacterium
AACAAACGGCTTCAGCCTTTCCGAAGCGCTACAGAGATATACACTGCTGACAGTTGGCGACGGATTGGTATGTCAGATTCCGGCGCTGTTGGTTTCAACGGCGACAGGTATTGTTGTCACGAGGGCTGCTTCGGATTCTGATTTGGGCAGCGATGTTATCAAGCAGCTTTTTAGGCAGCCCAAAATCATGTTTATTATTGCAGGAGTGTTGATATTTTTGGGTCTAACCCCTCTTCCGACAATTCCTTATTGGACTTTAAGTGGAGTCTTTTTCTATTTAGGATATGCGTTAAGGAAGTCGATTAAAGAGACTCAAATTCAAGAGCAAGAGTTGTCCCAAACCTCAGAAACCGAAGAAATCCGGAAACCAGAAAATGTTTTGCCATTGCTGCAAGTAGATCCCATCGAACTAGAATTTGGTTATGGAATTATTCCACTGGCCGATCCCAATCAGGGAGGAGATTTATTTGAGCGATTGGTCATGATCAGAAGGCAGTGTGCGTTAGAATTAGGGATGATCGTGCCGATGATACGTTTAAGAGATAATATTCAATTAGAGCCCAATCAATATGTGATCAAGATTAAAGGTGTAGAAGTCGCAGAGGGAAGCATTTTGTTTGATCATTATTTGGCTATGAATCCGGGTTTAGCAGAAGGAGATTTAAAGGGGATTGATACGGTAGAGCCTGCATTTGGATTGCCTGCGAAGTGGATAAAAGAAGAGGAAAGAGAACAAGCTGAAATATTAGGTTATACGGTTGTAGATCCGTCCTCGGTGATTTCTACACACCTTACAGAAATTATCAAACGCCATGCACATGAATTGTTAGGACGGCAAGAGGTAAAAACGTTGATTGATAATGTAAGAGAAAATAATGAAGCGGTCGTAGAAGAGTTGATTCCCAAAATATTGTCTTTAGGAGATGTCCAGAAAGTTTTATCGAATCTTTTGAGAGAAGGAGTTTCAATAAGGGATATGGTTACTATTTTGGAAACATTGGCGGACTATGGAAATGTTGTAAGAGATACAAATCTGTTGACAGAATACGTAAGACAATCTTTATCCCGATCGATTACCAAACAATTTATCTATCAGAAAAAGGCAAAAGTAATTACATTGGATCCCCAAATAGAGCAGACGCTTATTGATTCTATACAGCAGTCTGAGCATGGTTCCTATTTAAATCTTGATCCAGCTGTTGCTCAAAATATTTTAGATAGCTTGACAAAGCAAGTTCAAAAAATAATGTCTCTGGGAGAGCAGCCGATTGTATTGACTTCTCCAATGGTTCGATTTCACTTTAAGCGATTGACTGAACAATTAACATCGGATCTCGTTGTATTGTCTTATAATGAAATTGAGCCAAATGTAGAAGTACAATCAGTAGGGGTGGTGAGTGGATAAGGTGAAAGTAAAAAGGTTTATAGCGGATAATTCGCAGGAAGCGATGTTAAAGGTGAAAATGGAATTAGGAAAGGATGCTGTGATTTTACATTCTCGCAAAATTCAGCGACCCGGGATATTTGGTTTTTTGAAGAAACCGTTGGTTGAAATGTTTGTTGCTGTTGACGAACCAGATGAAAAGGACAAGCATTCTGTTGTGAATCCTGTTCAAAACAATCCTGATGTTCGCTTATTTGATAACAATAAAATTGATGAATTACAAGCTAAAATTGGAAATATTGAAAACATGTTAAATCATTTTATTGCTAAAGCGGTAGAAGATCCTGCTGATTTATCGTTTCAAAAACCTCCTGAGCTATTTGAAAAATATTATAATTTGCTTTTAGAAAATGATGTGGATGAAAAGCTCACACAAAAAATGATGAATATTGTTCAAAGGCAATTCAGTTTTTCTCTGGAAAATGAAAAAGCAATCCAAAATGCAATAAAGGTATTAATCAAAGAATATCTTGGAACTGCCAGTACACTTGAGGAGAACATGAAAAAGCAATCGAAGATTATTTTTGTCGGACCGACAGGAGTTGGAAAAACGACGACGCTGGCTAAATTGGCAGCAAAGGCATCGGTTGGGATGGGCAAATCAGTAGGATTGATTACAGCGGATACTTATCGAATTGCAGCTGTAGAACAATTAAAAACATATAGCGAAATTTTAAATATTCCCATAAAGGTAATATATGAGCCTAAGGAAGTGGTTGAGGCTATAGAAATCTACAAAGATAAAGATATCATTTTAATCGATACAGCAGGAAGAAATCACAAAGTTGAAGAACAATTACAAGAAGTGAAGGAATTGATTGGCTACGTGGAAGAACCAGATGTTTTTTTAGTTGTGAGTGCGCTAACGGCGTATAAAGATATCGTTAGCATCACGCGTTCTTATCAATTTTTAGATCGGTACAAACTATTATTTACGAAATTAGATGAGGCAACAACGCTTGGCAATATATTAAATATGAGAACGCTAACAGGGAAACCTTTGTCCTATTTTACTACCGGGCAGAGCGTTCCAGATGATATAGAAATTGCAGATGCTGAAAAAATAGCAAATATAATTGTGGGAGAGTAGAATGGAGCATGAAGGATCAAGCCCAAAAATTAAGAGAGATCGTTGGTAATATGAAGAAGAAAAATAATATTGGTGTTTTTTCCTATGTTCAAACTCCTTCGAAAGAGCAAGGGAACTCTACTAAAAATGCAAGAGTCATTGCGATTACGAGTGGAAAAGGAGGAGTAGGAAAAACGAATTTGACTATTAATTTAGGTCTGGCTCTTAACCAGCTCGGATATAAAGTTGTGATTTTAGATGCAGATCTAGGTTTGGCAAACATTGATGTTATTATCGGAGTGATTCCCCAATTTACACTTGCTCATGTGATTCGGCGTGAAAAAACTTTGGAAGAAATTATCATCGACGGACCGAATGGAATTCAGATCATTTCGGGGGGCTCGGGATTAAAGGAACTGGTTCACCTATCAGAAGAACAACTTGTTTATTTAATCGATAATTTAAAAGAAATCGGAAAGGATGCTGATTTTATTCTAATTGATACAGGAGCTGGTATTAATCAATCGATTTTATCTTTTGTAAGCGCAGCAAGTGAAATTATTTTGATTAGCACACCGGAACCGACATCGATTACAGATGCCTATGCTATGATTAAAAATATTGTATCGGAAGACAAAGAGAAATCAATAAAAGTTTTAATTAATAGGGCATCAAGCAGTCAAGAAGGCGTAGAGATTTTTGATAAATTAAATGC
>JAKORL010000188.1 GCA_029777855.1 Pseudomonadota bacterium
ATGCCAATCCGTCTGATAACGAATGGCCTATAGGAAAGCTCTATAGAAATGTTAGCCATTATAGCCATGTAGCATTTAGCATCGTCGCTAATCGTACACCAAGGCAACAAATTATCGCAGAAATTCAATCCCTGATTGCGCAAATAGACCATGCCTACGAATCTATTCAGATAGATATTGAAGACAAACAAGGTGAACTAGACAAATTAGATGCCCCTTGTGAAAAAGTTCTAGCGGCGCAAAGAAAACTTGAAGAACAGGCGCAAGAACTTACCCAAAAAATCCTAGATAAACAACTCGAGCTTGAAGCTCAAGCTAGAACAATTCAAAGATGCAATGAACAGTTTGCGAGTCAAATCTCTCAATGCACAATAAAATTAAACGAAAGGATCTCTCAATCCCAAAATGAATTAACTCGGTTACAAATTAAAGATTCCACCATAAGCCAACTCAAAACTATTTTTGAGAATACCGCAAAGGACCTCAAGAAAATCAAAGAAGAATATGATTCGATTTCAAATGAAGGCAATAATCACTTTAGCTCTGACGAAATAACTAGGGTCAAAAATGAATTTGAAACTCAATATCGAACCTATCAAAATAGCCAACTCAAACTACTAGAATCAATGATCAGCATGACTGATCAACTAATAGCGGATTTCAACCCTGGCACCGGTGAAAATACGGACGGAAATCAAATAAATAATCACATTATTGTCCTTGCGACCCAACTAAAAGAATTGGCACTAACATATCTACCACATGACAAAACATTAGATGACAAAATAAAAGCAAAAGAAAAATTCGAAAAGAATTGCGGGCAAGAGCTTTATTCTAACAACATTAAAACTGTTGTAGGCGCGATATTAGGTATTGTTACCACGATCATTTTATCAGCAGCAGTTACCGCAGCTATTGCAGTATTTTTTGCAGGTGGTGGGTGGTTAGCCTTTATTCTAGGCGTGCCCATCTTAGCTAAAGCAGGAGCAACCGCTACAGCAACCACACTAGCCATAGGCGGCTCTCTTGTTGGCAGCGTAGTCGGAACTCAGTCAGATGAGAAACTTTCAAAAGCACATTTTAATCAATGGCGGTTTTTCTATGAGCAGGTAGATCAAGTGATTAAGGATACATCCGAGAATCCTGAATTAAATTTGGCAAAAAAGTCTAATTCAAGTAACATTGATGACTTAAAAACCATTGAACCCTCCGCTCTCAATGATGATACTATAGTCTTTGACGCGAAGTAGTTTCATTTCACGCAAATTTATACACGCGATATTGGTAAAATATGTAAGTTTGCATATTGTGGTGAATAATGACAAGGAATTTAATTATGGAATCAAACATGGAATTGTTAAAATCTGTAGAGTTGGGGAAGGCTAATAATGCAGAATATAGCATTATCTGGCTTCACGGCCTTGGTGCAGATGGTAATGATTTTGCATCTATTGTTCCTGAATTAAAATTACCCATCTCAAAAAAAATCCACTTTGTCTTTCCTCACGCACCCATTCGACCCGTGACTTTGAATGGCGGCTTATCCATGCGCGCCTGGTTTGATATTTACAATCTCAACGAATCAGGCCCATTTGATGAATCCGGAATTAACGAAGCTGTTACTTCTATTCATCAACTTATTCAACAAGAAATCAATAATGGCGTCACACCAGACAAAATTATTTTAGCAGGATTTTCTCAGGGCGGGTATATTGCTCTTCTTAGCGGATTATTTTATCCAGAACGTTTAGGTGGGATCATTGGTCTTTCTACTTTTCTGTGGCATACACAAGATTTTGATCAGCGGCGCCAACCTCAAAATCAACACATACCCATTTTTCTAGCGCACGGATCTTTTGATCCACTATTACCACTCAAATTTGGACAACATACTGCAACATTCTTAGAAAATAGTGGACACAAAGTTGATTTTTATACTTACCCTATGGCTCACACAGTGTGTCTTGAAGAGATTGCATCATTGAGCAGTTGGTTGCACAAAATTTTTAATAATTAGTGCTCTGATGAAAACTCACAGATTTTAGTCAAGGTCGGGCGTATAAAATAATTTTAAACCGGAGTTAACAGTCCAGTTAATGAGGATTTAAAATTATTTTATACGCCCGAGATTGGCAAAATATGTGAGTTTAAACTATATTGGTAAATAAGTTCCATTGACCTCATCATATGTTTCCACAGTACCCACGTTGTACCATCTTCCTTCAAAATATTCCCCAGTAATTTGACTTTTTGCAATCGCTGCTCGAAGCAAATTCCCTAATGGAAAAACACCTGGCTGACAACTATCAAAAAGTTCTTTACGAAATACTCCAATATTGCCATAGGTTAACATGTTAGTTCCGTGTAAAGACAAAACACCATCCGATAACGCAAAATCACCACCCGTTGGCAATGGATCAACCATCACCAAATGCGCAATTCGTTCGGGCGGTTTTAGCAAAGTATGGTAGGGATAGGACGTAAAAATATCTGCACTGACAACGAGAAAATGATCACCCAAATGATCCAGAGCGTGATAAATTCCACCGCCTGTTTCATAAGCAGACTCAGGCTCTTTGGAATACTGAATGGATACGCCCCATTGGCTTCCATCCCCCAAAACACTGAGAAACATATCGGCTTTATAAGCAATATTGATGACTAGGTTGGTAAAACCGCTTGCAGCCAAAGCTTCAATTTGATGCACAATAAGTGGACGACCCGAAACCGGTAATAACGGTTTAGGGCAATCATCCGTCAATGGTCTCAGCCGAGCTCCGCGCCCCGCTGAAAGTATCATGGCCTTCATGCTTTAAAACCTTTGTTTGCAATAATTTTGCCAACCCATTCAACTGGGGGTGACGAGAACACACCCCTAAAATATAATCAGCCACGCGCGGAATATCGCCTAGATAACTGGATTTGTTATCCCGCAAATATAAACGCGCAAAAATACCCATACATTTTAAATGTCGTTGAACACCCATAAGATCAAACCATCGCAAAAATTGCGACATTGAAATATCTTGAATAACACCTGCATCACGCGCTTTTTCAAAATAGCGCTGAGCCCAGTTAACAACATTGGAATTAGGCCACGCAACGTAACAATCTTTTAATAATGAAACTAAATCATACGTTATAGGACCAATGACGGCATCTTGAAAATCGATGACCCCCACTTCATTGTCGGACAAAATAAATAAATTGCGCGAGTGATAATCACGATGCACTACAGTGGTAGGCTGCTCCAAAGCAACCTCTATCAGCTTTGAGTAGGTAGACTGTAAAGCACTCTGTTCTCGAGCAGATAAATTAATATTTAAATATTTTCCTAAGTACCATTCAGAAAAATATTCACATTCTTGCGATAGCAACTTTTCATCGTAGGAAGGAAAAGAATAAGCATTTTTTGGTGTTTGTTGAATTTTGACAAGAGTATCAATTGCATTAAGATAGAGACTATCAACATTCGTCGAACTCAAATGGTTGCTATATAGCTCATCACCAAGATCTGAAATTAATAAATAGCCCTGATGTACATCTGATGCGATTATTTTTGGAACATGGATACCATGGTCGCTGAAAGTATTTGCAATGCGAATAAATGCATCAAGCTTCTCATGTGTCGGCGGCGCATCCACAGCTATTCTTGATTCATTTTGCCCATGTACACGAAAATAACGCCTAAAGCTTGCATCACCTGCAAGAGGAACGATATCGGCCTCTGCACAAGGAAACACGGCTTGAAGCCACCGATGAAGCCCCCCAAATCTATTATCAA
This sequence comes from Pseudomonadota bacterium, assembly GCA_029777855.1. Taxonomy (GTDB): domain Bacteria; phylum Pseudomonadota; class Gammaproteobacteria; order JAIEPX01; family JAIEPX01; genus JAIEPX01. The sequence continues at coordinate 3,785 of JAKORL010000188.1, forward strand.
CTAATTGTCCCATCTTACCTCCCTCTTCAAAATGAACTACTGATTATATGAGTTACTCGCTAAAATATCTAGCATAATTCTAGCTTATGAATAGGGTTAAAAACTCAGAAAATCGTTATAAATTACTAGATCACGTCAATAATCACCGAGAATTCCTACATTATTCCTGATGCCCCACAATACATGAGTGACGACTTCTGAAACTCGCTCTTGCTTTTTGGCATGCGTGAACTCAAGCTCTCTCATCTGGCAGTATGGCGCCCCAGAAAAAAGACTGTGTTGTCACTATCCCTATGAGCATGAACATCTGATATTTCCACCTTATATCTGACGCTAAGCTTTAAGAAGCATCATCTATTAGAGTTATTAGAACCCACGAAATTTTCACTGAACATCTAGACTTGTATTCTGCACAAGGTAGACTACACGATAGATCTTCAGCATGAATTTGATCAAGGAAATAAACAAAGTGAGAAAAGGGTCAAAAGTAACCGCCCTATTTTTAATCTGCACCGCATTTTGCGAAAGCGTGTATACATCCTCACATGCACAAAAACTTCCACTCGCTGAAATTCTTAATTGGCAACCAGAACCAAATAATATCTGTTATGGTGTTTTTGTGGATCCAAAAGAAGTAGCAAACACTAAACCCATGACAAACATTAATCAATCGCCCATGAACGTTACTTCAACTAATCCAACAACTTTTTCTTTAAAAGGCGAATCTACAATCTCAGGCAAAGTTACAATTCAACAACCTGGCCGATTATTACAAGCTGAGCATGTTACATTCAATCGAAATCCTAAAACGCAATCAATAGATACAATTGAGCTAAGAGAAAATGTACGTTACTTTGAACAAAAACAAGAACTCGCTGGCCAGCATGTCATCATGAAACCTGATCAGCAAGAAACCAATCTTTGGGATGGTGCTTATCGATTTTATCGAGATGCACTGCCACATCCACTAACAGCATGGGGAACTGCAAAACAAGCTCAAAATCTACCTAATGAACTTAAAATTCAACAAGCTACTTATAGCACTTGCCCTCTTTGTATTAAGCCACTATGGAAACTTCAAGCAAAGCAATTAGATATTAAAAAAGAAGAGGGAATCGGCGTTGCAAAACATGTCAGCCTTAATATTAAAAATGTCCCAGTAGTCTATTGGCCGTATTTAAGTTTTCCCATCGATAAACGTCGGAAGAGTGGATTTTTACTTCCAACCCCAGGACATAATAATAAAGACGGGTTTATTTTAGAGGTTCCTTACTATTGCAATTTAGCACCAAATTATGATGCATTATTTACGCCGATTTTTTACAGCAATCGCGGCCTGCAACTGAATGCAAATATTCGCTATTTATTTCCCCACAGCAAAGGATTTATGCACGCCAGCTTTCTACCCAGTGATAATGTTTTTGCCAACATGAAAAAAGAAGAGCTAGACAACCCAGATGAGGACAGAATTACAAAACAATTTTTACATACGCTGGCAAATGATTCAGACAACCGCTTAAAACTGGCCTTACAAAACACAAGCGACTACTCACAAAAAATGGAATCTTCTGTCATAATCAATTTTGTAACAGATGACTACTACCTTCAAGATTTTGGACATAACCCTACCGATAAAAATAGCGACCAATTATTGAATCAAGCCAACTTTAATTACTCTGATAATCACTGGGATTTTCTGAGCCGTCTACAATTACATCAAACTCTACACCCAATAGATTCCAGCACAAAGGATCAGTATGCTCGTTTGCCACAATTAGATTTACATGGGGACTGGCTATTTGGAAAAAACTATCCGCACACTTGGGTAAATTCTGAATTTATCTATTTTGATCACCGCCGTGATTTCATGACACATAGATTAGTTGTTACTGGCCAACGGCTAGATGTAAGCCCAGGTGTAGAATTGCCTTTAAAAACAGAATATGCTTATTTTACGCCTCGAATCGATATGGAAGGAACTGCTTATTGGCTACACGATGAAGCCCACGAATTTCACCATGAATCAAACAACAGCATTACTCGGTTATTGCCCATAACAACAATAGATGCAGGTTTATTTTTTGAACGAACGCATTCACTAGGTAACTCAAAATTTACACAAACTCTAGAACCTCGCGCGTATTACGTTTACATTCCTTACACCAATCAAAATGATATTCCACTTTTTGACACAGATTTACCAACATTTACTTATCAACAGCTTTATATTCCCAATCGTTTTTCAGGGATAGACCGAATTAATGATGCAAACCAAGTCACCGTTGGATTAACCACACGTTTTCTTGATCAAAACGATGGAGATGAACGATTAAGTGCATCATTGGCAACTCAATGGTATTTTCAAGATCGCAAAGTATGCTTGACACCTGATTGTCGAAACGACCCCCTCATCAATAATCACACTTCACCTTTAATCGGTGCTCTGAATTATCAGATTAATAAAGCGTGGTCAGCTGTTGCGAATGTTGTATGGGACCCAAGCGATCAGCGAATGACAACGATGAATACCCATTTGCACTATCACGATGCAAAAAATCGGTTATTCTCATGCGGATATGATTATGTTCGGGATGGCGATCCAAAATTAGGGGCTCGTAGCCAAGATTTAAGTCGATTGGACATCGCCTTCGCACTTCCAATTACGGAACGATGGCACATCCTTGCCAATTGGAATTACAATCTGAGTCACAGTCACCCACAATTTGCTCTTGCAGGATTCGAATATCAGAGTTGCTGCTTCGCTTTACGAGCCATCGCAAGTCGTACGATGATCGACCAGAGCTTAACTGAAGACACTTTGTTCGATAATCGTTACTATATTCAAATAAATCTAAAAGGCCTTACAACAGTCGGCAACAGCAACCCCAATAGTATATTAAAAGACCGGCTACCCGGTTTTCACGACCTGTTTTAATGGAATTTACGCAATTCACTCATCGCGGTGTTAGCATCTGACGTGGTAATCGCACCAGCAACATAGCCATATCCTACATTGTAAACACAAATATAAAGCTCGTTATCTGAATCATAATGTGGTTTTTTCATGGCATTTGATACTGTCGGCAAAGCCTCGTTGGCCTTCGTCACTGCATCACCCTGAGAGCTCGCATCAATGTTACCGATAATAAATACCCAACGTTGTTTAGTGCCATACGTGTTTATATTATAAGCAGCATAATTACCTGTTTCCTTGTTAAGCTTTGCAGCATTAAGGCGTACAGACTTCACGGTTGATGCTTTCGGACAACTGCTTGGCGCTGACCGCTCACTCGCTACAGTCGTAAGAGCAATAAAACTGCTAAAAGCAATAATAGTTGAGAGTAATAAAGGTTTTTTCATAAAAATTCTCCAGTAATAGTCAATAAAATCAAACTATAGCGCTTACAGATGGTACCATCTAGCGTAAAAAATACTACATTTTTTAAAAACAATACCCTTGAAAGATCTGACTGTAGGTTATCCTACAATAGACCATCAAATATCGACTGCAAAGGCTTACATTGACAACACGCAGCCCAATAGTTGAAAATCGAGGGCTATCACATTATCTGAGGTCCAATTATGAAAGCACGATGGTTAACAATAATTTTGAGCAGCGCCATGCTGGCAAATGCTGGGGCATACGCTAAACCAGAAAATACTTTATCACTGGACAGAGTCGTCGCAGTTGTCAATGATTCTGTGATTACAAATTCCGAACTTGCCTTAGCTCTTAAAGCAGCTAAAGAACAATTAAAAATCAGCAATAAACCCGTCCCCGCAGAAACTGCTTTACGAAAAGAAGTTCTTGATCGACTCATTTTAGAAGCACTACAACTTCAAATTGCAAAACGCAATAACATTGAAGTAAGCAGTGACGATATCAACAAAGCTATTCAAGATATGGCTAATCAAAATCACATTTCTGTAGAACAGCTTAAAAAAGCTGTCGAACGTGATGGCATTGAATATTCTACTTTTCGCAAAAGAATTAACGACCAAATGATTGTTTCTCGACTACAGCAATCTGCATTAGGCTCTAAAATAACAATTTCTGATAATGAAGTTGCCGAATATCTTAGAGGAACAAAAAACAAAAAAGCGGGTTCAGCCGAATATCATTTGATGCATCTTCACGTTCCACTTCCAGAATCTCCAACATCACAACAAATCTCGGCTGCATCAGCAAAAGCGAAAAAATTGGTTGCAGAACTCAAAGATGGTGCAAGCTTTGAGCAAGTAGCAAGGAATAACTCTACAGGACCCAATACTGTAGGTGGTGGAGATTTAGGATGGAGAAAAGCCAGTGAATTGCCATCATTATTTGCAAATCAACTAAGCTCTTTGAAATTAGATGAAATAGCTGGCCCGATACAAGCGTCCAATGGTTTTCACATTCTAAAACTGGTAGATGTGCACAACGACCCAACCAAAATGACTGCACAATCAGCCAAGAATATGATTTATCATCGTAAATTTGATGAACAGCTTCACGTCTGGTTGCAACAACTTCGCGACTCGGCCTATATTAAAATATCGCTTTAATGGAACATCATCCTAGAAAGCGTTTTGGGCAACATTTTTTGCATGATGGCCATATTATTCAAAAAATAGTTGATGCTATTGCTCCTCAAAAAGAGGATCACTTGGTCGAAATTGGACCCGGTTTAGGGGCTCTAACTCACGCCCTCCTCCCTCATGTCACCACAATGGATGCCGTCGAAATCGATCGAGACATCATTCCAAAATTAAAAGACTCTTCTAAACAATATGGGCAACTAGTAATTCACGAACACGATGCATTAACATTTGCATTTTCGTCTTTAGGCAAAGATTATCCATTACGTATCGTAGGAAATCTACCCTATAATATCTCAACACCTTTAATATTCCATTTACTTGAGCAATTACATTGCATAAAAGATATGCATTTTATGCTGCAAAAAGAAGTCGTCGACCGATTGTCTGCACAGCCCGGAAATAAAAATTACGGCCGATTATCGGTGATGGTCCAATATTTTTGTGTAGTAAAAAAATTATTTAACGTTGCGCCTGGCGCATTCACCCCACCCCCACAAGTTGATTCAGCCATTGTTCGACTAATTCCCCACAAAGATCTACCTCATGTCGCAACAAATCTTTCAACATTACGAAAAATTGTCACCACCGCCTTTGGTCAACGTCGCAAAACTCTGCGAAAATCACTCTCTGGGTTAATCACACCTGATCAGTGGGACGCATTAAATATTAATCCTCAATTAAGACCCGAACAATTATCAGTTGCGGATTTCGTACTAATCAGTAATATTATTGATAGTCTACAGAGTCGTAGTTAAATTAATAGGGAATTATGTCACATTACGCCATCGGTGATTTACAAGGATGCCACAAAGCATTAGAAGCTTTGCTATCTAAAATAAATTATGACACCTCAGAAGATACACTGTGGTTAACCGGTGATCTTGTTAATCGAGGCCCAGATTCACTCAGCACACTACGCCTAGTCAGTGAATTACCTCGTGTCATCAGTGTACTTGGAAATCATGATTTGCATTTGCTGGCTCTGGCCTTAGCGTCTCGAGTCTATCCGACCAAACATAATCTTGATGAAATTTTAAACGCACCTGATCGAGAAAAATTAATTCAATGGCTTCGTCATCGCCCATTAATACATCATGATGCAAAATTAAAATATACAATGTCACATGCAGGAATTCATCCACAGTGGTCTCTCTCTGAAGCTCAACTACATGCTGAAGAAGTTTGTACAATATTGCAAAGTGAACAAGTAGGTCATTTATTAGAACACATGTACGGAAATGAACCCGACACCTGGTCACCATCACTACAAGGCTGGGATAGATTCCGTTACATCATCAATGCTTTTACACGAATGCGCTTTTGCTCCCCTTCCGGAAAACTCATCCTTGATATTAAAGGCCCAGCAAATTTACAAACACCAGAATTAATTCCTTGGTTTGAATTACCCAATAAACGCGATCCTCAAGATCGACTTATTTTTGGCCACTGGGCGGCCTTGATGGGAAAAACAAATCAACCTAATCTTTTTGCACTCGATACCGGCTGCGTTTGGGGAAATCAACTGACTGCACTGCGCCTCGAAGATCAGCGATTATTTTCGGTAGAATGTAAGTCATTCTGACCCTTGATTCCCAATATTGATTGCTGTGACATCGTTATTTCGCCATAGAAATACTAAACAACAATAATGTATAGGTATTTCTACCAATTGCATCACTTAAGCGAAAATCATATAATTCTAGATAATCTCACAGCAAATATTAATTAATTTTGAGATGCCAGGGGTTAGACAGGGGCATTCATATATGCCCCTATTTAATTAAATAGTAATTAGGAGCTGCCATTATGAAATTTCGTTATTTACCAGCTTTGTTGTTTTTAGCCATTATAACCACATGTGTAGAAATTGATATCTCAGTTCCTAGTTTTCCAGACATCAGCACCTATCTAGGCGTGAATGCCAGTTTAATACAGCAAACTATCACTTTCAATTTCTTAGGTTATTTTCTGGGTGCTTTATTATATGGCCCATTATCAGAAGCATACGGCAGAAGAAGGGTTCTGATTTATGGCCACGCTTTGATTTTCATCGGAGCTCTAGGATGTTTTTTAGCCGACAATATCCACTTCCTATTAGTTTCTCGATTTATACAAGGCTTAGGTGCAAGCGCACCTGTAGTATTGGTATTTACAATTATTGCCGAAGCATATGAACAAAATTACGCCCTCAAATTGTATGGGTTAATTAATGCAGGCTTAGCAACATTAATGGCTATAGCTCCAATTCTGGGAGGGTTTATAAATCAATTGGTAGGATGGCGCGGTAATTATGGTTCAGTTGTCTTATTGTCTGGCCTTACTTTAATATTATTAATTTTATTACTTCCCGAAACCCTAAGTAATCGCAACAAGTTAAACCTAAAAACTGTTTGTAAAACATATCTAAACTTATGCACAAGCCAACAATTCATGACGGCTTCACTTGTACCCAGTATACTGTTTGCAGCCTATATGTCTTATATTGGTATTAGTGCATTCTTATACACTAAAACATTTAACCTATCACTCTCTGGTTACCTATCGAATCAGGCTATTATAATCACAACCTTTGCATTCATTAGTTATAATGCAAACACCATCTTAGCTAAAATAGGTTACCGGAAAGCTTTAAACTTTTCATTTTTCACTTTGTTATCAAGTGTGGTATTGCTCATATATTTAGGATATATTAATACGACCTCATTTTTGCCCGTTACTTTATCATTGAGTCTTTTTAGTTTAGGCTTTGCACTGTGTTATCCTATAATCTTTCAAAAATCACTTGAATATTTCCCAGAACTGCGCGGAAGCGCTTCATCGCTGATTATGGGAGTACGAGCAATTCTAGTTACCGTTATCACTGGAATTACTAGCTTTTATTATAACGGTACTGTACTAAGCATGTCTATACCAATTAGTTTAACAATTATGATATCAAGCATTCTTATGATGCGCATGCTTTTCGAAAAATCAAAACCAGCACAGGAATTACACAACGAAACCGACCTATCGAGTTAAGCTGAACAAGATATGTAGCATAATATCAAGCCAAAATAACTTTGCATGAATTGACATTACCAATTCATTTAGCTAATTCGATGTTTTGCAAAAGCGAGACTTTTTTTGAAATCGTATACAAAATTAAAATACTGGGAAGCCTCAAAGAAACCATGAATATTAATTTCTGTTTATTGACCATTACCGCCTGAGAAAATTTACGTATATCCTTAATTATGAATTAAGATCTATTATTTATTTGCAGTAACTGAAATTACTGTTGGGATTTTGTCAATCAACTGCGATTGGAGGAAATAATGAAAAGTGTTTTTGGGGAGACTAATGAATATGTTAATACATATCAAAAAAAATGGGAAACACGCAGCTCAATACGTACAAGACCTAGAAAGCTAATTGACTTCACCCAAGAAGGTTATTTCTTCCCGGAGGATAAACAACCCTTGCTGTTGATAAAGGAAGTCCATGAACTTGGAGAAAGGACGAAGAAAGAAATTCTTTTGAAATCGTTTTATAAGTATCTTCATGATATTGTTACATTAGAAATTAAGCTGATCAATTCTGCTTGCACAAAAATCCAGTATCATGACTTACCAGTACATTACGATGATAGCACTAAACTAAGCACATACACAATATTAATTGATGAATATTATCACGTGTATATTGCAAAGGATATGATATTTCAACTAGAAAACATCAACCCTAAATTACAAACCTATGAATATCCAACATCTGATGCATCTAATGCTGTTACAACAATAAAAAGCCTTCTCGATGAAAAATTCCATGACATTTTTGAAATAATCGCTGTTTGTATTTTCGAAACAACATTAGTGAGAGAGTTAGTAGAGTTTTTTCAAAGCTCATCAGTTCATCCGTCAATAAAACATTATGTAAATGACCATATGAATGATGAATCCAGACATTTTGGATTCTTCTTCGATCTCCTCTGTGAAACATGGGAAAAACTTGACGATGAATATCGAACAGCAATTGGATCTACTTTAGCAGATTTTATGACCTTATACCTTAGCATAGAATCAGAAAAGCATTTCAATACTATACTATTAGGGGAACTTATTAACGACGTTGGTCTTGCAGAAAAAATGAACAATGAGTTATATAAAGGATTTATTATCACTCAGGATGTTCCAATTGTCAAAAACGTACTATCTGTATTACGTCGTTCAAAAATTTTGGACCACCCGAGCGTTCTCGATGGATTTAGTAAAATTGGATTAAAACTGAATTAAATGGGCATTACAATGAACTATATTTTAGACGAATCATATATCACACACTCTACAAAGAGTTTGCTAGAAAACACAAAAGAAACATCTGCCATTGTAGGCAATATTAAAGACAGACTAAGAGAGACACCTAATCTTGTTTTGCCTTTGCAAAAAACCTTGCAGCTAGTTGATCAATTGAGCGAGTTTCCTTTGGGTAGATTTTTATTACACAATAAGGGACTGAATGGATTCTGGACATCTTATATTTTTAATAGTTCTTCTGAAGACAGAAAAAATCACCCCCTAGAAAACTGGCTTTTAAACAACTCTATATTAACATCTGCCAGAGAGCGTTTTTTTAGATTCAAGAAGATTTTACAAAGTTACGTACGCTCAGATATTACAATGTGCTCTGTTCCTTGTGGGCTAATGGATGAGCTTCTATCACTTGACTACTCAACCATTGATAACTTCCAACTAGTAGGTATCGATATTGACGATGAGTCCATAGAATATGCAAGAAAGAATGCTATCAAACAAAATCTTATAAATAACGTTAACTTTATTCAAAGAGATGCTTGGGGGCTTGATATTACAAGCAGATTTGATTTATTAACTAGCAATGGTCTCAATATGTATGAGAGCGATGAAAAGCGACTTATTGCATTATACAAAAATTTCAGAAAGGCTTTAAAGAATGATGGCATCTTGGTTCTCAGTTACATACCGACACCACCCAAAAATGCGAATGATGAACTAATGGCACAGTTATTTGGTATGACCGTGGAGGACTTCAAATTAGAAAGATCTATTTTCACTGATATTATCCAAGTAACCTACTTAAACTTCTGTTCTGACGAAGCCCTAAAACATCAACTTGAGGCGGCGGGATTTAGCCTCCTCAACATTCAATACAATCAAAATGGCGTATCACCTATTGCTATAGCACAAGCCAAATAAGAAGCGCAAGAAGCGGCCTTTGATAATTTAGACGGCCAGGTAACAAAAAAGTAATTTTAATTCGTTATTATTGTCTGCGTATTAATACGACTAGCGTATCAATACAGAAATAATAAAATAAACATGACTTCATGTTTACTGATTGCATCTTGATCTGAAAATTTAATTACTATATG
>JAKORL010000018.1 GCA_029777855.1 Pseudomonadota bacterium
GGGCGATCCGGTTTCGCAAAGTCAAGGTCATCTATTTCATAATGATTATTTTAGAAAAAATGGCACTAATGCGGTTTACGTTAAGTTTAAAGTTTCGAGTAATGAGCTCAATGAGTTTTTTGGTCTTTTGCCTGGTCTTCCTTTTCAAGGTTTCAGTGTGACTATGCCGTTGAAACAAGATATTCAACGATTTGTAAATTGTTTTGATAATGAGTCTGAGAAAATCGGTGCGATTAATACACTTCGAATGGATCCGGACAATATTTCCGGGCTAAACACTGATGGAATTGGAGCTATCTCATCTGTAGAAAAAATAAAAAAAGTTTCAGGAAAGAAAATGCTAATCATAGGTGCGGGAGGGTCAGCACGCGCAATTGCATTTGAAGCAAATAAACGAGGGGCCTCTTCAATCGTTGTCATCAATAGAACATTGGCTCATTGCGATGATCTTGTACGTGAATTAAATTGTGTTTGTTATGATTTCGACTCCATTGAAAATGTTCCGAAAGAAGTCTTTGATTTCGCCTTTAACACACTACCATTTACTGCTGAGTTAAGTGAAGCAACACTGGCTAAATTGAAGACATTTTTCAGTAATCAAACTGTGGTAATGGATATCAATTACCAGTCTTCGCAGAGTCGATTTGTTAACCTTGCCAATCAATGTCAATCGCATGTTATCGCTGGTTACGAGATGTTTGTTGAGCAAGCATTGATGCAGCAAAAGTATTGGCTATAAATTTAGAAAAGAAAAGGGCGTGTCTCCCGTTGGCTATTGTGAAATTTAGTATTCAGTCTCGCGTATCCATCATAGTCGAATCTATGCCGATGAGTTTTTTTAGTCGCGCAATTTGACAAATGAGCTGAACAGTTGTGTAATACAGTTTCTGGAATTTATAGGAAACATATCGGATGAGTGCTGAAAAACGACAATTGATTCAAAATCTATTTTTAGAGAATGTTTCACAACATAAAATTCATAATACTATATTGGCTGATCTCGAAACGGTATTGACTGATGAGTTTTGTTATATTACCGAATTGTTGCAGAATGCAAACGATGCGGGAGCTCAGCATTTTAGTATGCATTATCAAGATGGTTATCTAATCTATACCAATGATGGAGAACCTTTTAAAGAAGATCATGTCCTCAGGATTTGTAATTATTCCGGTGCTCACCAAGCGCAACAAACACCTCAAAAACTCAGTGAAGATAAAGTCATAAATATCGAAAAAATAGGTCATAAAGATGTTGGGTTTAAAACAGTATTTAAGTTTGCGAACGGAGTTTATATTCGTTCAGGCGGTTATAGCTTTCGTTTTGATGAGCAGTACGGGTGGCAGCAACATAGTTCAAATCCAGTGCCATGGATGATTACTCCGATATGGACTGAGTTGGCTGAATATCCAAACTCAGTACTACCCTATTTACTTGATAACAAAACGCACTTTGTTTTCAGTGTTAAATCAGAATTTCTATCCAAATTGGCTGCGGCTGTTCGTTCTATTCAAAATAATATGTCTACTTTGCTGTTTCTCGATAAAATAGAGTCTTTTAATTTTTCAGGTTATTTAGATCTAGATAACTTACAGGTACATATACAGCGCACACTACAAGGCAATAATGTTGTATTGAAAGATATTGTCAACAATAAACAAGAAAAGTGGGTGATCAAGAGTTATAGTAAAGATTTAACACCGGATGTTAAAAAAGAACTCATGCAAATGAGTGAATTTAGCTGCCCTGATAAAGTTAAAAGTAAGCAAGATGTCACCGTTACTTTTGCTATTGAATGCAGTGAGCAAATGAAAATTATTGCTAATACTGATAAGAGTAGGCTTTATACTCATTTGCCTACCAAACAAAAGTGTCTATTACCCTATCATGTCAGTGCAGTTTTTTTGCTCGATAAGAGCCGGCAGAGCATACTAACGAATAGTTATAATAATTTCATTTTTTATGCTATAGGATATTTGCAATTCGAATTTGCTAAGGATATTGCGTCATCCAGACAAATAGCGGATCAAGTTTTGAATATGCTGGGTTTTGATTTTGACATGCCTGATGAACAACATAAATTATCTTATTTGAATGGCTTTAGAGATGCAGCTCGAGCGGTGCCATTTTTATTACCTTTTAAAGAAGATGCTGAAAAAATAACACTTTGTGGTGCAAGTATTGATTCAACAAAAACGTTGTATAAGTTTCCCTTAGAACATGCGCTTTCTCATAATTTAATTCATCCCGCGATCAAAAATAAAAAACGAATTTTAGTTAATAAGTATGGTTATGAGATTGATATTCATACTATTAGTGATCTTATTGAAAAAAACTTACGAAATTCTAAGTCATTACCAAGCTATTACACAACGCTAATAACACATTTGTTTCATTTGGCAAAAGATTTTAAAAATAGACAGCTTTTGATGAGTTATTTGAAACAAAAAGAAATTTTTTATGCACAGGACCAGCGCTTTTATAAAGCAGAACATCTATTTATTCCAAGTTCTTTAACTGAAAAACTAGATACTGCTATAGGGCTTCCCCGTTTCAATATTGCTGTCCACGAGGACGTCGTAAAAGCTATACCCAAAGAGGAACTGAATGCCTGGCTAAGTAGTTGTGGTTTGAAGGCGTCGAATTTTCATAATGTCATACAAGGTCATTTATCTAAAAGAATTAAAGAAGTCAGCGATAGTAAGGAGTTTCATGCGGGCGTGATTAAGTATCTTTATATCGCATATTCCGAGGAAATCGATCTTAGAGATTATCCAGAATTGCAACATATCACATTAATCACGACCGGATCAGACTTTAAGAAACCGGCGAATCTGTGCTTGTTTTCAACAAGTTATCAGCCTGACGCAGATTTAGAGAAAGAGATTAAGGCTGATATATTTTTGTCCCCAGTTTATTTGGCACTTGATCAGAAATCACCAGAAAGAGTTAAGCAGTTTTTTCAATCGCTAGGTGTTGTTAGTGCCATAGAGTTTCATGAAGTCGATATATCAGTAGCTGAGTTTCGCCAAAAATACCCAAGTATTGCGCTGGATTATGAAAATTTCATCCCGAATGAAGCAGTGAAGCGAGTTAATGAAGAAAACAGATTCTTGAAATTTTCATATATCGACCATATTCAATTACTAGGGAACTTAAGTTATCAGCGGCTTTTTTTTCAGGTGTTTGTTAATCGATGGCGTAGCATCAAACAAGCTGAAGCAAGTGCAATGCTTCAAAATTCAAGGACGAAAACGCCTATTAAAGCTTTTATTCACTATTATTTGGTCTATCATGCGCACTTTGTGACTTGTGATGGACAATGCTTGTCTGCAAGCAAAACATACCACCCTCGTTTTGCAATATTCAAAGATAAGCAACTGCCCGTAATTGATACAGGTGTGGAATTATCTCACGAGCAAGTTTCTTTTTTAGGTACGCAAAACTATTTATCGATAGATCATATATTCCGATTATTTACAGACTTGTGTAAGTCTGAGCTCGATGATATCATTCTTGAAAAATATAAATTAATATTTAAGCTAATAATCGAATATGATTATTCGGAAGAAGAGTTAGCTCGGCTGAGATTTTCGAAAATATTTTTACCTGCGTCTGATCAAACATACCAACCCCTTGGAGATTTAAACTGTTTTGATGCTTATGAGGAATCAGTCCCTTTTAATAATAAATGGCTGAAACAAATCGATGGAATATCGCGTGAAGAGATGAACTTATTAAGTGAAAAGCTCAATATTCCAGTAGTAAAGCAAATAAATGTGGAATTTATTTTTCACCAGTTATGGGAAGAGCCATTAGTAAAGATCAAGGATATTTTACCGTTATTTGCAATTTATCTATCTAAAAATACGGCTAAAAAACCTAATGATTACCTCAAGGAGTGGGCTGAAAAAGTGGCTGGGCTGAAGATTTATTTTGCTAATGAGATACTCGATGTTCATGATAAAGAGCATAAGATATCTGTTCACTATGATGCTCGTCTTAATCAATTGACTTATACAGATCGCTGGAATCGTGGCGAGAGTTGTCGACAAATTGCTAACCGAGTCGCGGTAAAAATATTAAAACAAAAACATAAGTACGCTGATGAACTAAAAGATCTTATTAGTTATGATGATAAAGAAGTTATTAATTGGAAAAGACGTAAAAAAGTTTCTCAACAAGATTATTTTGAGCTAGATAAATTTTGGCGATCTGAACTTGATCAACAACAAAAAAAAATTCTAGAGCAACAAGCTCAAGCGGTCAGAACATTACCATCTTTAAAAATTAAAATAAAAGTACCTCTGAAAAGAGAGTTAAGTCTTAAGGATCAAGAGCTTGCTCAATTATTTTCAGGGCAGATAGAAGCAGCGCCAGTTCCGGCTTTACAAACAGAAAATCACGCTCTCGAAAATCTTCCACTTAAAAGGAGTAAAAAAGAGAGTGATCATGAAGTTGTATCAAAGGCCGCTGAGTCAACTGATAAACGATCGGATAGTGTTAATCAAACGCCAGCTAGATATGGGCTTTTCTCTCATGAGAATAAAAATTCTCGCGAAATAAAAGTACTTTTTGAAAACTCTATTCCTGAAGGATTTGGTTTAGCGGCAGCTAAAGGCAAGGGAGATTGTTTTTATGATTCTTGTGCACAAGAACTGAATGAGTGGGCAGGGAAAAATGAATATAGTATTAAATCTCTCCGGGTTTTATGTAATGAATACGCTGTTGAGTTGGATAGAATTTGCAATGCGAATCTCCGTCATCCTGATAATTGGATAGCTAAGGCCTTCAATTACGATTCTAGAAAGTACCAAGAATATCTCGCCAATGTTCGTTATTCAGTAGAGGAGCGAGAAGCAGAAGAAGGCCTAGGTGACGATAAACTAGCTGTATGGGGGGAACAGCACATAGACGGGAGAATACTGTGTAAGCAACTTGGTATAAAGCTGCACGTAATTGAAGTTAGAGAAAATCCAGATGATCTGACAAATAAGACGGAAAAATTTATTGTAAGTCACAATCTTGTTGATGAGGCAGGATTGAAAAACGTCGACGGTGATAATATTGATTGGAATGATAGAAAATTAATCCATATTGCTGTATGTAATATTCATTTTGTGCCAATATTAAGAAATATCGAGCAACTAAATTCTCCAGTAATTACTCAGTCTCAACTACCACCTGAGCCACAAGAAATTAATTTGTCTAGCAGTCCTAAGACCTTTCAAAATAAGCTAATTCTAAAAATGTCAACGCAAACGGCAGATCGTGATGATACAACCACGGGCTCACAAACACCTATAGAAAAGAAAAAAGCAAACAAGAAAGACAAGAAATCTGCCGAAAAGAAAAGAATGTCGTCTTTTGAGCCAGCGCTCAACATTAGTCAGTTATTGAATTTTACCTCTCAATTATCCAATGTGATCGAGCAAACTGTAATTTTAGATCTCCAAGAGTCAGAGCAAGCGACACAAGCAAAAAAACGTAAAACAGGTAATATGGCTGCTGTGAATGCGATGAAAGAAAGCCAAGTAGACCAAAAAACTCGAGATTCTATCGGCCTACATGGGGAGGCGATTTGTTACCGTCGTTTATATGAACATTATCTAAAAAAATATCAGCTACGTTTAGGTGAGGTGAATGTTCAAGAGCATACTCTAGGTTTTTCTATATCCACTAAGGATGGAGGCAGTCTCGTCAAAGTGGATTGGCATGATAAAGTTCATGCCCAAGATCCGAGAGTGCAGAAAAGTACGACTGACCACGATTTTTTGATTACTAAGCCGCAAAGTAAAAAATATATTGAAGTGAAAAGTACAGTTGAATATGAGAAACGCTCCTTTACTTTGAGTGGCGGAGAGTTACTGGCGATGAATCGGTATGGGGAACGTTACAGATTCTTCAGGGTGCTTGGGGTGATGAGTGATGCGCCCAAAATCGAGGTATTAAAAAACCCACGTAAACTACTGGAGGAAGAAAAAATTTCTGCAGAGATTAAGTCTATTGAAATATGTTATTCGCGTAAGTAGATGATTTTGCTAAATAGCAGATGAAACCCAGAGAATTTACTATAAAGACCGCGATAATATTGTCTGCATTAAAATGTCAACATTTTGCTTAATTTATTATGCTAAATTTTGGCTGGGATAAAGAGGCAGATCGTTGCCCCCTTCCTTTTTATTATCACGGGTGAATGAGCGAGTTAAACGAAGTACAGTCCATTCGTTGACCTGATCGGTATCGATTGTCAAATTTAATTCGGCAAAATCCTTTTCTGCTATCAGATCAGTTTGATGTTTATGCGTGTTGCGAATGCAGTAACGGCATTGATTCAGGAGTTCAATACTCTGCAATAGTTCCATAAAGTTCTTACCCAAGATGCTCAATGGGCCCTCTTGTAGAGAAGAAGGCTGTCGTGTCTCTTGATGAAATATGTTAGCCAAAGACTTAAAAGAAGAAACGCATGATTCCTTATTACTTGCGTTGCAAGCCAAAATAATATCATTCAATTTTAGGTTGAGTGACATCCTAAGGGCAGAAGGTAGCATCAGGAGTTTGATATTTTCTTTCAAATACACACACCGTGATTTAATAGCTAGAAAATCAAGTTGTTTAGGAGGGTGCTTTACCATACGATGTAACACTTGCCAGGAGACTGCGACCTTATAATGTGGGGAAACCTCAAATAAGCGAGCAGCACATTCGCCAATGATTAAAAAGCAACCCTTAGCCATACTGTGGATATGAGTGGCTAAAGGCGCCTGCTCTTCATGTTTGTCGAAAATAGCTTGGCATTGACGTAGCAAGGCTACTTCCTCGCTGAAATTATTAAGATATTCTTCGGATTTCTTCTTAATAAAATGTCCACTTTCGAAACCAGGGACATCTATATAATCTCGATACAATTGACTGATTTGTAAATCCGTTGCATTCATTAAGGCATCTGGCGTTTTAAAAGAATTGCAAAACGCTAACAAGCCCCTGCCATTTAAAGCAACGTCATAGCTATGGCTTAAGGCTTCCAATAATTTTTTGGCTATGCTCACTGGAAATTCGCCGCAGTCGTCTTGATTCATCTGGATGAAAAGAGTGAGCACATG
The DNA here is from genome assembly GCA_029777855.1 of Pseudomonadota bacterium. Classification (GTDB taxonomy): domain Bacteria; phylum Pseudomonadota; class Gammaproteobacteria; order JAIEPX01; family JAIEPX01; genus JAIEPX01. The sequence continues at coordinate 7,102 of JAKORL010000018.1, forward strand.
ATAATAAAGGCCTCGGTTTAGCAACTCGGGACTATAGTTAGCAGAGTTAGCCTCATGCAACAAGCTGCTTATATGATCTAATTGATTTTTGATGCCAGTCTTAGCAGCTGAATTTTTTGTTTTAGTTCGTCGCAGGGGTTTTTCTGGGTTAGAGGTTTTCTTAGGGAGGATTTTGATAAGCCCTTCATAGCCTTTGCGATCTTCAATGACTCGGCGCGAGGAATCTTTTACATCCGTAGCTATTATTGCATCATTGCTCCGCTTGGGTATTGAAGGAGTGAAATGAGGTGTTTCTGCAACAACAACAGCCACGGGGGCTCTTGGCTTACCGAAATAGCGATGCTTAGCTGTAGTGACAATGAGCGCTTGAGCTTTAGGTTCGATTACGGGAGCAGGTTCCTCGATTATTCGATCAATGTCTGGTAGAGCATCAAATTTCTCTTGGATTTCTTGAGCCTCACGTTCGAGTGTGAGAGTAAGAGTGCTAAGTTCGCTACAAAGTTCATGTGCCCTTGCCTGTGTACAGTCTACCAAATTTTCGGCTTTTAGGGTCTGTACCATCTGCTTCCCATTCTCCAATCGCAAATTAAAGAAGCTTGTTTTACGTTTTAGTTCTTGGGCTTCACGCTTAATATCACCACAGCCTTTGAGCAGACTCACTTCCTCGTAATAATTTTCAATGCGTTTCCATAATCGATTACGCTCTCGCTCAGTCTCCTCAGACAAGAATAATTCTATACCTCGCAACACACGATCGCGCTCTATGGCAAAGGCGACAAGGTCGACCATAGGCTTTAGAGCAACCTCAGAAGACGGTGTGATTGATTGAGGGCTGGAAAAAGCAGTGACACATAAGTTAGAACAACTGACGTTTAATTCGTTTACTTCACTCTGCGGTACCTTAAATGCAAATTCTCTAGCTTCGGCGGAGTTTTGGAATAAAAAGTCAATTTTCTCATCACTAACCGTAATTTGAAATTTCTTAGAGACTGATTTAGCGCAGCCACTTAATTTAGCAAGCTGATCATTGAATTGCTTGAGCGCCTGTTCGCTTTTTTTGAAATCACGGAATTGCGTTAACGCTTGAAATAGTATTTCTATTTTGTCTCTTGCTTCACTGCAGGGCACGCAGAAAGGGAAAAACTTGATAAATATTCCTCTGTTCCTCTCGCTCGTTTTCATAACAAGACGGTCAGTTGCAAATTGAAACTTAGGCTGTCCAAGAGATTTTATAGCGGCTGAAAACTTCTCAAGCGCATTGAACCGGGAGCCATGCTCCTTCTTCAGTGTTTCATTTATTTTTGCTGCCAAAATGCGTGCTTGGGATTTACGTAAGCTAACGATCTCCATCTCTAGCCCAAGCATGCCCCATAATAATTGTACGCGTCTATTATTTGCTGGAATTGAGAGGTGGTGACGGCCGTCAATTGTATCCCAGCGCAGATCACAATGGACTAATTTCTGAAATGAATCCAATAGATTTTGCATAGTCGCAATTTCACTCGCAAAGCACTGCTTTAGCTGCTTAACCTCAGCCCCATCGTTTCTTTGGACTAGATAACATTGCTTTTTAAGTAAGCCGTTATCTTCTCTAGGTAGTTGTGCGCCAAAATCAAAATCATGTTCCATGAAACAAGTAAGAACGTTTGCTCTACATAAGTTAATGGCAAAGTGAACCATCGTCATTTTATCAAGGATAATCCGTGTTGGATTAGCACCTCTACTTAACAACAACCTAACCATATCGATATGGTTATTTTCACAGGCATAATACAATGGTGTTGTCCCTACTGTAGGCCCTTCCATCAACATGACATTTGGATTAGCTCCATGATCCAATAGTATTTCAACAATATCACGATGCCCTTCTCGCACTGCTATTATCAAAGGAGGAATCTTGTAAGGCTCACCACTCATCAAGGGTTCATTTACTGAAAAGCCATAATCCAAAAACATTTCAACGACACGGGCTTGATGCTTGACAAGGGCGGCCCAAAAAATCGACGTTGGGGTACCATTATTTAAAATAGTATGTTGAATTGAAAGCCGAGGTTCATTATCCTGCAACACTAAGTTAATTAGTTCGCAACTGCCGTTAATCACCGCTGTTGTAAAAGGCGACACTCCTTTATGCTGTCCTGAACTGAGAGGAGCTGTGGCATCACATTTCTTTTCAACGATAAGAAATTCAGCCACTTCTATGCAATTATCTGCAAATGCAGCGAACAACGGTGTTTCACCTGTTGAAGCGCCAGTTCTGAGAGGGGCGTTATAGTCAGCCCCCTCTACTATCAGGCGCTCCACAATCGCTCTGTTTTTTGTTGCCGCAATAAATATCGGTGTTATGCCTTCATTATTGCCAGATCGCAAAGGCTCATTTACAGCTTCCTTGACGCGATGATCTTGTAACAAGCATTCGACCATCGATTCGAGCCCCACTTTGGCGGCCAAATGAAGGGGGGTGTATCCCTTACAAGGTCCGATTTCAAGGGGGAGCGTGGGGTCCACCCCTCGTTTTAGCCAGTATTCGACCATGCCTATGTCATTACGGAGGACGGCGATGAATAGGGGAGTCATGCCTTCGTATCTGGTCCTCGTAGGAGGCACATTAGGCTGAATGCCGGGAATTTGCAATAAATGATCTAAACACGCATAACTTTCAGAGGCTACTGCAATAGTGACAAATGTACCACCTATGTAAAAACCAGACTCAAGGACTTTATTAACGTCATAATCAAATTCACCCAGTAGATGTTTTAATAGCTCAAGATCATCTACAGCCACTGCTTCACTCAACAGATCATAGTAGCCAATTCTGGTAAAAAACGATCTAAAATGCAGGATAAATTCACGGCCTTCAGGGAAAGATAGTAACAGGTCCAATACACGGGGTCCTTCTCGTTGACTCAATTTGGTATCATACTGATGGCAGAGTAGGTGCAAAATAAGGGTAGCTCCGGCCTGATTCTCCTTAATCTCAGTAATAAAACGACCGAATATATCCAAGTTATGGGGTTCTACTAATAATAGCAATAAGAGGGTTTGTTCTTTCTGTGTAAAATTCTCGAAATTTACGAGTAACTGACCCATGATCTCATCTAGACCATCACGAGAAGCGTTACGTAAATAATTATAAATAGGCTCAAACATTCGTAGTCCCCGCAACTACTGAAGAATATTCATATAATGGCATCATAAGACTAGAAACTTAAGAAAACCTTATGTTGTTATGTGTAATAAAAGTGTGCGACTGAGTAGGCAGAAGCATCGTGAGATAGTCAGCTTTTGTCAAGAGCAAATGTTTCGTTTCTATCGTCTAAACTGCGTATTGCACAAACAATCGTACATTTTGCCCTGTTCCGACCAAACTGGAGCCGGATTCATTTTGGTCTTGACTATTCTGTGCTATAGTATAGAATAGTCGGAATATGTCAAATAAAGCAAGGTAAGCAAAATGGATAGAATCTATCGGAGAATAATGGATGAGCATCTGGTCAATGATAGACAGATGGTTTTCTTAGCTGGTCCAAGACAGGTCGGAAAAACGACTGTCAGCAAAACAGCCTCTGAGTTAACTGATCAGTTTGTTTATTTAAACTGGGATTATCTCGAAGACCAACAACTTATCGTGCAAGGGCCACAAGCCATAGTAAACAAATTTGGCCTCGATAGTGCTAGAGCAAGAAAAGCCATTGTTACTCTAGACGAAATTCATAAATATAAGCCATGGCGAAATTACGTCAAAGGATTCTATGACAAATACTGCGAAACTGTACGATTTATTGTGACAGGAAGCGCTAAGCTCGATGTATATCGTACAACGGGAGACAGTTTAATGGGGCGATACTTCCCCTATAGAGTGCACCCTCTCTCAGTAGCGGAATTATTGCGTAGCACAATATATGAAACCGAAATTCGTCCAGCAACAGAACTGTCTACAGACATTTTTAATACCCTAGTGGAATTCGGTGGATTTCCAGAACCGTTTTCAAAACAAACAAAAGCTTTTTATCAACGCTGGAGTAAATTAAGACTAGAGCAACTTTTTCATATCGACATTCGCGAGCTAACACGCATCCATGAAATTTCACAAATGAAGTTGTTGGCCTCGTTACTCAAAAATCAAGTTTCTGCATTGTTGAATCACACCAAGTTGTCTCAATTATCGCAAGTATCATTAAAAACTATACAGTCTTGGATTAAGACATTAGAAAGCTTTTATTTTTGTTTTACGATACAACCATGGACAACAAACATTACCAGAAGTTTACTAAAGCAACCAAAACTGTATTTATGGGACTGGGGGATGATTGAAGATACCGGCAGAAAATACGAGAATATAGTAGCATCACATTTATTAAAAGCTATTCATCTGTGGGAAGATCGTGGCATGGGAGAATATGGTCTATATTTTCTTCGAGACAAAGATAAACGAGAAGTCGATTTTCTGGTAACTAAAAATAGCAAACCATGGTTTTTAGTAGAAGTTAAGTCCAGCAACAATCAATCCATTAGCGAACATTTATACTATTTTCAAGAATTAACTCAAGCGCCCCATGCCTTTCAAGTCGTGTTCAATCTACCTTATCAAGAAATAAATTGTTTCGATTACTTTAAACCCGTGATTGTGCCAGCGATAACATTTTTATCACAACTCGTTTAGCAAAGAAATCCCTATATATTAAAATCTGGGTACAAAATTAATCAATTCTATTTTGTGCCCAGAACGACTTAATTCTTAGTGATTGTTTTAACTGACCCACCACAAGCTGCATAGCATTGGCGATAATCAGATTCAGCTCTTTCAACACATTCAGCTTTGTCAAAATTGCATAAGTGACGAGGATGTACAGGTGAGGAGTCAGATCTTTGCTTAGCTCATTTCCTACGATTCATTACGTGATGCCAAGCGCCGCGATATTCAATTTTTAGTGGTTTAATCATAGTGATCAACAATAGCGATTGCTGTAAAAAAGACACTACCGTAAAAACAACAGATTGACTATGCATCAAGCAAAGATCTGACCCCTTTCTCTCTCTCCCTAATTGCAATTCTCTTAACAATGGTTATAGTGGTGGACTTAGTTTAAGGCAGATGGCGCTGCTTAAATTAAGAGCCATTTGTGTTGTTCATATAGAAAACACAAAATGTTAACAATCCTTTATTTAAGAGGTTTTTATGTTGAAAACAAGAATTTTATCAGGTCTTAAAGTTATTCTTCCTGCTGCTGTGATTACTTTGTCTGGTTGCGCTACAGTGTTTACTGGAACCACACAAACTGTTCATGTTCAAGCAGTGGATAGTACGTCTCATAATCTGATCGCTGGGGCTCGTTGTACTGTGATTGACGGCCAAGGCGCAGAATTGCCAGTAGATAGCAATCCAGGAAACGTGGTGCTCACTAAAGGTAAAGGTGCATTGAATGTACGATGTGCTAAGCCTGGTTATGTCCAAAAGCAAGTGGGTGTTGGTCAAAGCTTCAATGCCTGGACTATTGTGAATGTATTATTCTGGCCGGGTATTTTGGTTGATGCAGCAACGGGTGCAATTCAAAAATATCCATCTCATATTACTGTGTTGATGGAGCCATCTCACCGTAAACACTAATATAATAATTTTCTCGAAATAAAAAAGGCGCCAATTTGGCGCCTTTTTTTGTGCAATGTCAAAATTAAAAAGGAATATCGTCGTCGAAATGTCCCATGCCGGCAGGTTCAAGAGGAGGGGCAGTAGGTGCATTTGCTGAACCATGGGTTACTGTGATAGCGCCTTCATCACTGAAGTTTGCACGATCTTGGCCACCGCTGCGACTATCGAGGATGTGCATTTCGTTTGCGATGATTTCAGTAGTGTATCGGTCGATACCATTTTTATCTTGCCATTTACGTGTTCGCAAAGTGCCTTCGATATAAATTTTAGAACCTTTACGTAAGTATTCGCCGACAATTTCTGCCAAGCGGTTAAAAAATACGACACGATGCCATTCGGTTCGGTCTTGTAATTCGCCTGTTTGCTTGTCGCGCCATGTTTCACTGGTTGCTAAATTAACGTTTGCTACTGCACTGCCACTGGGGGTATATCGTACCTCTGGGTCGTTGCCTAAGTTACCTATTAGAATAACTTTGTTTACACCTCGAGCCATTGTTTCGTCTCCTCTGAATCCAAAAATTCGGTTTTAATATTCATGTCCACTTACCACTCTATTCCGAAGAATAACACACATCGTTGTCAATCTCGAATAAAACCTCGCGTTGCATTCGCAAGCGAAGGCTTATCGAGTATTGTATTGTCTACTTTGAGATATGCAATACCGTGTTCTAGCAAAATTGTTACTTCAACAACCCCCGGGATAGTATTTAATTTTTGGGAAAGATCCGTTGCCTCCCCTGGATTTAGGGCCTTTAGCGGTATGATCTCGGTTTTTAGGTGTAAAGGCTTACACATAAATAGTGCAATGATCAACCAAGAAGCAGCTAATATCGCACAATAAATGAACAGCGCTTCAGGATTCCAGAGGCTTTGTATAATTCCTGCGGTTGTTCCACCGAAGAAGATCCCA
>JAKORL010000019.1 GCA_029777855.1 Pseudomonadota bacterium
ACAACAAGTTCACCAGGGGAGCAACGTTCGTAGGTGCAAGCCTTTCGGCGGTGGTTATTTTGTCAGGTAGAAAGACAGGTGCGGATGCTGATTTGAATGAACTTTTGAATGAAGCACAGGAGAGAGAATTTGTACAGGGCGATGAATTTGTACAAAAAGAGATTGAACAGGCGGAGAGCGCAAAGGATGATCTGCCATTTTAATAATTAATCAAAATGACTACCTTTATTTTGGTATATATAAATAAAGTTGTATATTTGTGATACCAAAGTAAAGGTAGTTTAAAAACAGAAATTAATAATCTAAAAACAAAAACAGTTATGGCAACAGTAAACAAAAAAGAATTACACCAGAGAGAGATTGAACAGTCCAGAGTTGGAGGCTTCGGAGGATCGGACGCTAAAATGTTCTATAAGATAGGTCTTAATGGCCTATCGGCACTATCCAACACCGATAAGCTAAGGATAAGAGTCGCTAAGGGCATAGATGAGTACAAGCCTATCATGCAGACGGAAGCGATGCAGAAGGGGCACGATTTTGAGGATTGGTGGGCGGATTGGTTCGGGGGAGCTTTCAGAGATTTCAAGAGAGAGTATAAGGTTGAGCCTGATGTTAAGATGGCACGAAATTTTAATGTTTTCGCTCATGCCGATTTTTATATCATTGAGGACAAACGGGTAATTGAATTAAAATGTGTATCAAATGTTGATACGGTGGTGAATGATTACATGGCTCAATTGCAATGGTACTTTATGCTTGGTTGTCGTGGAGTAGGGTTGGTTGTATGTGATAGCAAGTTTGATAATTTTGATGATGGGTTACAAGAACCTGTTGGAGTTGAGCCTAATGAAAATTATATCGATACATTAAAGCACGGCATCAAATTGCTGGATGATAATTGGGATAATCTCGATTTAAAAATAGGTGATGAGTGGGACGAAAGCGACTTGTTTCCTTCGGAGCAAAAAGAGGTGCAGCTAATGACTTCATATTTGCAACAGATCAAGGCGATGGAGGCGCAGATAGAGGAGAGCAAAGCTAAACTGCTTGATATGATGATAAAAAGCGGAGTGAAGTCGATAAAATCAGATGCTTATAACATCACTGTCGTACCTCCAGGCACTACTTCCAGGTTTGACAAAAAGAAGCTTTTTAATGATCACCCTGAAATTAACGAAGCGGACTACACGACTACAAGCGAGAGGAAAGCATATTTGAAAATAACTTTGAAATAACTTTGAAATAGTAGAATTATGAAAGCAATGACTTATGAAATAAGATTTGAGGAGAATTTGGATTTAGACGAAATCGAATTTTGTCTTAAAGAAATTGAAAGCCCTATAAGATTAGAGATTGGTGATAAGATAGCACTTAGTTTAGAATCATTTGATAGGAGGTTAGATGATTGGATGGATAAGGGAGAGAAAGATGATATGATGAGATGTTTGTTAGAAAAATCAATAATTGCATCACGGCATAGTGCAACTTTTGAAATTTCAAATATAATCTATAATCATGACTATTATGATGACGATGAAGTTAATTTTAATGGGGTTATAACACTAAAAGGTAAATAAAATGAAAGCAACCGAAATAAAAATGCAAATAGTGAAAAATATAGGGAACTTCCAGTCGGTCCGGCTGGAAGCCACCTACTCGCTTGACAGCACTTCACCAGAAAATATTGAGGATTGCTTTAGAAAGGCAAGATATGATTTAGAAAAATCATTCATCACTATCTATTCAAAGAATGAAATAAAAGAGGGTGTGAATGATACCCAGGAAATTGAAGAGAAGTCTGAACCAAACAAACAGCAATTTCAGAGGTTGTTAAAGGCGTACAGGGCAGGACACATTACTATTGAAGAGATAGAGAGTGAGTTTACGTTGAGTGATGAATTGAAGGAGCAATTAATTAAACAATAAATAAAGTAAATAATTATGAAAAACAAGATCAAATCGTTACCACGTGTAACCAACAAAGAAGAAGAGAAAATACTCGCAAAAGAGTTGCGAGTTGCATTAAGGAGCGGTAACTTGCCGTTCCAATTCATTGACGAACACGAGAGGAGATACAGACGAACGGTGTATGATGTAGGACGTGAGCTGGGCATCAAATTCACCGTTAACAAAAATAATGATG
>JAKORL010000189.1 GCA_029777855.1 Pseudomonadota bacterium
ATACTTGATTTTTGGGAGAAAATCTTCGCACGACGTATAACACGGCATTGCCGTTTCGGGCCGCGGAAAGCTAAATCATGACGTTGGACGAGCAAGTCAAATCATGGAGCCATTGCGGCCACATCGATTCGCCAAGCGCGTCGCGCTAAGGCTCATCGACGTCGGCAATGCCAAACGTTATACGACACTCTACGAGGAGGTTTAAATAGAGTATGGAAGTAATAACCTGGATTTCTTTCATTCTTGCAATAATTGGCGTGTTATTATCAAGTATAGCATTATACATCCAATGGAGGGATAAGCCTATACTTAAGATTTCAAGTATTAGACCGGGAATAAGTGGATATAGAGAAGGAAATGAACAACAATGGAAACATCAAGTGACTTCCATAGAAGTTATTATTGAAAATAAAGGATCTCGACCAGCTATTGATTGCGAAGGAATTGTTACATTTCCTCTGTTAGAGGCGTTACCCCTATATTGTCAAACACGTGAGCATTATGTAAATTTAAAGAGCAGGTTATTCACTCTACAGCCAAATACGAAGGCTACATTGGTTGGTGCGTGGAATTTTTGTTCGAATGGCTCAATTGATGGGACAAAAGAATCCTTATCTCCAGGCGATTTTTTAATAAAATGTACACCTGCTACTGTAATAGTAAAGTATGGTAATAAACGTATACAAACAGTTTTGCAGACAGAAGAAGCTAAGAGAATTTTTGAACAGCATCAGACCCAAGTGTACTTAGGAAGCTAAATCGTATTTTTTTAACAGCGAGCGTCGTATAACAGCACGATTACCGCTGGCGGGGCGCGGATAGTGGATCATGATGACAAATCGAAGAAGTCAAATCATGAAGTTTACGCGCCCACAGCCATGGACCTAAGCGCGGTCGCGCCCGGCTTGCCCGGGCCTAAGTGGCGTCGCACTAAGGCCCGGCCAGCGCCTTAAGGTCCCTGGCCATCGGTAATCGGCAAACGTTATATGACATGATTTAAATATTTAGGGTTAATGGGGTTTAATAATGGGGGAACACGGAAGAAGCGAGATATTAAAAAAATATGATAGACAATTTAGTGAATTCGCTAAGAATCTATTAGATTTAATGAATCTTGACTGTATAATTACTCAATCATCAAAAGATCACCTTAAGTTTGCCATTAGAGACAGCATACTGTATAGATTCCAAAGTATTCGATTTCATCTTGATTTGTTACTACAAACTTATGAGATGATGCTTACTCGATGTTACGAGAACTTCCTCCATGAGGATATCTGTAAATTAGAAAATGAGATCAAAAAGGTTTTCTTTATTTTTGATGATATAGTCTTTAACATATGTTCAATGCTTGATTATTTTGGAAATATGATCGGATATTTATACATGGGTGAAAACAAAAGCAAAATAAAATGGAATGGTGTTGTAAAATCAGCCCATGATAAAAACAATAAATTTAGCGATAGTGAAATTGCCGAATGTATTAAAAAGGAACATAAGGAATGGGTTGATCACCTTTTCTGTTATCGATCAATGTTAATACACCACAGAATAGATGTTTCCAAAATAAGGCGATCATTAAAATATGATGGTATTGAGCAAAATTTTGATGTTGAACTTTTTATAGGAATACCAGTTGGGTTTTTAAAAACTATGAAAGTGGTTTCCAGGGAAGAAGCAGATGTTAAAGGTTTAAGTATTATTGATATAGCAATATGGTTATCATCCCAAAGCCTAGAAACTGCTAGTTATCTTACAAAAAAACTGAAAGATGAAATCAGACCAGTAATAATGAGACATGTTGAGAAGAAAATCGAAAAATTAAGAAAAAGCAGGCCAGAATTATTTAAATAATGGTTAATCACGTCATATAACAGCACGATTACCGCTGGTGGGGCGCGGATAGTGGAGCATGATGACAAATCGAAGAAGTCAAATGATGTAGAGTGCGCGCCCACAGCCATGGACCTAAGCGCGGTCGCGCCCGGCTTGCCCAGGCCTAAGTGACGTCGCACTAAGGCCCGGTCTGCGCCTTAAGGTCCATGGCCGTCGGTAATCGGCAGACGTTAAACGCCATAACCTGTATTTGGCAAGTAGAAAATCTAGCATTCGGCAAATAATTTTTCTAGCACCCTCATTTCCATAATTAGCAATTAATGGTAGAGTGTTTCAGCCGGTAACTGGTGCCCGTAAAAACCAGCAAATGGCTATGGTGGACAAGTCGATCGATCAGAGCAGTGGTTAGTTTTTCATCATAGAAGATCCCATTCCATTTGCTGAAT
>JAKORL010000190.1 GCA_029777855.1 Pseudomonadota bacterium
TCATCAATGATTTTTTCATTAGATGTTTTTTCGTCGATTTTTTTTAAAATTTGGTCAACCTTTTCTTCGAGTCTTATTAGTCTTTCTTTTTCGTCTGGAGTTTCGCCCACGACAACCACCCACCCTAAAAAATTAAAGCCGTTTTATTTGGTTAAATCTGATTCTTGCGACTCTTCTGGACATATTTCATGATGTATATCACCGTTTGCTTCCTGAATGTAAGCTACTCCAGACTGCGAATCAATTTCCATTGGCTTACCGCAAATACTACAGATTACCTCCATCCAAACCCCTCCTATCTAATAAACGAATATGTCGGATCAAATATTGCTACTGTATTGCTATCGCGCGGCATCAAATTGTTGAAATCAGGATCTGCCGTCCTCGCGATATTTGACAGACGATGTCTGCCGAAACGTGTATTAGCAAATGACGTTGACCAAGCACTGCCAATTCGACATATCACAAAACTAGATGGCGTATCTGTTGCTACAAAGATTTTTTCTACTGTTTTATCGCGGGTTAATACATCCCAAAACTCTATTTTAAAATTCGACTCAAGCCAATATAACTTATAATAATACAGGCTGTTACGTAACGCATCGTCGCTAATCGTTACGTCTAATATCATGACATTGGAATCATTACGGATTTGCAGATGGAAATTACCGTCGTCAGCATGAAAAAACCGCATATCCCCCGTTCCCGATCTTGCCAATTGAAATATCCATCCATAGTCCGTATTTCGTTTTACAACATCTGTTATCTCTACAATCCCCTCGATTGTGCCGACGCTTGGCGACAATCCGGCAGTCGGCATAGTGAGAGATTCGGCGGCGCGAGATGTTTCGATGAATGATGTAGCGTATGCCTTTGCCTCAGCCATCGGTTGCCAGGCGATGAAATCCAGTGCGTGTGCAGCATCTAATGCCCGTATCTGTATTTGAAAAATGTTGACTCCGTTTCCGACCCCAGCTATTTTAACTAACGTTGTTTCACCTGCGTCAACTGTTTGGGTAGATGTAGATGATAAATTAGTATGAATCACAACCGGATGATTGCCTATATTTTTAACATGTAGAGATGCAACGTACGCCTGCCCATCGACAGATGGACTTTGTAAAATAATGTAATATTTGATTATATGCGTTCCTCCATTTGTTTGGATTCTAGTAGCATCGGTCGCCCCCCATTCCGGCACCGCTTGATTTTGAGTCAGGATTACTGATGCTCCACCATGTGCA
>JAKORL010000191.1 GCA_029777855.1 Pseudomonadota bacterium
ATGAAGCACGCTTTCGATTGAAATGCAATTCATTATAGAGGCTTGAAGCATTACTGTCTGGCACATAAAACTTCATAATATTAGTGCATAATTGCAAGTACGCGTCGCTGTTTTTTATTTCTACAATAAGTTCTTCTTCAAGTTTCTCTTTGAGATCGCGTTTCATATCAACTAAAATGGAAAATTTGCTTTGCGAATTGTAAGCCGCTATCATACCATCGTTGCCAACACTCAGTGCATCATCGCACTGCCCTGCTAAATCATCCATGATAAGCACGTTTTCAACCCAGCAATTTTTGCTGTTCGTTCCCCATGCTAACACGTTTTCGTTAATACGCCAATCAAAACTGCAATCGCAATGTTCGCGGTACTCGATCCGGTAATTTCCGGTCTCGAGATTTTTAATAATTTTTTCTAACACTTTTATCTCCTTTCTGGCTATCTCATCAGGTTTGGTTGCCAACCCAAACGACGCCGGCGAACCGGCGTTTCGACATCAAAGATAGAGATAAAATTCTTCTTCGTCCATTTTTGCAAAGACCGGATTTGCCCAGTCGCAATGGTCGCCAGCGTCTGTGTGTGTGTCAATAACGATATGAGGTAGTATTTCCCATTTGACACTCCAGCCATTTCCTTTACGGTCAATTGCGGCGGCGTAATAGTAGTGATAGCCGAAATCGTCCTCTCTAAGAAAAGGGTCTTGAACGAGTGTTAACTCTATCCCTTGCCAAATGTAAATGCCATATTTTTTACTATAGCGTTCAAAAACCATTTCTGGCGTGACTTTCGGTTCTGGTTCTTTTTCCGGTTCCGGTTCTGGAGCAAACCGATTACCATTTTTACGTGCTTCTTTCGCGGCTTCAGAACCCCAATTGATTGCTATACAATTAGCCTTCATTATCGTGCCGTCATAATCAAGCGTTAGTTTATTAAGTTCATAACAATTAATACCTTTTGGTCTGCGTGCTTTTAGGTCGGCTTCTGCGGGTTGCAAATCGACGAAAAAGTTTTTTATTCCGCCATATGACGTAGTCATGTCTGTGTGCGGGTTATAATAACGATAATCAGTTTCGTAAATCTGATTGACTAATTCAAAGCCAATGTCGTATTTCGTTCCGTCTGTGTCTTTTTGCAAAAACATCTCTGCCCATTCTTTCGCATTTTTAGGATACCAATGAGCTGGTATTTGTAAATGATCGGCTTTGAGGTAGTAGTGGGGCAACACTAGCAACACACAAACGTATTCGTTAGCAAAATCACGAGGGTAATATACGTAAGTTTGCAAATGGTCATTCTCACTAAGCCATTTGACAAGTGCCTCGCGTTTACGTCTGTCGTGTAAATCGTTGTTAGCGTCCGGCGAGTGTATGCCAGCCGTTAATTTCTGGTACGCGTCGCTGTCTTTAATTGCATTGATAATCTCTTGCTCGTCATCGGTTATCTGCACAGTAAGACCAAAATAAGCATCGTAGGTAGCAATACGCTTTCCCCCCAAGTCATCCATAATAAGTATATTGTCGAACCAACAATCACCGTCGGTAGACGTAATGACACAATCCAACTCACCATTTTCTAGGTGCCAATTAAACCGACAATCGCAGTGTTCGCGATACTCGACCCGGTAGTTTCCCGTTTCGAGATTTTTAATGATTTTTTTAAGCATTTTTTATCTCCTTTCTGGTTTTTTCATTAGTACCGCTTGTTCCGTGCTAACTTTAGAACAATCCACTGAAAACAACATCTGAAATGAAGTAAAGATTTCCGTCTTTGCCAAGAACAACACCTTGCGACG
>JAKORL010000192.1 GCA_029777855.1 Pseudomonadota bacterium
GATATTCTTTTGTTCTTTCATTACCACCAGGGCCAGAATCAGAAAAATTTTTAACATCATTCCATGCTTTAATTATTTTATTTTGCTGGTTAGGGTCCAATAATGCATGATAAGAAATAGGAACTTCATCCTCAGCAGAGGCATAGAAACTCACTTCATATAAAGGCACTATTTTTCCATCCTGTTTTTTTAAAACTAAATGCACAGCCTCATTATTAATTTCCCAATGAACACCAGAATGTTTTTGTAAAAAACGGTTTTTTGTCGTGGATAATGCACGATCTAAATGTTCAGGTGTTTTTAAACGTTCTAAGTCTTCTGTTTTAATATTGATATCTTGAAGTAATTGTCCTATCACTTTTTTCTCAGGCACACCTCGTTGAGAAACATGGGTACTTTCGTGAATTGTAATTTCACCATCAAGTACTCGAACGCCATTATAATATTGATAATAACTTGTGCTATATTGTTGTGTATCTGGCAGATATGTTTTATCTCGTTTAATGATCAATGCATTTTCAGGAACATTTTTATGAGAAATCGCTCTTTGCGTGAGTGAATGAGGTGATAAAATTTGAAAATCTTGCAAATTTTGATCAGCATTTTCATTTAAATAACGATGAACATTAAAAGCATAAGATTCCGATGTAAAACACCAAACTGCAACCAACAATAATAATTTTTTCATAATGCACCTATTTATAATTGAATAACGACAACACTCAGTTGCTGAATTACTTAAAAGAAGATTGCTACTCGCATTTTGAGTAGTCTATAGATGATAACAGATTTAGTTTGATAGTCTATACCGTAAAATGACTACACTGTGAATTTAATACCTTGTGCTAGAGGCAACTCCACACCGCCATTTATTGTATTCGTTTGACGTCGCATATAGGCCTTCCAACTATCGGAGCCCGCCTCGCGCCCTCCTCCAGTGTCTTTTTCCCCACCAAAAGCCCCGCCTATTTCGGCTCCCGACGTTCCTACGTTAATATTGGCTATTCCACAATCGCTCCCAACAGCCGATAAAAACTGTTCAGCCCGCATAACAGATTCTGTAAATAATGCAGAGGATAAACCTTGACTGACCTCATTATGCCATGCAATCGCCTCATCAAAATCTTGATAGGTAATTAAATATAAAATAGGCGCAAAGGTTTCACGGTGCACAACTGCCCAATCATGATGTGCTTTTATGATGGTGGGCTCAACATAAAATCCAGGTCTATCGATGAGATTGCCGCCATATAAAATCTCTCCACCCGCCGCAACCACCTCCCGCAACGTAGAAACGAAATGATCACGAGCGGCTGCATCAATAAGAGGCCCTAACAAGGTATTTGCTTCTAATGGATCACCCATTTTAATTTGAGAATATGCCGACAATAATCCTCGGAGTAAGTCATGATAACGACTGTGATGAACCAAAACACGACGAGTCGAGGTGCAACGTTGTCCTGCAGTACCTACTGCTCCAAATACAATTGAAGGAATCGCTTTTTTTAAATCCGCGGATTCATCGACAATCACTGCATTATTTCCGCTTAATTCAAGGAGCGATTTTCCTAATCTTTCTGCAACCCAAACAGCAATTTTACGCCCAACTCCACTAGAGCCAGTAAATGAAATCAACGGTAAACGTCGGTCTCGAACCAGTTGCTCACTGAGCGCTGCATTATGAGTGATGAATAAGTTGAACACCCCCTGAAAGCCTTTGCTCTCCATCACTTGATTACAGATGTGCTGCACCGCAATAGCACACAAAGGCGTTTTTGAAGAAGGTTTCCATACAACAGTATTACCGCACACAGCGGCTAAAAATGCATTCCAAGCCCACACAGCAACCGGAAAATTAAATGCCGTGATAATGCCCACAGGCCCCAGAGGATGCCATTGCTCCATCATACGATGTTTAGGACGTTCAGACGGAATAGTCTTGCCATACAACATTCGCGATTGGCCTACCGCGAAATCTGCCATATCAATCATCTCTTGAACTTCACCATCGCCTTCCGCTTTGATTTTTCCGGTTTCAAGAGACACTAAGGTACCCAGATAATCTTTATTCTTTCGTAATAAATCGGCGATTTCTCGAATGATCTCACCGCGCTTGGGCGCTGGAACCCGCCGCCACTGTTCAAAAGCAGCCGTGGCACTTGAGATCACATGCTCATAATCTTGGGCGTTTGTTGAATGAACAGCGGCAATCTTCTCGCCATTCGCTGGATTGATAGACTCCAGATGGCCCCCATTCTGTGTTTTTGACCACCACTTTGAACCCGTTGAAGCCCCTGAATTGACTGATTGAATACCCAATTCCTGTAAGACTGCCATAAAATACTCCCTATTCGTCAGTCGTCATATCTATTGTAGTGCATCATAGTGATTCATTGCAAAATGCCGGAAACGTTGCTATTTTTATCTAGGCTATTACATAAACCAACTGATATAGTAGTGAAAATGAGTGCATTGAAACAACTGACTAAATTGAGCAAGCTTGGAAAAACTGATTTGCGAGAAATTCGCAAACTAGTTGATATCTGTAAAAAAGCAGATGGATTTGAAACAAAATTTTATTACAACATTCTGAAAGATCGTCGCATTCCAGAATTTGATGATTTCTTTTATTATCTCAATGGTAATTTAGTCGGTTACCTCGCTATTTTCTGTTTTAAAGAAAATGAAGCCGAAGTAAGTGCTTGCGTTCATCCTAAAAATCGCCATCAAGGAATTTTTAAACGCTTATTTGAAGAAGCCATTGACGAATTACGTCGACGAGGTATTCAAGATGCGCTTTTATTAGTCCAGCACGGATCTGAACCTGCCCAAACAATTTGTAAACATTATAATGCCGCTTTCTCACATGCTGAAATTGAAATGACCTTTAAACAGTTTGTTGAAATTCCTGACTTACCTTTAGTAGAACTTCGTGATGTTACCAAAGACGATGCCATGGAATTAGCGCGAATTGATGCAGCCAGTTTTGATACCGATTTTAATAAAATGGTTTATCGTTTTTTAAGCGGCATGAATGACAAAGATCGCACTGTGTGGATGGCCACTCACAACGGCGAAAATATTGGGAAAGTCCATGTTCGTTTTGATGATGATGGAAGAGGATACATTCACGATCTTTGTATTCCACCCGAACATCGACGAAAAAAATATGCTACCGCTATGGTACAAGCCTGTTTAATAAAACTTAAAAAAATGGGCTTCCGCGGAATATATTTAGACGTCGAAGCCTCCAACCCCAACGCTGTCCAACTCTACACAAAAACTGGCTTTGAAACCTCCGCTATCCATGATTTCTGGCGCTATCCAACGGGGGTGGGCTCTTAAACCCCACACTGTCTTCTATTTTTTTTCACCATAAATAGCGATTTATTCCCAAAAATAAACCGTGTTAATACACCACTCCTCTACTATGCTTAATAAACCCCTGTAAGATTACAGTGGGTATCATTATTAATGAATTAAGGAGCGATATCATGGGACAGCAAGTCAGTTTGGAAAAAGAATTTTATCTTGAAACAAATGCACAACCTGGAGTTACTAACCAGCTAACATCTTTATTATCTGAAACAGGCCATTGCAACATTAAAGCAATGTGGGGTAACAACTACTCTGGAAAAGGCCATTTTGCGTTTATTACTGACAATTACTCAAAAGCGCGTGAAGTATTAAAAGCTTCTCCATTCAGTAATTTCCGTGAAGAGGACGTATTGGTTGTCTACACAAAAGACGAACCTGGTTCAATCACCTACATCACGACCGAACTTTCTAAGGCTAAAATCAACATTAATTGGTTGTATACAACTTATTATAATGGTAAGCCTGCGATTGTTATTTCATGTGATGATAACAACCGAGCTTTTGAAACTATTAAGCACTAATTTTTAAGATCGGAGGCAGATCTAGCATTGAAACTAGCTTTAGCTCGTTGTTAGATCGGCCCCCATCTTTTTCTTCCCCATCGCACAGAAACCTCGTAGAATAAATCCTCAATTAACTGATCTGTAGCGATATGAAGCAACAAACACTATTTATCTCAGACCTGCACTTGCAAGAGACAGAGCCTCACATTGTAGCGCTCTTTGAGCAATTTCTAATGCAATATGCTCCTCACGCAGAAACCCTATACATCCTCGGGGATTTATTCGAAGTATGGCCCGGTGATGATGAAAACACCTCTTTTGCTCAGAAGATTAAGGCTCTAATTAAGGCCTGCGTGTCAAATGGGACACCCGTCAAGATTTTGCCTGGAAACCGCGATTTTCTTTTGGGACCCCGTTTTGCGAATGAAACTGGCTGCACCATTCTAAAAGATCCCACGGTCATTGATCTTTATAACGAAAAACTATTATTACTCCACGGCGATACGCTGTGTACACACGATAGACTTCATCAATTTTATAGACGCATCGTTCAGAATCCTCTTTTTAATCGTCTTGCCACTCAATTATTGCCGCTTTCTTTTAGAAAAAAAATAGGCCTACAACTTCGAAAATTCAGCAAAGGGCACACTAAAAAATTAACGCCTACAGCAATGGATGTTATTAAAGAAAGTGTTTCTCAAGCTTATCAAAAACACAACGCATCCATTATGATTCATGGACACACGCATCGACAAAAAATTGATACAACAATAGAAAATAATCAACATTTTACACGCTATGTATTAGGTGCATGGCACGAAACTGGAAATGCATTGAGCGTACTTCCTGACGGCAATAAACAGTTTCTAATAATTTCTCAATAAAGCTTAATGAGATGATTTAGGGGTTTTGGCACCACCCTCTTGATCTAAATTATGGGCAGAATCCCCATTTGGTTTAGCTGCTTTACTAGCCGAACCTTGACTCGTCCATGAAGGTTGAGCAGGAGCTGAGGCTGAGCCATTATTTTTTGAAATTAATTTTCTTCTTTGCTCAAAGGTTACCTTCATTTCTTGTGCTTTTTCAAGATGAGCAATTGCTTTCACAAATCGGCCTTCCATTTTATCAAGCTGTTTTTGCAAGATATCTACTTTTTCAGGGCCAGCACCATCGTCTTCAGCCTTAAACAATTTATCTTGAGCATTTTGAAATTCGACTTGCAATTTATCTACTCTTTCTTGTGCCTCCTTTATATTTGCATCCCATTTTTTAGACGTTTCATACAGTTGTTGAAATACTTTTTTTGGATTGCTTGGTAATGGTCGAGTCGGCGGTGTATCAATGTTTTTCTTGGAGAAATTTTCTCCTGATGCAGATTCTACATTCAGTTTATCCAGCTCTGAAATGAGCTCATCTCTATTTATCTCTGCAACAGACTGGTGTTCTGCAAAATTTAGTTCATCGAGTACAGGATGTGACTCTTTTGGTTTTGCTTGCCCCTCTAAAGGTTCATCCACTGCGACTGGGCGTACAGATGCACTATTTTTTATGTCTTCTACGGATAATGCTTCGGGTTCTACAGCGTTAATTCCAGTTGCTTCTCGTTCAGCGAGGGTATCTTGAATATTTGAATTTGATGTTGTTGTAGAGGCATTTGGAGCTGCGCTATTATCCAACGCAGCAAGCTTATCCATCATTGAAGCTGCTTCTTCTGGTGTGATAAGTGGTAGGTCTTCTTTGTCCACTTTCTTTGGTGGTGGCGGCGCTACTTCATCTGGCACTTTCATTTCCTCTGCATCTAATGGTTCTCTCGGCTCAGCTAACCCGAGTTCTATTTCATCAGTTGTAGACATAAATGTTTCAGGCGTACGATCAGAAGATTCATAATCTGTTGCGTCAAATTCCTCTACTTCTACAATGTGTTCAGTGTCTTGCCCGACATCGCTTACAAGCGGGGCGGATTTTGCTTGAATTATATATTCAGAGGCCATCGAACTTGTTTGATGAGCATCATCTACCGAAGCTCTAGCTATATGATCTGTTTCTTTCTGCGTTGCTGCGCTCTCTTGTGAAACAATTTCTGACCTTCTAATTTCTTCTGATGTTTTTTTACTGCTACGTCTTAAAACACGATCTAGCAGGGACCCCATTCCTCTTTTTGAATCAGATTGAGCCTTTGCATCACGACTTTCTTTTTGTTCCTCACTAGAAGTCATCTGTTTATACGAGCGTCTTTTTTGGGCTAAATTATATATTGAATCAATTATAGGAACCTTACGCAGGATTCTCTCAACCCGCCCTTCTTTTCGATCGTTCTCTTTATCGTTCATACATACCTCCACTCAATTAGCTTTCACACTTTAATTATAGTATATAAATTAAAGCTCTACTGAAAGAATAAAGGTATGCCTGAAACAGGCTTATTGTCTGGCTTTCAAGCTGTAGCTGCCCTGGCGCCAACCTGATTATATAAACAACTCTCGACTTTTAATCACTTTATTTCCCAAACGAACTTGCATAGCGATTCGCATAATTTGCTTGGCTGTGCGTAACACATCGTGATTGTCGTAATTATTTTGAGCAATGGCTAATAAATGAGCGCCACTAAAAACGGTTCGCTGGTTGAATTTTTGCAAGTTTTCACAAAATCCTAGATCTGGTTCAAATGCATACCATTGTGAAGTTGCAATAGGATTTGAAGTATCAGCGGCATGAGCCCAAGAAAATCCAAAGCCCAAGGCAACTAACAAGTTTTTTTCAAATCGTCTTAAAGTAGGTTCTATCTCTTCGTTTTGATGTAGAGCCGATATACCTTTATAGTAATCATCAAAAATATCGGGATGCGCATCATGTTGATGTAATAAGCGAACAATTAATTCATTCAAATACATTCCTGCAAGTAATGAATTTCCTTCAAGTAAAATCGGCGAACCATTTGGCTCTAATTGATTGAGTGAAACTAATTCTGATTTTCCAGACCATGAAATTAAAATGGGGACAAAAGAACGCAAATGCCCTCGATATCGTGACTGCTGACTCCGCGCTCCTCGAACAATTGCTGATAAACGACCATAATCACGTGTTAAAAAATCGACCAATAAACTGGTATCTTTAAATGGTCTAGCATGCAAAACAAATGCCGGCTGTAATAAAACACGTTCTGTCAAAATAATTTTCCAATTTAAAATGCAGCACTTCCAGGAACCCGAGGAAATGGAATTAAATCTCGTACATTTTTAACACCCGTGATATAGCCTAAGAAACGCTCAAATCCCAATCCAAAACCCGCGTGAGGAACTGTACCGTAAGCTCGTAAATCGAGATACCAACGATAAGTATCTTTATCAAGCTCAAGTTCCGACATCCGTTTATCGAGAATATCAAAGCGCTCTTCGCGCTGACTACCACCAATAATTTCTCCAATCCCGGGCGCTAATACATCCATTGCTGCAACCGTTTTTCCATCTTCATTTAATCGCATATAAAATCCTTTAATATCCTTAGGATAATTCAGCATGATAATTGGTTTTCCTACGTGCTCTTCGGCTAAATAGCGTTCATGTTCAGATTGCAGATCAATACCCCATGCCACATCGAATTCAAATTTTTGATTCACTTTTTCTAAAATAGAAATAGCTTCGGTATATTCCATCCTTACAAATTCATCTTGCGCCAATTTTTCTATTCGTTGAATGCACTCTTTATCTACCCACTGTTCAAAAAATGCCATATCATCGGGTCGTTGCGATAATACTGTTTTACAAACATGCTTTAACAATTGTTCAGCGAGTTTCGCAATTTCCGATAAATCTGCAAAAGCCACTTCTGGTTCTACCATCCAAAATTCAGCTAAATGACGGCTGGTATTTGAATTCTCCGCACGAAAAGTAGGCCCAAATGTATAAACCTTAGACATTGCTAATGCATACGCTTCCACATTTAATTGTCCAGACACAGTAAGAAAAGATTCTTTTCCAAAAAAATCTTGCTTAAAATCAATCTTACCTTTTTCATCACGAGGGGGATTTAAAACATCCAATGTGCTCACACGAAATAATTCTCCAGCCCCTTCACAATCGCTTGCTGTAATAATCGGTGTATTTACCCAATAAAAACCTTGTTGATCAAAAAACTGATGAATAGCCATCGCTACACAATGTCGCACACGGGTTAATGCACTGAAGGTATTTGTGCGCGGACGCAAATGCGCAACCGTGCGTAAAAATTCCATAGTATGGCGTTTAGGCTGAATGGGGTACGTTTCAGGATCATCAACCCAACCAATCACATGAACATCGGATGCCTGCACTTCGTAGGCTTGCTCTTGCCCCGGAGATTTCACCAATTTGCCCTTTACGCTCAAGGCACAGCCCGACGTTAATTTTAATACCTCAGAGGTATAATTACTGATCTCCTGAGGCACAACAATTTGGATAGGAGCAAAACAAGACCCATCATGAAGTTGGATAAATGACACACCCGCCTTGGAATCACGACGAGTTCGCACCCACCCTCTCACCACAATCTCTGAATCAGCAGGCACTGCCCCTGATAATAATTGAGAAACTGAATCAACCATTTTTTGCCTCGCATGCTAATTTGAAATCACCTGAAGAATTCAGATACGAGGTTAAATCTAATCAAACCATCCTGTCAAACTTCGTTTACTACCTACTGTAAGTGATCGGGATTCTAGCCACAGTGCTGACTTTCTACAGGCATTCCACATTCCCATTTAAACAGCATTAAACGGACAAATTAAGACAAATACTAATAAAAATTACCTGTTTTTCCTCACGCAAATACCGTAAGAGAAAAATAGTGGACAGAGTGCTATACGACTGCTAGACTAGTCTTTTTACTGTTAATTTAGGAACTTTAATCGATGAACAAAATCTATGTAGGCAATCTGCCTTTCTCCGTTGATGAACAAGAGTTACATCACATGTTCGAACAATTTGGAGAAATCGAATCGGCAAATCTGATTATTGATCGAGCTTCAGGCCGATCGAAAGGTTTCGGATTTGTATCCTTTAAAGATAAAGACTCTATGTCAAAAGCTTTATCTCTGAACGACACCGAAGTAAATGGTCGTAAGCTACGTGTAAACGAAGCTCGCGAACGTAGCGAAGGTGGTGGTGGTGGACGCGGCGATCGTCGTGGCAGCCATGGCGGCCGAGGCGGCGAAAGAGAACGATACTAAGAATAGATGGGCAAACCTAAGGGTTTGCCCATTTTTTATTTCCCCCCATCTATTTTCTATTTTTACTTCTTCTTTACCTACAAACTATCTACTATTTTTTACTATAGTCTGCACTATAGATAGAATGGCATAAACTCACAGAGTTTGCCTCACGTGGCTAGCTGTCGTAGCCTAAGTCGCGCAAAGCCCTCTCATCATCAGCCCAATGCTCACGTACCTTAACCCACAATTTCAAATTTACTTGCCGTTCTAGATTTTTTTCGAGATCGATTCGAGCTTGTTGACCTACATTCTTTAGTACAGCACCGCCCTTTCCAATCACTATCGCCTTTTGACTTTCTTTTTCCACCCAAATAATCGCATGAATATGAGCTATATTGTTTTCTTCTTTAAAACTTTCAATTTGAACTGCAATTGCATACGGAATTTCTTGACCTAAAATACGAAATAATTTTTCACGAACGATTTCAGCAGCTATGAAAGTCATATTACGGTCTGTCACTAGATCTTCAGCAAAAAAATGCGGGCCTTCAGGCAATAAACGATTTACTTCATGGATTAATGTGTCTACCTGAGTATTTTTTTTCGCTGAAAGAGGAATAATTGTTTTAAATGGATAACGTTCTTGCAGTTCAGATAATTTAGGGAGCAATTGTTTTTTATCTTCAAGCGTATCTACTTTATTTAACACCAAAATTACTGGACAATTAATTCTCTGTAATTTCTCTAACACCAACTGATCATCATCAGTCCATTTTAGGCTATCAATCACAAAAATAACCACATCAACGTCTTGTAAAACACCACTAGCCGCTTTATTGAGTTGACGATTAAGTTCTTTTATTGCTTTAGTATGTAATCCAGGAGTATCGACATAGATCGCTTGAACCGCATCATCCGTGCGTATACCTAATATACTATGACGCGTTGTTTGTGGGCGACGAGAAGTAATAGATATTTTTTGCCCAACGAGACGATTTAAAAGCGTTGATTTACCAACATTGGGCCGACCTACAATAGCCACATATCCACAAAATGTTTTTTTATTTAACGGGCACATTTTTTTCGATCTCCAGTAAAAAATCTTCTGCCGCTTGTTGCTCTGCAGAGCGCCGAGTCGTGGCCTCACTTTTTGTCACAATGTCTAAACCCTGCACTTTACATTGCACATGAAATATTTGTGCATGAGCCTCTCCCTCAACCGCCAATATTGAATACTGTGGCAGCGGTAATTGATGAGATTGTAAATATTCCTGCAAGCGCGTCTTCGGGTCTTTCAAATGCTTCATTGTGAGAACATTTTTTAATCGACCATCAAACCATGCCAATACTTTCTCGCGACATTTCTGAAAATCTGAATCAAGATAAATTGCTGCAATGATAGCTTCCAAAGAATCCGCTAGAATCGAATCTCTCTGAAACCCCCCACTTTTTAATTCACCTATTCCCAAAATCAAACAATCACCCACTCTAAACTCTCTGGCCAATGCCGCCAATGTTGTACCATTCACTAAATTAGATCTTAAACGAGACAGCTCGCCTTCCTTTAGATTCGGATAGTGATGAAATAGCGCTTCAGCGATAATAAAATTTAAAAGTGAATCACCTAAAAATTCTAAACGCTCATTATTTTTATCTGACACGCTACGATGCGTTAATGCAAGTTGCAGGAGTTCTTTATCTTTGAACTCATAACCCAGTCTGCCTGATAAATAATCTCTAGGATTTTCCATTAATGAATCTCAGTAAAGAGTCTATCCCAGCGTACCCGTGTTTTATTTGAATCCCAACTGAGCCAAATCGCAACTGCGCGGCCTATTAAATATTCTTCAGGTACTGTACCCCAATAACGACTATCAGCACTATAGTCACGATTATCACCCATCATAAAATAATGATGAGGCGGAACAGTTACGTCGAATTCTTGAAACCATCCTCGATCTTCACTAATAAAAATATCGTGCTGAACACCCTCTAAAATTTCGCGTTTTCGAATAACAGGTTTAGGCAGTTCGTCGGGATCTTCATTCATTGCTGGACCCAACACGACTTGTTTCATTTCTTTTCCATTTATCGTCAATACTTTATTTTTATATACGACGTGATCACCGGGTAAACCTATCACTCGTTTAATAAAACGAACGGAGGTATCTTCAGGATAATAAAATAATGCGATATCACCTCGTTTAGGCTCTCCTACATTATAGATTTTTTTCTGCAGCACAGGGAGACGTAGACCATAGGCATATTGTTCTACAATAATAAAGTCACCTGGCATTACAGTGGGTTCCAAGGATCCCGTTGGAACTCGGTACGGTTGTACGATAAATGATCGAATAATCAACACTATCAATAAGGCAGGAAAGAATGAACGAGAATAATCAAAATACCACGGTTGTTTTTTGCCTGATACTTCGCGTTTTTTCTCAAAAATGAACTTATCAAGAAAAGTTAGAATTCCAGTGACGATCACCAATAGCGTTAAATAGAATGGGAAATCGAAATTAATGGGCATACTCACCTGATATCTCCTACGTTATTTCTCGACTTTCAAAATGGCTAAAAAAGCCTCTTGTGGTATTTCGACTTTGCCAATCTGCTTCATGCGTTTTTTACCGGCTTTTTGTTTTTCTAACAGTTTTCTTTTACGTGACACGTCACCACCATAACATTTCGCCGTCACATTTTTACGCAAGGCCTTTACGGTCTGCCTAGCTATGACATGATTACCAATCGCAGCTTGAACAGCAACATCAAACATTTGTCGTGGAATAATTTCGCGTAAGCGTTCTGTCAATTCACGACCTCGTACCATCAATTTATCTTTGTGCACAATGGATGCTAGGGCATCAACTTTATCGCCGTTAATTAATATATCCAATTTGGATAAGTCGGCTTCTTGGAAGTGATCAAAGCTATAATCCAATGATGCATAACCTCGACTCACTGATTTCAAACGATCAAAAAAATCCAACACGATTTCGTTCATCGGCAATTCATATTCTAATTGAACTTGATTACCTAAATAATGCATTTTTCTCTGAACACCTCTGCGTTCAATGCACAATGTGATCACATTTCCCACATATTCCTGCGGCACTAAAATAGTAGCTACTGCAATTGGCTCTCGCATCTCGGCAATATAATTGGGCTCAGGTAAACGTGAGGGATTATCAATTTTAAGCACTTCACCTTTTGTGTCTATCACTTCATAAATGACTGTAGGCGCACTAGTGATTAAATCCAAATTATATTCCCGTTCAAGACGTTCTTGAACGATCTCCATGTGCAACATTCCTAGAAAGCCGCAGCGGAATCCAAATCCTAATGCATCGGAATTTTCAGGTTCGTAAAATAATGCAGCATCATTTAATCGCAATTTTCCTAAAGCATCACGGAAAGATTCATAGTCATCGGCATTAATAGGAAATAAGCCAGCAAAAACTTGAGGTTTCATTTGTTGAAACCCAGGCAAAACATCTTTGGCTGAATTATGAAAATGAGTAAGGGTATCACCCACTGGCGCGCCGTAAATATCTTTAATACCAGCAATCACATAGCCCACTTCTCCGGCGGACAAAATTCCTGTCGAAGTGCGTTTAGGGGTGAATATACCAATATCATCGACGTTGTAGGTTTTGCCTGTAGACATCACCAGCATTTTATCGCCTTTTTTCAGAACACCTTCCATAACTCTTACGAGGGAGACAACCCCCAAGTAGGCATCAAACCAAGAATCAATGATTAAAGCCTGCAGTGGATTCGTATCCGAACCCGTGGGTGCGGGTATGCGTTTAACGAGCGCTTCCATCAGCTCATCGATGCCCAACCCCGTTTTTGCACTGACTAAGACAGCATCCTGAGCCTCGATCCCGATAATTTCTTCGATTTCATGTTTCACACGATCAGGATCTGCTGAAGGCAAATCGACTTTGTTGAGTACGGGCACAACATCGAGGCCTTGATCAAGCGCTGTATAGCAGACCGCCAATGTTTGAGCCTCAACTCCTTGAGCGGCATCCACTACCAACAAAGCCCCTTCACAGGCCGCTAAAGAGCGTGAAACCTCGTAGGAGAAATCCACGTGCCCAGGTGTATCAATAAAATTAAGCTGATAAAGCACCTGATCAGACGCCTTATAGTGCAAAGTGACACTATGCGCCTTGATGGTGATACCCCGTTCACGTTCTAAATCCATTGAATCTAGTACCTGCTCGCTCATTTCGCGTGAGGATAGGCCACCACACAGCTGGATAAATCGATCCGCCAGTGTGGATTTGCCATGGTCGATGTGGGCAATAATTGAAAAGTTTCTAATCGCTTTCATACGCCCTATAATACACAAAGGCGATACGGCTTGCACCCTTTGACAAGCGAAAATGGAGTGATATTCTTAAGTATATGGAGATCGACAAATAGGGAGAGTTGCATCATGTCCGACCCGCTAAACACAGCTATACCAGATTACCCACCCAATAAGTCCCGCACATCGGCCCAAAAAATCATTGAAGAACTGCTCAATATTGCTGACATTAAAATTAACGGGAGCAATCCTTGGGACATACAAGTTCACAATCAAAACTTTTACAACCGAGTGCTATCCGATAGCGGATTAGGGCTGGGTGAATCGTACATGGATAAGTGGTGGGACTGTGCACAACTCGATGTTCTTTTTGATAAATTAGTCGGTGCCAACATTGAATCTAGAATGTCATTATCGTTGAGTCAAAAAATAAATCTAATCGCCTCTCGATTATTTAATCACCAAACCCGCCAGCTCTCTAAAAAAGTAGCTTTAACACATTATGATCTGAGCAATAAATTGTACCAAAAAATGCTGGATAAACGACTAATTTACAGTTGCGCTTATTGGAAAAATGCTCAAAATTTAGACGATGCTCAAGAAGCAAAATTAGAATTAATTTGCCAAAAATTGCAACTAAAACCAGGCATGACATTACTGGACATTGGTTGCGGATGGGGAGGATTAGCTCGATATGCAGCAGAAAAACATGGCGCGCGAGTCACGGGAATTACGCTTTCTGAACAGCAATATAATTATGCCAAAGAATATTGCAAAGATTTCGATGTAGCTATTCGTTTACAAGATTATCGAGACATCAAAGAAAAATATGATCGAATTGTGTCCGTCGGAATGTTTGAACATGTAGGACACAAAAATTATCAACACTTCATGGAAATTGCTTATAATGCTCTAGACGATCACTCATTATTTTTATTACATACTATAGGCAATAATGAATCGATGTATACAACAAATGCGTGGGTAGAAAAATACATTTTTCCTAATGGGATGCTACCTTCTATTGCGCAAATTGGATATGCCTCTGAAAAATTATTCGTCATGGAAGATTGGCAAAATTTTGGTCCCTATTACGACAAAACCTTAATGGCCTGGCACCAAAATTTTAAAGATCATTGGGACGAATTAAAAAATGATTTTGATGAGCGCTTTTATAGAATGTGGGAATATTATTTATTATCATCAGCCGGATGTTTCCGCTGTCGATCCATCCAATTGTGGCAAATCGTGTTTTCTCGCAAAGGCCTTAAAAGTGTTTATATATCGCCTCGCTAACCAAGCTTGAAACAAAGGCTCTACCTTTAATGACTATATATTTCTAGCTCACTCTGTGTTTTATCCCTATGGCTTCTGGTAAATTGAAAATAATACCTTTATTATAGATCATTAATTTTAATGGGAAATTGCAGATGAAACTCTATTTAGTCAGACATGGTAAATATGTAACGGATACTTCCATTATTTCCAATGCGCTCAGCGAAGAAGGCCAAGCAGATATTCTCCGCTTGGCTCAGCAATTTTCTAAAGCCAATTTAAAAATCCCTCATGTTTTTCATAGCAGTAAAATGCGAGCACTCGCTACAGCACAAATGCTTGCCAATGTCGTTAATCAAAATCGCTGCGAATTTATTCAAGGATTAGAACCGAATGATCACATTTTGCCCATGGTCAAAAAAATCTGGACTTTCAAAGATGATCTGATGCTGGTAGGACATCTTCCTTTTTTAAGCAAACTCGCCAGTAAGCTTTTAATAGATGATGAAAATGCCAACCTCGTGGATTTTCATCCAGGAACTGCTGTCTGCTTAAACTATGAAAATTATTATTGGAGTATTTACTGGGTTCTGACACCTGAAATGTATTAAATTGAAGTGTTACCCACAGGATGCTCCAGACTCTCTATTAATCAATAGAACTTCGTAACATCCAGGCTGTTTTTTCGTGCACTGTTAAACGAGCAATCAATATATCTACAGTGACATCATCACCCTGTTTTTGAATGGCAGGAAGTGCCTCACGAATTTCTCGACAAATTAATTCATGATCTGCTAATAATTGTTTGAGCATATCATTCGCGCTTGGAACTTTTGTCGCTTCTTTTATATTGGCAAATGAAGAAAATTGCGCAAAAGAACCTGGAGCGAAATGTCCTAACGCACGAATGCGTTCAGCTAATACATCCACCGCTTCTTGCAAATCGTCGTATTGCGATTCAAACATTAAATGCA
This sequence comes from Pseudomonadota bacterium, assembly GCA_029777855.1. GTDB lineage: Bacteria > Pseudomonadota > Gammaproteobacteria > JAIEPX01 > JAIEPX01 > JAIEPX01. Next base: position 15,637 of record JAKORL010000192.1, read on the forward strand.
GTGAATGAAATAATGGTGAATTCACATTCCAATGAAAATTTTGTGTCTTCACAGCCAAAAAATAAGTATCTGATAGTATCACAGATAAATGCTTTACAATTTGAGCACAATTTTTGCCTGAAATCCCAGTTTTAACATCCATATCATAACTCCTTTAGGGTCTAACAAAACGTTTAACACACTATTCATTATCATAGCGTATTATCCAAGTTTTTGCAGGCCGAGCGGACTATAGATTAGGTCTATAGGGTGTAAAAGTCGTGCATATCGAAATGAATCGCGACTATCCTGATGCCATATTATTGATACCAGGTTAGTCGCGAGGGTGTACTTATTTTAATTCCAATATCCGTTACCAGAGTTACCCACTCCTGGAGCACCTTGGTTATTATAATTAACTGGAGCTCCACCACCTCCTGGATATCCCGCTTTATAGGGATCAGCGTCTGGGTTAAAAGCTGGAGGACGAGTGTAGGCATCCTCTTGGCCAGGCACAGCTGGATATACAGGCGGATATGCCGCCGTTTGACCAGGTATAAAGTTAGGGCTCCAACCTTGTTGTCCTGGTTGTTGATACTGAGGAGCTCCTTGATGTGAATACAGATTATTTGGATCATAAACTGGGGGAGCATAGGCTGGAGGTGGGGTAGGTTGCCCTTTATTCCAGAAATTCTGCTGACCGCTTCCATTAAAACCTTGTCCTTGTTGGCCTGGCCATTGTCCTTGTGGTGCTGATTGAGAACGTGCATCAGCAGCATATTGAACTGAACCTTGGCCATGTTGAGGGAGCACCGGAGCGCTTTGAGAACCATTCACGCTGAGTTCAGCTGGAGGCGCTGATGGAGCGGGATAATCATCTTTACTCAACTCAGCTTCATCAATACCATTCCAATCTTTCATCACCCAACGCTCTAATATTCCAAACGACAGTACAATTAAAGCAATTCCTACTAGAGGGACTATCCGCGTCCAAAATAAGTTACTAAAATCACCAATCTCCTTCTTCTCTGATTGAAGCGCGATAAATACTTTCAATATATCAAGAAAGAGATTCATCACATCTAAAAATAAATTCATCGCCGCTTCGACCGGCGATTTAAAAGCCCCAATTTTCAATAAATAAACGTCATACACTAAATAAAGTGAAAAAACAGCAACACCTGCTGCACCATATAGCAACATGACTAAAGGTGTTGGAAAAACTAATGCAATCAGGCCAATAATCAGAAGTCCGGTTAACGCTGTGGATAAAAATGAACCTAATAGAGAAATTCTTTGCAGACTAAAAAAGGCTTTAGTCGAAGCATAAGCGGACAACATGAATGTCATACCCGCAGTCGCAGCCGCTGCAGCACAAATGATAAACAGTCCATTTGGTACTGTAGCTGCAATAATTGCTAAATGAGGCCCTAAAACAATACCTAATGTCGCGGCGAAAAATAAAAATGCGTAAAACGCACCAGAATAATTTTCAAAACCATAATGAAGCACTAGAAATGTAAAGAGAGAAATAAACATCGTGACCAATGCTGCTGGAAGGAGAATAAACGGCAGCGGTGTAAAAAACGCTAGCGATGCACCACCTGCAGCGAGGAAAAGGGCGTAGAAAAAAAATCGCCACGTCTGAGCAACAAACTTATTGCTGCCTGGTCTGCTGGCTATAGGGACAGAACCTTCATAAACATCACTTCGAGGTTTTTGTTTTTTTTGACGTCTTCTACCTCTCTCATCATGTTCATTGCCACCAAACTCTTCTTCTCTATAATATGTACTTGACATAATCTACTTCCTCTCTTTTTGAAAATTATTCAAAGATACTAACAAAAAAGCTGCTAAAAAACCACTAAATATTGCCTTTTTAGCTTGATTTTCCCTATCTTCGGCTTCATCCGATACAATCATTTTGAGAGGAAAGCTAACTCCCCTCCCAAACCTTTCCTCGTGATCCGACTAAATCCTTCGCTTACATACCTGACGCTACATACCCATCCTTTATACACAACGATTATTAATGAAATATTAACAACTCAGAAGATCATTTAGAGTCTACCGATTGCTCATATTAGAATTTAGACTCCTATATTTCTAATGATTTACTTGACTTTTAAGGTATTCTTAATTAAGATTCGGCAACTTAACAAATATTTACAGAGGGCTGGAGTGATGCAAAAAATCATTGGTTTCTTCAATAGTACACTCACTAATTCTACATTAAGTTCAATAGTAGTTACTAATGTTGATCGTCAATTGGTTCATCATCTCCGAACCCCTATCGGAACTACCTTAGATGTCGAACAGACTCGACTTGAGAGCCAGATTGCCGAGCAAGGTGGTGAATTTGTGAAAACACAACTACTGAAAGAAGCCGCAATTTTACAAGAATTAAACATGAAAATTGATGAGATCAATAAAAAATCAGAGTCTTGTCTCGCTTCAATTCTCAACGATGATGGCAAAAAATCAACGATGAAAGAGAAATTAAAAGCTGCCTACGACAGCATTAAACGTCAAGGATTGGATTTAGAGAGCAATCGAGACTTATACGAAACTCAAGGAACCCTCGTTAGACGCCAAATGGTCCTTAAAGAACACCCCGACCTTCTAGATTTAGACTATAATCAGAATGTAGCGCACACTAAACAATAACCTGGATTATTCATTAGCTATCCAGGCCATCAGGGGAAGGCTATGAAAAGGGGCACTCGCATATTTTCAAGTTTATCATCGCCGTATTCTAGGACAGCGATCGCAAGCCTCAAAAGTAAATTAATCGATTCTTTCAACAACAGCTCTTTATTTCTATCTTTATCATCATTGATGCACGATTTTAGTCGGAGCCCTTTCCAAAACCCTCTAGCATTAATTCATCACCAAAACCCACCAACTTATACTGATTCCGAACAAGAAGCCCAAGAGGCATGTAGAAATTCTTCTAGAATAATAATCGAAAAAAAACACATGGAAATTCTACATCGATTTTTTATTGAAACACAATCAACCAATACAATAATGGGCCGATTTTACCAAACGATGACCTTTGAAGAATTTTTACATCGACTCTCAAATAATCGGTTTTTAACATGCTATTTAAATGGCAGTGTTCTAATTCCACGTGATAGAACTGATGTATTAGGAAAAGCGCTCTTAAAAGATCGATTTAGTAAATTATTGCATGGTTCAAATCCATTTTCTCACCATCGACAATTGCTATTGAATATAGGCACAGTAGCAGATCGCAACGAAATATATAAACACTATTTAACTCTCCATGAGTTAGCATTAACCCCCATGCTTCTTCCCCAAACCACATCAATTATCATAGGAACTGGTTCACGAGCGATAGATTGGCCCTACGCTAAAGAAGCACAACTATCAACGGATCTAGCTGTTCTAACATCCACAGTAGCGCCTGAATTTGGAAATGGTGGCACGTTGCATCCAGATTTTATCTTTTGTGTACTCTTAGATAATCACTCTCCACAATTTTCATCGCGCATTAAAGAGATTAAAGAAAATATTCCACTAATGAACGCGGCAAGAAAAATCCATGGTGGAAAAGTGGCTATTGATTTTACTGTAGAAGATGCGAAAAAAAACAATGATGATTTTGTACCCCTAAATGTAGCAGACATTGATGTTTGGCTCTATAAACCAGCTTATCTCGGTCGACTAAAATCACTTTTAACAACCTTATTGTTAAGCACTGATGAAGCAATGCACAAAGCGAATACAGGCTCAGTCTTTATTTTAAAAGGAATGGGATTAGGTGAATTTGGATTTTCAGAACCTCACAATCAAAAAAAATTAGAGCATTTATTCGTCCAAGCGGTTAATGAAGTATTACATGAAAATGCGCATAAACTGACTCACATTCGAACCGTCAGCTTGACTAATCTCCCCACCGATTGGCAAGAATGGGAAGCCAATCATCAGGCAGAAACTAAGCCAGTCGCTGAATATAATGGAGTACGACTTGTTCGTACCGTGACTTCCCCAACTGCCAAGACTCTACCCAACGATAATAATGAAATAGGCGGGACGCATTTTTGTGGGGATTCAGGATCTTTTGTTGGGAATGAGGGGCAAAGCGGTTTAGGGCGCGAAAACAGTGATGATCCGGCTACCCTATACTCTATGTTAGACCCTACACAACTTGATCCCCGATACAACCCAAGGCTGAAATCAGCCGAGAGTATTTTCATTTTGGATCCAGACTCTAATACCCTTACCCCCTTTAGAGACAGCGCTTTCGGTAAACGCCCTGAATCCATGCTTCCTGACAGCCCTGTAACACATCGGTTTGATTAACCTTTTGAGAACAGATTGATACCCCCAAACTAGGGGTGAAACAGCTTCCTGCCTTAATATACCAGTAATATTACCCAGTTCATATAAATTTAATATTTCGTTAATAATTACCCTTTATAATCCACATTGTATTGTTATTAATTTAGTAGAGGCAAGTAGATGAAAATTAGAAATGAAGTGGTTAGAGGCGTAATCAGTAAAATAACGGGTTTCTTTGAACCCGAACTGCTCCACGAATCAGTTTATTCAAATCAAGCAGAAGTCATTTTCAGACGTGATGGTCGTACAATCGAAAATATCGCTACTGAAGGTGGGTACGTCGGTAGAGAGTTTTTACCACAAGTAAAAATGCTAAAAAGCTATGTATTGATCAATCGTCCATTGATTGGAGTTGGTGGATGTATCAATGTAAATCACGCCATTGAGTGGGGTAAAAACCGAGAACCCATGGAAATGCATATCCATATCACCGATCCTATCACCAATAAAGTGATTAATGTACCAGCCGCCGCATTAAGATATCAAATCGGCGAGTTATCGCGTGATCTTCATTCCAGTGGAAAGGCATTAACAGTTTTCGATGTACTCGCAGAACAAGAGCATTTAACTGCAAATGATGTTCTTATGAATCAATTTATTGCATCCATTAGTAAGAATCATATCGCTCAGTTGAGTGAAGGCGTTCTCGTACCCAATCAGTTGAATTTAAGCGGTATCGATAAAACAGCACCTAAGGTTGTTTCATTAACCGATCTTAGAAATATTAGCGCGTTACTGTTGGCATGTATTCGAGCAAACTGTCTTGATAAAGGTGAAGAAATAGCAACTAAGCTAGAGGCTGAAAGAGTGCTTGAAGAAAGCGCGAAAAACGGCTACGAAACTAAAACCCGTCAGCAATTATTTTGCTTCTGGAAAGCCGCAAATCCCAATAAAGAAGCTAAAATGCCTGAACCAGAAAGTATTTCAGTCTATATGACAAATAATAAACAATAAGTTTGCATCGACCAGCATCGGGCATCGTCGTCCGTCGTCGTCTCGTCGTCGTCGTCGCATCTCAAGTTGTTAGTACATCGCGAAAATCCTTGTCAAAGTAGCCTGCATTTAATTTCAAAAGCCTATTAATTTAGTGAATTTAGGGTTTGAGGTAGGGTTGTATACCATAATTATCTCGATAATTGTGACTTGAATTTGGTACTAACAACTTGAGATACAACGACGTGCCCTAAAACTAAAAATCTGGCGTTGGAGTATTTTCTCTGTAACTCTGAAATATTCTCTCCAAAATCCCTATCTTCACTTGGTATGGAGATTGAGGATTAGTAAGTAGATTACCGATCTGAGAATTATTATCATCATAACCAAAAGGATTAAATAGGGAGTTTGGTTGGCATCCACAGTAAATCCACTGCTTTTGAATGTTGCGATAGAGAGTAATTACACCATATTCTTTATATTCACCTTTTAGAGTGATACAGATAAAGAGTCGGCCTTGGAGATCCGTACCATATTGCACAGGATTAACCAGCTTTCTTGAATCAATAATGCAAACATAGTCTTCCCCAATCACATCAGGTAAGATTTCTGAGATATAACCAAACCCTTTCATTCTTAGAAAAAATTGTACGAAATCCGGGAAATCATAGAGATTGCGCTGATTTTGTCCAACCCCGTTTTGCGCTACCCTATTTTCTCCGTGAAAAAAAAATGCTGGTACTTTTGATGCACCAAAAATATCTCTATCATTATTATCATCAGCACGATTACGCTTCATGAATACCCCTCAAAACATGTGTACTCTACAGGGATTGTCGTCGCA
>JAKORL010000193.1 GCA_029777855.1 Pseudomonadota bacterium
CCGAGAACGGACATACTCAAATGACATTCGTTCTATCCTCTCGAGCCACGTTGAGTGCGTGGTATTGATGTTAAGGGTGAAATAGTGAGCGTGTGAAAAGTCCAGTAAATAAGGGATTTTCGAGGTTTGAGAGTAAAAATTTGATGTGTGAAAATCGCGAAATTATCGCTTCGTGGGAATAAGTCCAAGAGCATGTTTTTGAACGCGAAAGAGCAATTTAGATGTCATAGTTTGACGTGTGGTCGATCTAGATGTTTTTTAGATTTTGCCGGGTTGTGTGGTCAGGTTAGATGTTTACAAAACGCTACGAAAATTAAGAATAAGGAGGCGTAATATTAAGACTCTGCATGAACTGATTGAGGTGTATACACATCATTTGCAGCAGGGCGAAATGCAAATGGCGTATAAAGGAATACTTGAATTTTAGGCAAATTAAGAGCTGAGTTTATAAAAAAATATCCACATTCCGGAACAGAGATATTGCAAAGAGTTACACATCGATAGTTAACAGTAATATTTCAGGTGATGTAAGCCTTTTTCATGATATTAATAATCCGGATGCGATCATTGAATGCATATTGACACCCACACCAAATTTTGAGGATCAATCTTCGTTGATTGATGCTATCGATCAAGGTGTTGAAAAACTCATAATGGCAATAAATGATCGCCTGTGAAGGAATTTCGAAATTACCTGAAATAATGAAATTGATTCATTTATGTTATATTGTGGTAATATAATCGGAAATTTCACAAGGAATCTGAAATAAAAAGTAGAGGTGAAACAAAAATGTTAAACCTTGAAATACATGAAACTAAAGCTCTCTAAAATTCCGGGAGCGTACTATTAAAAATCCTGAGGTGAGAAGAATGTACAAATATCATCGTACACAAAAGTATGACAAGCGCTTTTTATCACAAAATTTTATGGGTCCGAATGCAATGCTTATGCTTGATGAAATCACCCAAAGTATCGAATTAATGAAGGGAATGCGTGTTTTAGATCTAGGCTGCGGCAAAGGTTTAACCTCTATTTTTCTGGCTAAAGAATACGGTGTACAAACTTTTGCTGTTGACTTATGGATTTCAGCCACCGATAATTACAGGCGCTTTCTGCAAATGGGTGTTGATGACCTGGCTATTCCTATCCATGCCAACGCAACAGTGGAGTTGCCTTTTGCAGACGAGTACTTCGATGCACTAATAAGCGTTGATTCCTACCACTATTTCGGGAACAACGATGACTATTTTGAGAAGCATTTGAAACCGCTGATAAAGAAGGGCGCACCAGTAGCAATTGCCATTCCAGGAACAAAGCAGGAAATGAACGGTACCATACCTGATGAGTTAAAGCCTTTTTTGGATGACGAGGGATTTGCCACATTGCATTGCATAAAGTGGTGGACGCAAATCCTTGAAAAGCATTTAGATGACTTTTCGATCAAGGAAATGGACTGTACCGATACAGCGTGGAGTGATTGGCTTGCTTCCGATAATCCAATCGCAAAGCGGGATATAGATATGATGAAAGCTGAGAATGGCAAGTATCTGAATCTTATCTCGATAACGGGAAAAAGAAGATAACAATTTTGATGTCAAGGTTGAAGGAACAAGGAGCTGAAAAGCTCGGTATTTGACGCGTAATCCAATTGGATGAAAGCAAAAAGAAGGGGAAAAGAAATATGAAGATTCAGATTTGGCCAAAGACAAAGAACAGGAAGTGGGCAGTCATATTAACTTTGCTCTTTATTGTATTGATGGTTTAAGGATGTCGGCTTTAGCCACTATCATCCGACTTCCGTTTCGGTCACCATTTATTGCAGTTTGGGTGCGATTGGCTTTATTTTGGGACTTATTTCAATTTTCAAGAATAAAGACAGATCATTATTTGTTTTGTTGTCTATACCTGTTGGATTGCTGATTATCTTTTGGGTAGCGGCAGAAATAGCATTTCCCCATTAATTGTAGCAATTTTAACAAGTGGCTTTATTACGAAACACTTTTCCCCAGAAACCCAAAGGAGGCAGGTTCTGCGATTGCAGATAAACGCAAAGAGTACAGACAAAAATGCTCAGCATGTATAAGCAGATATATCCGAGCATTAAGCAATTAGGGATGCGGCATCATTCTTGCCCACTCAAGGCACGTGGAGACCGTAGTATTGATGACAAAAGTAAAATAGTGACTGTAGTGACTGTGTGGAAAAGCGCACGGGCCTATGTTATAACTCATGTTGGAGATAA
>JAKORL010000194.1 GCA_029777855.1 Pseudomonadota bacterium
CATAAAGATCCAAGTCAAGAGGAATTTCAGGAGCAGGTCGATTATACGGCTCAAATCGAGGGAAAAAGCAGACTGGTAAGAGAGCTACAAGAAAAGGTGACTGCTGAAGGTAAATCTTTGTCCCTCTTGAAAAGAATGTCTCTATCAGCAGGATTATTCAAAGATCTTGATCAATATCTCATAGAGCGTTCTGAGCGTTATTATGTAAAAGATGCGTTTTATGATGATGATTGTATTGCTCGTACGATTTATGTAAATGAATTACGTGAAAAATTAAATGAGTTCAATGCGAGCGGAGATATATTTGTTGTAATTGATCATATCAACAACAACAAAGATCAATTTCCAGGTGTTCATTTTAGATCTGTATTGAGCCGCGCTGTATGTGCTTTAATCGATTATGATAATCAATGGGATAAAGAGGGTAATAAAAAAGCATTGCCTTTAGTACAAGTTGATACTATCCTGAAAAGTTTAAAAGATTCGAATAAAATGGCTGATAAAGTATTAGCTAATAAAATTAAATATCTCTATGGAAGAATAAAGGATATGCATGACTATTCAAACACGTTAGGTATTGAATACTCTGGTGAAGTGCGAGATCTGGCTGATAAATTAGAAGCTTCTGTCGACCAATTTGTGCAAGCTACTGCTGAAAAAGAAATGGATAAAGAAAAATTATATAAAGATTTCAATATTCGTTTGACTGCTATTTTACATAGCAAAGATGATTTGCTGTCAAATCTTGGCTATGATTTCGGTAGATTGGTACTCAATATTGCCGTTGCTTTAATTAGTCTTTGTTTGCAGCCTATTTGTTATAAGATCGCAAGAGGTAGTTTTGGTTTCTTTGCTAAGAATTACGTACAAGAATCACTTGATAGGGTTGCTAGATCGTTAGATGAACTAAAACCCTTGTGTATTTCGGTTTCTGCGTAAATCTATTTTTAATACTATTTGGTCAGTGAATAGGTTGATTTAAAATAGTCCACTAAATTAAAGTGGTTGAATGCACTGAGCATCGTCAAAATTGGCTTTATTCACCCGAGTGCTCACAGGAAATGGCGCTAAATTATCACACGCATGAGTATTCTCTAACATTTTTTTCAATTTTGATACATCTTGAAAGTTAGGATCTAGCCAAGTATCGATAAGCTCTTTAGGCATAATGGATGGCATACGATTGTGAATAGGAGATACGATGTCATTTGCCTGCATTGTGATTATGCAGCAGCTATGGATGGTTTTTTCATTAGACATCCAATGGGCCCATAGTCCTGTTAACCCAAAAGGCTCGCGATTTTTCATCGGAATATAGTAGGGTTGTTTGGTGGTTTTTTCAGCATCCCATTCATAAAATCCATCGGTTAATATCAGGCATCGCTGATGTCGGAATGAATGGCGAAAAGAGGGTTTGCTATCCACTGTTTCGCCTCGGGCATTATTCAGCATGGCGAGTTTGGATCCTTCTTTGTACCAGGATGGGATTAAGCCCCAGCGCATCGGCACTATCATGCGCTGATTATCGTGTGTGATGAGCGTAGGCACTGTCCGGGTCGGGGCGATGTTGTATGAAAGCTCGATCTCATAGGTGAGTGTCGCTGAGAAGTAGTCAGCGAGCTCTCGAGAGTCTGTATAGACTGCAAATCGACCACACATTAGTTTTCCTCGTTGGTATGATTTATCCTAGCAGAAGTATAGCGTAAAACATTAGTTTTTATCTATGATGCCATATATATTTAATAGTTTAATAGAATGTGTTATGATATGAATGAATCTTGCCTAATTTAAAGGTCAAAATTGGGTTTAGAAAGAGTTAGAGAGGTGATATGAGAGTAAAGAAACTGACAGGTACTTATCGAGAAGTTTGCAAAATCCTTGCTGCTACTTTCAGCTACTGTGCAAACAGTTTGCTTGATGAGCAGAATATTGATGATGTAAAATTAGCTGTAAGTAAAGATCTCAATAGAACTAGCATTTTTGGCGACTTTGCTCAAAGAATACAACTTCGAAATGCCTGGACAAAGATATCATCATTCACTCAAGGTGATTTAGATGGTTGCAAACAGATGTTAACTCCTCTTTGTCATTTGGTACCAGTGGATAAATATGAAGAAGAAATATATGACGAAAGCAAATTTATAGCTTTTGCAGAAGCATACAGATTGGCATTCTGGAATGATAATAATGAAGCAAGTGGAATCGCTTTAGTGTATAAGCATAGAAAGCCAGATATTTACCCTATATCAGCACCTGTAGAAGACAATTGGATGATGATCGTAACTACCAATTCAGCCGCTATGTTGGATCAACGAAAAATTACAATTTATTTTAGTGCTGCACTATGTAAACGATTTAGTGATGTATATAAGTTACCTATTGTAGATGTTGAGCTATTTACGGATTTAAAAGAAGTTTTACAGTCCGATGAGCTTTCCATATTAGTAAAAAAATCAATAAAACAAGATGGTAAAGTTGATATCGAAGAGAGTCGTAAATTAGATGAAATGGCCGTTAATTTTTTAGGTGATGATGAAGAACTGGCGATAAGCTTGAAAGTAATAGAAAAAAGATCAGTAATAAGATCGCTTGATTCTATCTCAAGTAGAAAATCGAAAATTTATTCTTCAATCATTGATTTAATAGAAAAATCATATAATTTTAGACTGGACAATAGTAGGGGTAATGCTCAGTTAAGCCTAATCTTGGCCAATAAATTATTCGAGAAATGCGAGCCATTGTTATCTTTACAATCAGGGCAATTTATAGAAGCAAATTGGAGTGAGCTACAGCAAGAGTGTCAGTTGCTTATTGAAGAAGCCAATATACAGCTTGTTGATTTCAAACTGCCTGATTTGTTTTTCAAGCTTGATTTACTGTATATCGAACTCTATTGTAAAAGATCTAAATTAATGTGTGAAAATAATCCTTTGAGCTTTAGAAAAGCTCAGGTCTATGATCAATTGATGAGTATGGTTGATTCTGTTCAGCAATTAGAAGAGGAATTTCATTTTGAAGATGCTGTAAAATTGTTCACATTGGTTACTCAACTACAACATCGGTTTGAAGCTCTGGTATCAGTTCCTGAAGATCAAATCTTGGCACAAAATTGGGGTGTGTTACATAAAGATTGTCATAGATTTATCGCCGATGCGAAAAAAAACCTTTCCCACTATAAGGTTTCGGAAAAATGGTGTGCTTTAGATTTCGCATATCTGGAAATTCATGCGCTAAAAATAGCATTCAAGAAATCTTACGAGGAATCTAAAAAACCATCGGATCACAAAAAAGCCAAAGTTTGTAAACATCTTTTGGAATTACTTAATAAAGCAGACGCCATGCGGCGAGCTGATTATCGCGATGATGCAGAAGGTGCGATCGAGCTGGCTCTCAAATTAACTGAAACCTGTAAACCCTATCTTACTAGCGCCGCGAAGAATCTTGATTGGAAACAATTAAAGAAAGACTGCAAAGCCATTGTCAGAGATGCTGAATATAAATTGGCTTATTACGGATTTTTTCAAATAATACTAACGAATTTGTTACTGGCGATTACGGGGTTGTGTCTCCTCAAAGCCGCATTCACAGGCTCATTTTTCGTGCATAATCCCAGCGAAGAATGTTTCCAAGAGTTTCAAGAAACGGCATCAGTATTCAAAAATAGTGGATTAATCTCAGGTTAGAACTGTATATTTTGGATAAAATTTTATCAAATCAATTGAGTCATTTTTAAAATAGAAAATTTATCTAGATTCACGTAGGCGAAGAATCCGACTAATCTTGGAGAAAATAGAAATTAAAGACTATACTTCTCCCCTCTAAGTGATCAATTTGGACTTTGTTCAAATTGATCAGAAATAACAGGAAGTAGTTTCCCGCTTTAGCGGAAACTACTGGAAAGCGCAGCGAGGTGGATCCGAGCGAGCCATTCACGGAAATACAGTCGGATTCTCACGCCGACTATGAAACACTATGAATCAATATTTATCTATCTTCACTTTTGAGCAGTTTTATTATGGCTAAAATCTGAATCACGTGTTTTGTTATTTTTCAAAACATGGAATAGGTTTTCATACACGTTGTTCGCGCTCCATACATACCAACCTTCAACATCAGTCGCATTTTCTACAGCACGAATTTGTTGGAGTAGGTACTGTTGTTTTTGAGTATTAGAGGTTTTTTTGAGGTAATGATAATTTGCTGCTTCAATAAAAGCGTGAACTTTGAAAGGTGGGTCGTTATTAAATTGTCCAGCTAATGAATTTAGTGAGCTATTAACTGTTTTATAGGGATCAGCAGAATATTTTTCATAAGGCCAAAAGTGTGATGGATATACCATAGGGTTAACTCCATCAACAACATCAGCAAACATTTTAATATCTTGTCCGATATGCATTGAAGGGTAGTAGCTAACTTCACCAAAAATATCAATTTCCATCGGGACATTTCTGGCGTTGATCTTTTCTTTAAACCATTTTATGACTTGATAAACATCTTTGGCGTGCTGTGGATTGGCCGGTAATTTAGAGCTATAACGGATATAATCTAATTGAATTGCATCGGCGCCGGCGTTGATCGAGTTCTCGACTAATTTGAATTTTTTCTCCCAGTATGGTTTAGAATGCATCTGTTCATAACTTGCACCATCTGAAAAAACAACTATTCGTGCAATGAATTTTAATCCGGCAGCTTTTACTTTTGCAACTGCAGGGGCAAAATGAGAGCTTATATATTCATTGTCTATGACAAAAGTATTGATTCCAGTAGCTTTCGCCTCTCGAATTAAATACTCTAACTTGCTGGGTTTTTCTAATGTATATTGTGTTAAATAGATTCCTTCATCCCATGCAAGAGTAGTCGTTGAAATACAAAACAAGCCTAGCGCTGGCAACAGCACTTTTAACCATTGATTACGCATTTAGATCTCCTTAATACCTAATACTTCCTGATTTAAAGTATAGCGTATATTAGGATTTCTGCTTTTTGCAAGGTGAAAAATGCTGTAAGCCGCGTGTTTACTGGATTTGAGAGGCGAATTGGTTTTCGCCTCTCATTGCGAAATTATTGCTCTTCATCCCACTTCAAGGTGCCGCCTGTTTGATACTCGGTCACGCGAGTTTCAAAGAAATTCTTTTCTTTTTTCAGATCCATCATCTCACTCATCCAGGGGAAAGGATTTTCTACGCCAGGAAATTGCTCAGTAAGACCAATTTGAGCACAGCGTCGATTTGCAATAAATTGCAGATAATCTTTAAACATATCTGAATTTAAACCCAAAATACCACGAGGCATAGTATCGATTGCATATTGATATTCTAAATCAACGCCTTCTCGTATGAGTTTAATCATTTCCGCTTGGAATTCTTTGGTCCACAAATGTGGATTTTCAATTTTAATTTGGTTGATGACATCAATACCAAAATTGAGATGCATGGATTCATCGCGCAAAATATATTGGAATTGTTCTGATGTTCCAACCATCTTGTTTCGTCTACCCATCGAGAGTATTTGTGTGAAACCCACGTAAAAGAAAATACCTTCAAATACTACATAAAATGCAATGAGGTCACGGAGCAAGCGTTGATCGTTTTCAGGAGTTCCTGTATGGAAATTCGGATCGCCCAAACTCTGCGTAAATTGCAATGCCCAATTAGCTTTAGTCGCAACCGATGGGATTTAACGGTAC
>JAKORL010000195.1 GCA_029777855.1 Pseudomonadota bacterium
CATGAAGAGTACGCGCCCACAGCCATGGACCTAAGCGCGGTCGCGCCCGGCTTGTCCGGGTCTAAGTGGCGTCGCACTGCGGTCCGGACTGCGCCTTAAGGTCCATGGCCGTCGGTAATTGGCAAACGTTATCGGAAATCATTTTTTAGTAAGAAAATACAATTCATGGTATAATAATAGAGAATACTAATTGTGGGTGATTTTAGTGGATAGTATGAGAGAACAAGTTGATAGATTAGTGAATAGAATAAAGGAATTTGAAGCAAAAGAGATTATCCTGTTTGGTTCACAAGTTGATGGTAAAAGTGATGAAGACAGCGATATAGACTTGTGCGTTATCACACAAAAGAGCAATAAGCGCAAAATTGATGTATTGAGGGACTTACGTAGAGCCATTGCTCCAGTTTTGACTTATCCAGTAGATTTGCTGGTTTATGATAAAGATGAATTTTATAAGCGGGCTAGCGTCAGTTCTAGCTTTGAGTATAAAATTAAAACTGAAGGGGTTAAAATCTATGAACAATAGAGACATAAGTAAAGAGTGGTTTAAAATGGCAGAATTAGATTTTAATTCTGCTAAATTTTTATTGAATATGCATCCTAAACCATTAGAAATAATTTGTTATCATTGCCAACAAAGTGCTGAAAAATATCTCAAGGGGTTTATAGCCTATAATAGTGGAAAGATTTCAAGAACACATGATTTGCTTATATTGAATAAGGAATGCTGCAAGTATAACGAAGAGTTCAAAGAAATCCAGAATCAGTGTATAGATTTAACTGATTATGGAGTGCAGCTACGATATCCCTACCATTTAGAAATTAATGAGCATGACGTGGAAGAGGGATTGAAAAACGTCGAAATGATTAGAGAATTTGTGCTGAAAGCCGTAAATACACGGGATAAGGAGAAAAAATGACATCCGATAACACCGCATTGCCGCTTTGGGCCGCGGAAAGTCGAATCGAATCATGAAGTGGACGCGGCCACATCGATTCGCCAAGCGCGGTCGCGCTAGGGCTCATCGACGTCGGCAATGCCAAACGTTATGTGAAATGC
>JAKORL010000196.1 GCA_029777855.1 Pseudomonadota bacterium
AGATATAAGGTCTAATTATGGTGAGAATTTGTTAATCTCAAGAGGAATAAAAGATGTAAAGGCTTTTATGAATCCTGATGAATCAGCCTTACAAGATTGGCGCGACCTTGAAAATATTAAAGAGGGCGTTAACCTTATTTCTGCGCTGCCAGCAACAGCCCATATCGGCATCATTGTAGACTCTGATGTTGATGGGTTCACTTCTGCATCTATTATTGGACAATATTTATCTCGTTATCTCCCAAGTCTTAAGATTGATTATTATATCCACGATGGGAAAGCGCACGGTCTTGAGGAACATTGGCAGGATATTCAAAATATGAATTTTGATTTACTAATTATACCTGATGCTGGTTCAAATGATAGTAAATATGCGCAAGAAATTAAATGCCCAATTCTTGTTATTGACCACCACTTGGTTGAAGAACCAATAAGTGCGTCAAACATGACGGTCATTAATAATCAACTTTCACCGAAATATAGAAACAAGGACTTATCTGGCGCCGGTATGGCATATCAGTTTTGTCGTGCAATGGACTATTATTTTAATAAAAATTGGGCAGATGATTATATTGACTTAGCGGCCCTTGGTATCTGCGGAGATATGATGAGTGGTCTTGAAATTGAAAATCAATATTTTTGGCGCAAAGGTTTTTCAAACATTAAGAATTATTTTTTCTGGACTATTGCACAGAAACAATCTTATTCTATTACAGGAAAACAATTTGCTACTGACCAAGAATTACTTGACGCACTAAATCCTATGTCTGTTGCGTTTTATATAGTGCCGTTGATTAATGCTATGGTTCGTGTTGGAACAGAAGAAGAAAAAGCCAGAATGTTAACCGCTTTTCTTGATGGACACAAGATGGTTCCTTGTTTAAAACGAGGTGCGAAAGGAACACTTGAAGAAGTCGCAGTTGAATCCACACGCGAGTGCGTAAATGCACGAGCGCGCCAAAATAAATTAAAAGATGAGGCAGTTGCACGCCTTGAGCAAAAAATCTTTAAGCATGGTTTGCTTGAAAATCAAATTCTTTTCATTAGGCTTGAAGAAGATGATAATTTTCCAAGTGAATTAAACGGATTAATTGCGATGCAATTAAGTCAACGTTATAAGAAACCTACGATTGTGGCGCGTCTTAATCCAGAAGGATATGTACGTGGCTCTATTCGTGGTCTAACAAATTCCGAATTGGGTTCATTTAAAGCATATCTTGATTCAACTGGATTGTTTGAATATGTTCAAGGACATGATAATGCTGCTGGATGTAGTATTAAGAATAGTAACTTAAATAAACTACATCAAATTAGTAATGAACAACTTTCTCAGTATAATTTTGGTGAAGAATATTACGAAGTCAATTTTAAACGTAGAGCATCTGAAGCCGATTTAAACGAACTCATTCGTGATTTA
>JAKORL010000197.1 GCA_029777855.1 Pseudomonadota bacterium
AGCGCGAACAATACCCTTACCCCCGTAGAAGAAAAGCGACACTATGATTCATTGGGAAATGTAAAGACCCTTTGGGATGCCAATGGAAATCAAACAAATACATTTTACACGATCAGAGGAAAACCCTATCTTATTCAATATCCTAATGGCAGCAGTGAACGCAAATACTATTCGCTTGATGGTTTGTTGGAAAAAGAAATCGGTAAAAATGGGCTTGTCACCACCTATACCCATGATGCTTTAGGACAGGTCATACAAACCCAAATACATGACCAGCAGGGAAACTTGCTTAAAGTCACATCTTCGGTCTACCATGGAACAAAGCTCATTTCGGAAACGGATGCCAATGGCAATATCACCTATTACGAGTATGATGGAGCAGGACGAAAAATAGCGACAATACGAGATAGTCATGTAACGAAATATGTCTATGATTCTCTTGGCCGCATTATTAGAACGACAGAATCCTTAAATGGGCAAGATGTTTCTACAGCGGTTAAGGAATACGACCTTCTAAATCGAGTCATTGCAGAATATCTTGAAGACTCTTCAGGAAAACAATTTCAAAAAGAAGAGTTTCGTTACCATCCCAATGGCAAACGCACCCATGTCATTGCGCATACTGAAGCGGGCCTTGCGACCACATTAACGACATACACTCCTCATGGCGAAATTGCGAGCATTACAGATCCATTAGGCAATGTCACTACGTTTTCCTACGATTATAAATATCTTCATAAAGGACAATGTGTACTATGTGTCACAAAAACTGATCCCTTAAAAAATCAGGAAATAAAAATTCATGATACCCATGGTCGCATTAGTGCGTTAATTCATCGCAACTCCAGAGGATCGATCATTAAATCTGAAAATTATATTTATGATCCAATGGGAAATCTATTGCAAACAGAAACGAATGTTTTTGCCCCTAATACACCTCAACGAATTGTCCTTACAGAACATCGATATGATGCGATGGGCAACATGATCGACACTATCGAAGCTAAAGGAACTCCTGAGCAAAAACACACCCAAATTTGCTACAACCTATATGGTCAAAAAGAATGCGTGATCACCCCAAATGGTGTCAAATTGCTTTATAGCTATGATGCTTTAGGTCGATTGGTCGACTTTCAAGCATCTGATCACAGTTTCCATTATACCTATCAATATGATGTCTTGGACCATCCGATCTGTGTACAAGATCTTATTCATAATACAACCACAACACGTTCCTATGACCGCTTTGACAACCTTATTTCAGAAATACTTAATCATGGATATACAGTTTCATGTTCCTATGATGCCCTAAAACGCCCGATCACACTAACATTGCCAAATCATCATTCCGTTAATTATAACCACACTCTATATTTAAATGATGTCACGTGGACAAGAAATCAAAGCGTTTATACCACTACTTATCAGTACGATCTTGCAGGCAACATTGTACAACAGAAATTGATTGGTCATGCCGGCACCATTAATTATAAGTATGATTTATTAAATCGCCCTATTGTTTCTGAAGCACCTTACTGGAATGAAACTATCCCTTATAATGGATATGACGCGATCGGCAATCTTTTGGAAAGGCAAGTCATCGATCCTCAAGGAACAACTAACTATCATTATAACTACGATGATTTGTATCAACTCGTATCAGAATCAGGCCATCGTTCGCTTACCTATCAAAATGACTCCTTATGTAATCGCATAGCTAAAAATGAAAATTCATATCAACTCAATGCCCTCAATCAACTCATTGGGCAAACAGATTACCAATATCATTATGATGCGAATGGATGCCTCATTGA
>JAKORL010000198.1 GCA_029777855.1 Pseudomonadota bacterium
CTGGATATCGAGGGTCCACGCCTTTGGGCATGAACCCCTACCACTACATCTTGGGATGACCACGGGAAGTCTCAGAGAACCAGATGACTAATTACTTTAACGAATGAGATTAAGACAATGGGATCAGATAAAAATAGTTACATATGGTCATGCGATTGGGAAGACCTTGGAAATGAAATAAAGCACGAATGGCAAATAAAATCTTTACAATCTAGACGCCGATTGATAGGTAAATCTGGGGCATGGGTAGAGTTAGTTAATATTGAGATGCCTGATTATGAGGGACTAGCTATTCTGAAGCTGGTTATTGACAATAATAAGCCTGAAATAACTGAGTTTGATCGCCATAGTGTAGCAGAGGAGCTAAATCCTAGCTTTGCTGCGAAGCACCTACCAAAAACAGTCAAATTTTTTCGAAAGGACAAGAAAGCTGCATTTCTTATGACTGTTGCTGGTGAAGGATTAAATTACACAACGAGTTTTTTTGAACTACCGGCGACGAGGCAATATATTGCTGCCCAGAACGTTTCTACTGCATTACTAACTGAGTGGACTCCTAATTGTCACTTCGCAAACTCCGCAGTAAATAGTATGGAAGTGATCGTGGATTGGCTAAAATATCGAATTGGGCCGGATAGCCGTTTACCAGATTTTCTACAGGAATCATTTGATATAAGTCCTGATGTTTCCTGTTTCCGAATTAATGGGAGAGACTTGCCAAATCCATGCTTGTTCGCCAAAGGACGATTTCCTGGGGTTGATAAAATCACCCTTATACCTGCTGTTGGTTGTTTTCATGGAGACTTGCATGGTGACAACCTTCTCGTAGGAGAAATGGAAGGAAAAAAAAATGACTTCTATATTATAGATTTAGCATTCTTCGAGAAAGGGTTACCATTATTTTTCGATCACACATATCTGGAATTTAGTCTCATTTTGCACGAGCGTAAAAATGCCACTCTAGAGAGATATATAGGGCTTGTCGAGGCACTAATAAACATCGAAAATAACACAGATGTACACAAAAATACAGTAGATCAAAATGACTTTGGTTTACTATGGACGATTGGGCTTATAAGGTCTGCTATTTGGGGTTGGATAAAAAGAAATCATTGTCATCGAAAACAAGATCTTATGAATCAATTACTGCTTGCTAGAATAGCAGTATGTCTCAATTATGCAAATAAATTATCTCTCGATGATGATAAGAGACGCTCTGATAAACTCAAAACTTTTGCATTTATATATGCAGCAATAAATCTGAAAAAGCTGCTTGAATTCAATAAAATTGAATGTCCTTTTGATGGACCTGTTGCAAGACTCGAAAAGGATAGTCTTCTTCCTTCTTCCTCAGATTGGCGTAAAGTTTGGGATTATTGTGACGGATTCGATTCAAGGCGCAACGCCTTCATTCTGATTGTTGGCCA
>JAKORL010000199.1 GCA_029777855.1 Pseudomonadota bacterium
GAACACAATGGATACCGTCGTCAAAGATCTACTCTTGAGTGGCCATAGCCTCATAGACTATCAACACATGTTTGATTTAAGTGAAGCAGACTTAAACAAAAACATTATCACCTGCGCCAGCGGGTTTGATACCTTCAATCTTGAAATGACAGCCCAGGGTAAATCTGTAATTTCCTGTGCTCGAAATTATAATCTCAATGAAAAAGACATGAGAGCTTTAGTTGAAAAAAATATTGCTCGAATGAAAAATCATTTCGACGAACATCAAGAACAATATTTACTAGACACCAGAGCTACCTGGACAGATATTAAAAACAAATTGTTGCAAGCCTCTGAACGATTTCTTGAAGATTATTCCAAAGGACAAATAGAAAAACGATACCGAGCAGAAGTCCTTTCAAATTTACATTTTCCTGATAGTTCTTTTGATTTGGCCCTTTGTTCACATTATCTTTTTGCTCAAAGTGGACTGAGTTTGGAGCAGCATGTGTCGTATATCAAAGAAATGTGCAGAGTTGCGAAGGAAACCCGTATTTTTCCATTGTCTAATGCGTACGGAGAAATCTCTGATTTATTAGGGCCTGTGATGCTGCAATTACAAATGGAACATTATGGTGTGGAGCTCAAACAAGTCTCATATGAGTTTCAGCGGGGTAGTAATGCCATGTTGAGAATTTGGCCTACCACGTGCGCTGTAGCCTAACTGTTCACAACTCCGTGAGGCACATGTCCTGTAGCAACATGTAGGCTAGCAGAATCACAATGAACTCTTTGATCATCAAAGAAAATGTCTGCACCAAAGGCCTTGAGAAAATGCCCTTTATCCAATCCCCCGAGAAAAAGCGCTTCATCTAAACGAATATTCCACGAACGCAATGTTCGAATAACCCGTTCATGGGCCGGAGCAGAGCGAGCCGTAACTAAAGCAGTACGCAGTGGCGAATTTTCTGTAGGGAGCTGCTGCTGTAATTTATGTAAAGCACTCAAAAAGCCTTTAAATGGGCCACCGGGTAAAGGATTAAACGCTGAGGCTTTTTCACTTTCCACAAAAGCCTCGAAACCTTGCTCTTGATAAACGCGTTCAGCATCATCACCAAAAATCACTGCATCCCCATCAAAAGCAATTCGAAGCTGATGATGATTTTGACTTGAGGGCTCTTCATTCAATATCGTTGCTGCAGCGCAATTGTTTGTGAGGGCATTTCTAACATCGGCAGGATCCATAGATAAAAACAAATGCGAACCAAAAGCAGAAATATACCGATACGGACTCTCACCACTGCAAAAAGCAGCGCGTGTGATATCCAGTTGATAGTGTGCAATAGAGTTGAAAACGCGCAATCCCGAATCTGCGCTATTGCGCGAGAGCAGTATAATCTCCACAAAAGGCCCGTATTGATTGAGATTGAGGAGCTTCTGCACCAAGGGAAAGGCCCCGCCAGGCGCTAAAATATCATTTTCATGTTCGACCTGATAACGTGAAAAGGCTTCAACACCTTGTTGCTCAAAGACATCGTTACTTTCGGTCAAATCGAAAAGGGCTCGTGACGAGACCGCTATCACTAATTTATCGTCTAAATGCTTGGGCATGATTGGCTCCTGATTTATCTCTTACATAAACTCATTTTCTCATAATCGGACAAAGAAATTAAGTAGGTAATCACAGTATTTTAGCGTTTATTTTTGTTACCAAAATCGAATTGATTTTTTTCTACTTCTGCTTTGTCTTTTGCTGGTAAGTGTTTAACTAATTGGGACTTCAACTGATCCAATCTAATTATTGAAACATTAATAACATCAGCAGCAGCATCTAACCGAGGACTTTTCTGACCTAGCGCTTCAAATGTTCTTTGTTTTTTTTCTAACTTATCAAGCTGTACTTCTAGGACATTACTTAGAGCAGAAGCTCCGTCATATAATTTCTTAGCATTGTCTTTATTTTGAGTTGTTCCTGCATTATTTACGAGACCTTCTAAAACTGCAAGTTCATTATGAAATCCCAATGCACTAGTAATCGAATTTCTTGAATTATTAAGTTTTTCTTGAATTTCTGATATAGATCTTGACGATGGGTCTAATTTAGATAGTTGATCTCTTGCTTGGTTATATTGGTGCACGCTTCGTGTAATATCAACTGGAATAGAATGAGGCTCGATAAAATGAGAAATCCCGTTTATTATTTTTTCCTGAGGTATTACTATATTAACATCTTGAGATCCTGGCATACTTCTAGCCTCTGTCCGAGTTTTTTTGCTTGGACCTGCCTCAAGAATCTGTGTTGATGCTCTTTTATTTTGTGTTTGATTTAGAAGTTCATTTCGTGCAGCTTTGAGAAAATCTTTTATTCTGGTCAGATCATTAATTGCAACTTGTAGAATTGAGGCCATCACTTTACGATATGGGGATCTATGTGATTGTGATGAATTATCACTTCGAGATCGTTCTAATTGACCTTGCAATTCAGTCACTTTTACTTCTAGATTTTCAATGGCCTGCCCATCTTTTCGTCTTACAGCTTTCTTTGCATCCTCATCTAATTTATTTATCGCATAGCCAAATCCAACACCGTTCATTACAGCATCGAGTGATTGCAATTTCTCCTGTGACACCAATGATTTATTTTCATCATAAGCAGCCAGATCCTCGCTCAATACTCTGAGATTATTATCAAGATTCTTAGGGCTGACAGAACCTTCCACGAATTTTATATGATCCTCAACATCTTGTTCAACTCGGGATTCTTTTTTTTCTGGTTGTGATAATTCGGTCTCTTTCGAACTAGCATTTATCTCCTGATTATCCTCAATGACATTATTTTCATCAAGTTCACCGAGTATTTCATCGATATATTGATCGGTAAATACCTCTCCTGATTTTTGATCTTCGTTATTTAATCGATTATCATCATCTAACCATACCACATCTTCATCAATATTCAAAGTCTCATTGTTAATACCAAGTATTTTTTCAGAAATAAAAATCTGTTTAGAAATCTCACTTTCTATACGCAACCTCTCATCTTCTGGCAGTGCTTTAAAAGCAGGGTCATCTTTTAATGATTGAAAATCTTTTTTTAGTGATTTTAATTCGTCTAATGCTAGATGTTGATTTAAATATCCTTTTTGAACAAGATCTATTCCATTTAAAATCGAAGCTAGTAATTCACTACTTCGTATTCGTACATTTGTGGTTTTTTCTCTTTCTAATGCAGAGTTAAGAATCTCATTAATTGGATTTAGCTGTTGAAGAAACTCATCTTTGTATTGCCCTTTATAATTATTAACCTTTTCTTTAAGAGACGAGAATTCCTTATGCACAACACTAGCACCTGCAAGTAAAATCGCTTCAGTATTCGGATATTTATTATAGAAATCGCTGATTAACCCTCGAAGTTCGCTATCTTTCTCTCGCATACAATACCCTCGCTATCAAACACAAACTCTCTACATTCAATTATAGCCTACTACCCGGGTTATTGCCGGGCGTCTTCTGGGGGGGCTACAATAGGGGCTTATCAGACTATTGATAGTGAAGCAGAGTGTTCTATCCTGGATAGGCCTCAACTGCCTCATACGCCCAGGCGTAAAACAGGCTACAACGAGGAAAGTAGAGGGCTAGCTGGATGGGCCGTTGTTCCAGGCAGGAAAAAGCTTTGGCGTACAGGTGGAGCTGAGAGGCATGGTACTGGTAGGCTTCGCGTAGGAAGGCTTCGGAGGGCTGTTGTGGCGAGGGGGTAGCGCTTTTATAATCAATGATCCAACGCTGGCCCTCGTTATCTACAAAAGTTCTATCAATTATACAGTGAACAATCTCATTATTCTGAACCAATGTAATGGGATATTCAGTATGGCTTTCGGCTTTTTGGCTTAATATCCATCGTCCCCGTTCATCAGCTAATGTTTTTTCTATAGCCTCCGAAATTAACGCGATAGAAGAATCCATTGCTGAGTGGGCTAACCCTAATTCTTGTAATTGAGCAGCCCAGGTCGAATGAAATTCTTTAGGATTAAACGATTGCCAACGAGTGAGTCCTTCATTGGCAATTCGCTCTAATGTGCGATGAATCACTGTTCCAATAGTTTCTGCTGTATGATCTAATGTCCAACCAGGAATATTCAATTGTGAAGCATTATCTTGGGGCTCAGAGTCTTGATTTGCAGAGATCTCAAAATGCGGATCTTTTTCTGGGCACTTAAAATTAGCCGGTAATCTACCCATATTGATCGATGAGGGTAGAGCAATTTCAGGTGAAGAGATCGTTTTTTTATCGGGATTAAATTCATGCTGAATATGCGGCCATAACATGCCTAAAAAACTATCTTGAGATGGGGGAGCTACTACATCCTCATTTGAAGTTTCAACATTCCCCAGTAAATGCAGAGACTTTTTCGCACGAGTCGCTGCTA
Organism: Pseudomonadota bacterium; assembly: GCA_029777855.1. Taxonomy (GTDB): domain Bacteria; phylum Pseudomonadota; class Gammaproteobacteria; order JAIEPX01; family JAIEPX01; genus JAIEPX01. Next base: position 4,407 of record JAKORL010000199.1, read on the forward strand.
CATAAAGTACTCGTGTAATTTCGTATTGAGATTTACATCCTTCCTGAAAGCGCAAATAATTATAAATGGGATCACCCAAACTTTCGGTTGACTTAATAGGGCCTAAAATTAAATCCGCCTGAGCATTAGGACGCGGCCTTTCCCACCATAATAATAATCGTGCACTATCAGGTTTTGCGGTTCGTTCCAATCCTGGCAAAATGACGATATCAAACTCTAATCCTTTTGCTTTATGCATTGTCATTATTTGCAGCGAATCATCAGATTCAGGATCAACTGTCGCAAATACATTATTCAGTTGATCTTCAATGAATGAAAAATCATACATTTCTATCGGTGAAAGTTTTTCTAATAATGCAAAATAACGATCGCCATTTTGAAAATCAGCCGATTGTTTGATGCAGGAAATTCCTCCCAGTGATTTCCAGGTTGAATGAATCCATTGACGTAATGGTAAACGACCTTTTAAAGACTGTGCCTGTCGCAATATTGGAACGACTCGGGCTAAACGTGTTTTAGCATCTTCAGAAAGATTGTCCGTATTTTCAAATTGATCAAGAACACTCCATAAAATACCTGATCCTGCAGTTTCTGTAATCACTAATAAATCAGACAGCGATAACCCGCACCAAGGAGCACGTAATATCGCTAACCAAGCAATTCTGTCGGCAGGGTGGAGTAGGGCGCGTGTTAAAGCGAAACAATCTTGAATGACGGCTCGATGACTTAATCTCTCCATGTCTTGTGCTTGATATCGAAATCCAGCTCTTTGTAAGGCCACAAAAATAGACGCAGCGTGATGTCTTGCTCTCACTAGAATAGCGATTTTAGCGTTGGGATTTTCAGTGCGCGTTTTTTCAATAATGGAAATAATTTTTTCTGCTTCATCATTGGTATCTGAATTAATCAATGGATGCACAACGACCTGGCCTTCGCTAGAATTTTCGGGTGAATGAGATGGTGAATACGTAACGGCCCCAACACTCATTTCATCTTGAGCTGGAAACAAGTGATGAAACGAGTGATTAATCCAATTAATCAGTTGCGGTTTAGATCGAAAATTGACTTTTAATTGCAACGGTGTCAGTGCAATATCATTGATTCCGTGTTGTTGTGCACGTAAAAATAATCCAACTTCAGCCTCTCGAAATCGATAAATGGACTGCATAGGATCGCCAACCAAAAATAATGTTCTACCATCGTTAGGTTGCCAACCAGCCGTTAATAATTCGAGTAAACGAAATTGTGGAGTTGATGTATCTTGAAATTCGTCGACTAACAAATGGCGAATACGATAATCCCAATTCAACGCTAATTCCGTTGGATTATCCGTCGCACCTAAGGCCTGACGCGCTCGTGTGGCGACTTCAATAAAATCGACACCTCGGTGCTCCCTAAATACCAACTGTAATTGAGCCGCTAAGATAGGCAATAATACGACCAAATCCGACAAAATCTGCCATTGTTCATCGGAATATTTTGCAGGAGGAAGCTGCTGTATTTCTAGGAGAATTTGATGAAGTTCATCATGATTTCTAAATACGGACATTAATTCTTCTAGACGCTGTTTAGCACGCTGCCGTTGCTCACGTTCCGAAGCAGATTTTGTACCCGATGGGGCTAAAAATCCTTGCGCTGATGTAAAAGATTTACGCCATTCGCCAGTTTGGGTTAATAAGAAATTCGCCATAGTTTGCCAGGCATTTAAATCTTCCACGTTCGCAGATGGAAATTCGGATTGATCGAGAAATAGTTCAAAAGAGTTTTCAGTCGTAGTTTCTGAGAGCACCGTCGCAGCAGATCGTAATAAAAAAAGCAATTCTGATTTATATTCCTGCGGAAATAATTCTGCGCTTATCTCCAGAGTATCAGTAATAACGTGTTCCAAACTCAATTCGAGCGCGTGCCTTTTTCCTTCTAAATCATTATGCTCCAATAAATGACCTAGCCATTGATCGCGTCGACCGAGCATCGATGTCAACAGTTTTTGTACGATACTCCAATCATTATCAAGATGAAGCAATAAACGCCCTAATGCCGGTTGCCACGCAGAATCTTCCGAGAGTTGTTTCATAAGCTCGCGAGTAGCTTGTTGGTAATACGGTGTGGGGTCATTAAATACAGAGGGTTCCGCACCAAATTGCGATAAATAAGGAGCACTCCGTGCGATGGTAGAACATAAAGAATCAATGGTTTGAAGTCTTAAACGATTAGGATTTTGCAATAGTTGCCATTGTCGAAGCGCATCAACTTCAAGGACCTTACGCGCTAATGTCCATGTCACTAACGCATGTGGTTGAATAGGCGCCGGTTGTGTTTGAGCCACCATCAGAGCAGACAATAATCGTTTACGCATTTCGGCGGCTGCTTTACGAGTAAATGTAATCGAGACGATTTGCTCTGGTTCTTCACACGCATGAGCTAATAAAGATAAAATACGTTGAATCAATAATTCTGTTTTACCTGAGCCTGCGGGTGCTTGCACGATAAATGAACGATTCACATCCAGTGCTTGAGAGCGTTCATTTTCATCAACGACATTAAATTCCCTGTTATTTAATTCCATGTTTTAATCGCTCACTTTTTCGTTAATTCGACACACCGATGCAAGATGGCAGTATTGACAGGTGGTAGGATAGTTTTTAGGATCAACAACAGCATAACCATTACAAAAATCATCAGCTAATGCTGTTAAATTAATTTCCCATTGTTCTAATAGTGTTTCCCAGGGAATAGGGGTTGTTTTCACTTTTGGCAAAACACCGGCCTCAGATGTAATTCCATTGAATTTCACTGTCTGCGTTCGAATTTGTGCAAAAGCGAGTCCTCGGACTCGCTCAGCATCATGAAGAGCATAAAGAGGCAACTGTGGCTCATCAGGCCTTTCACCAAACCAACTATTGGGAGAGGGCGTACCGGTTTTATAATCTAAAATAAGATGAGTTCCATCACTCAAGGTATCAATTCGATCGACTTGTAATCTCAAATTTAATTTTCCGATCGTGAAATTAAAGGGTTTTTCGATAGCAGTAACACTAAAATCAGCACGTGTTTTTTCCAAGGCTAACCATTGTTGGACGAGTTTGATTAAACGAGCAATTTCAATATTATCCATCGGAGATTGTACATCTATCAAATTAGCCACGACGTTTTCTATTAAATTAGTCAGTTTTTCTGGATCGATACGCTTTAATTCTGCGCTATTGCCTAGATTTTTCCAGATTTCTGCCATTACGGAGTGGACTAAACTACCTCGATCAGACGCTGATAATCCCAATTCAAAATCTTCAAATGGCTGAGCCTTTAATCGAATTTCTACAAAAGCTCTAAAAGGACATTCGGCTTGCCGTTGTAAAATTGTCGCGCCTCCGCGAATATTTTCCGCATTTTGTACAGGGGGAGCATGGTCATCTTGCCAATCTTCGACGAGTGGATTCACAGTAGGTATTTTAGGTTCGGCTAGCTGCAGCTGATCCACTGAGGTATCTTTAAAATCTTCTATCAAAGGGCTTTGTGATAACTCTCGTTGCTCCTCTGAGTGCATTAAGGAATAACTAGCAATTAGGTGAGATGTTGATTGAGCTATTCGTTTCATAATTCGCTGTGCATACTTCAGTTCATGCCCACTACTGGAACGGGGTAAACCGTATTTACGCTGTAATCCCATAGGAAGAAACGGATTAGGTGTAGGCGAGCGTGGCCAAGTGTCATCATTCATACTCGTAATCCATATTCGATCAAAATATAAACCACTAGCCTCTAATAATCCTAAAACCTGTACTGGAGCATGAATATCTGATTGAGCCTGAAATAATGTTTGAGATAATAGATTGCGAAAAAAATCGAGCGCATCTCGAAATGATTGTTTACATATAACATCATCTAATCCAGCATAGTACTGAAGTTGTTGCTGAAAAGATTTCACACATTGAAATTCGATACTATTCAGATTACGCTCCCCAGGCCATCCAAAATGAATTAAAATACTTTGAATAATAATTGACCACTCACTAGGATACCGATTAAGGGTGAAATCAGGATTCTGGAAAGTGCTCAATATATTCAATAATTCAGCGCATAGAGATTCGTTCGTTAATACCGCAATTAAATCTCTGATAACAAATCCTTCCTGATGAAATTTTCGTAACTCACGATCTAAGATTGCCCTTTCATCACTTTCTATGCTAGCACCTTTTAAATAGGGCGATAATAGTAACGATGTCAATTTAGCTTGTTGCAAAAATTGGCCACTCGTGAATTCAAGTAAAATTGAGACTGTTTGTATTAAACTGAAACTCAATAGTGAATCACCACCAGCAATATTGACGACATTACTTAATTCATTATTAAACTCTTCGTAAAAAGCGCGCTCTATAGTTGGTCGATCACTAAGCAACTCAGGAACAATACATCCAATACGTAGCTCAGGATTCTCCAGCCAACACTTTTTTGCCCACTGAGCAAGCAGTCGAAATTCACTAATACGATTATTAAGGACAATTTTTTGAGGAGTAATATTAGTAGAAAACTGACTTGGCACAATAATTGTAATTTTAGGTGAAAGCTCATCCAATAACTTTTGTATTGATGGAGGTAAGGTGTCAAATCCCACCAGATACAGTCGCTTTGGAAAATAATCCCCCAGAAGCGGTAGGGCAGGTATTAACAACTCGGGTAACAGACTTTCATCACACCACGCATTTTTTTCACAGCGTTTTTGGAACTCGCGAACCCAGCGAAGAAAAACATGCACTTCTTCGTAGTCTGTTTTTTCGAGGGATAAAAAAGGGATTTTCCATTGGTGACAAAATTCCCAAGCTTCTTGAGCCAGTTCTGCAGCACGACGATAATCCAATAAGGGGTAATCGTTTGTGCAATCCCTTAAGACCTCTTGCCAAAGCCACAGACTAGCTGTGGAATCGAGTAAGCGCTGAGGTCTGCCTAGACGAGCCCAAAGACTGGACAACCAATGTGATAAAGGCATAACTGCCGGAGTCGCCCATGCGCTATGTTGTTCACGTTGCTGCTGTTCAAACTGAAATAACAAATGGCTTGCTAAACGCCTGTTTGCAGTAATCACTTGATCTTGAGGGGTTAGCTCCGTTAAAAAGTGATGATCTAATGTCATCCATCAGGTCCTTGTAAAGTTAACGTGAGTCTGGTCTTTGTCGCTAGAATTATGGTATCCTTTGTAACAATACCACTCTCAATAGAGAAATTACAGAGTTAAGGCAATTCCATGAAAACGCCGATTAATGAAATAACAACACTCCTAAATGCCGTTGGTAAGTTGAGCATACCCGACGTACAAAGATTACTTCTAGCGGGTGAAAACCCTAATCAACCCACTACGTCGAATAGATCCGATGAGCCAAAGCTGTTATTACTGGCTGTTTTAGAAGACTTTACCTTAGCCCAAGGACTCACGAAAAAAAAATACCGAATTATCGCTCAACTATTATGGATTTTTAAGGGCGTTACTCAGATAGATGAACCCTACAAAGACGGTGAAGAGTATCTACAGAACCAACGAGCTAAACTGTCTGCTAATTTTTCGCAAGCATTTAATTTTGACGATTCTCTTTTGTGTTTGTGTTATGCGGTTCATTCTGCGCTTATCAACAACAAATTGGAGGGGCATCACCAGGGGGAACTTCTTCTAAAAAATATGCTAACAGCGCTAACTAACAATCAACTCTCTGGGATAAAAATATTATCTCAAGAGCTTAATCGAACACTATCGAGTTTTTTCGGTTATCCATACAAAATACCTTTAGACTCAGAGAATTTTCAATGTGCATTATTGAGACATATTTTACAAGATAAAAATTTATTGAAGGTATTAGGAGTAAAGGACACATCAGAGGAACAATTTAATCAAGACACCCGTGTGAGAAACGACTTCCGTGAAAGTCTGATTCAAAATATCGATAGATTTTATATAGGCACATCAAACATCGTGGCAGGCAAATTTACTCTATAGCAATATACTGCTAAATTCGAGCATAGTTTGATGAAGATTCGGACTTATCTGGATATTGACCAAACGGCTTAAGAACGTTACCATCGAGTTTTCAGATTTGACAAGGAAACGACATGATTCTCATGCACACCAATTATGGCGACATTGCCATCAAACTGGACACAGAAAACACTCCTAAAACTGCAGAAAACTTTATCAGCTACGCAAAAAGTGGGTTTTACGATGGAACCATTTTTCACCGAGTGATTAAAGGATTTATGATCCAAGGTGGCGGTTTCAATCAAAGCATGACTCAAAAACCAACCCAAAATCCAATTCAAAATGAAGCTTCAAAAGCAAAGAAAAACAAAATTGGTACCATTGCAATGGCTCGAACCTCTGATCCTCATTCTGCTAGCTCTCAATTTTTTATCAATGTTGCTGACAATCATTTCCTCGATTTTAAATCACCTCAAGATGAGGGTTGGGGATATTGTGTTTTCGGAGAAGTTGTTGACGGACTAGATATCGTTACTAAAATCAGTCAAGTTCAAACGACATCCCGTGCTGGACATGCCGATGTACCCATTGAAGATGTTATTATTCAATCCGTTGAAATGGTTGATGCACAATAGATTGTCATTGTAATGAACACCCAATCGCTCAGGTATGATCATCAAAAGAAGATATTATATTGCCAAGGTGATTGGCGTGTTAGACAATTAACGAATGTTGAAAATGAGATTAATTCCGTTTTAAAAACTGTCAAATCTCCTATATCCATCGATGGCAGCGAACTCATTTCTTTAGATAGCGGTGGAGCTTGGTTAATATACAGAACCATCGATAAACTTAAACAAGCAGCTATTTCATGTGAACTCAAAAATTTTACCCAACAACACATGGATTTATTTTCGTTGCTCAAAGAAAAAATGACAGCGCTCACTGTCACTGAAACCCCGATAGAACACTACAATTTCTTTTCATTAATTGGTAAAGAAACCGTTAAACGTGTTGTAGGTGCTCTCGATTTTTTATCTTTTGTCGGTGAAGTAAGCCTTATCATAAAAGGCTTTTTCGTTCATGCTAGACGTTTTCAAGCAAAAGCAGTGCTTAGAATAATCGAAGACGCTGGATATCATGCATTACCCATTATTGGCTTGTTATCATTCTTAGTAGGCGTTGTATTAGCCTATCAGCTCGGAAGACAACTCGAAACCTATGGTGCCAATATCTATATTGTAGATTTATCGGGCATGGCAATACTACGAGAGTTTGGCCCTTTAATTACAGCCATAATAGTGGCTGGTCGTACAGGTTCATCATTCACAGCCCAAATCGGATTGATGAAAGTAAATGAAGAAATCGATGCATTAAAAACATTAGGTTTATCCCCTTTAAATCGTATTGTAGTCCCCCGACTACTGGGTACTATACTTTCAATTCCACTTCTCACGATTTGGTCAAATATTTTTGCTGTGTTTGGTAGCATGGTAATGGCTAGAAACATGCTTGGCATTACACCTGCCGATTTTTTAACCAGGTTTGCCGACAGCATTGACCGGAGCACATTGTGGACTGGCTTAGGTAAAACCCCTGTATTTGCAATTGCTATTGCTTTAGTGGGTTGTTTTCAAGGTTTTAGAGTAAGTTATACTGCAGAAAGTATCGGTACTCACACTACCATGAGCGTAGTTCAAGCCATATTTTTAATTATCGTTATAGACGCTATTTTTTCCGTACTTTACAGTTGGGCAGGTCTATAATGAATACAGACGAAACCGTTATTGAGGTACGAGGCCTCAGTAATTTTCTTGGTGGTAATTGGGTACACAACAATCTAGATCTAACAGTAAAAAGAGGAGATCTTTATGCTATCGTTGGTGGAAGCGGCAGCGGAAAAACAACTCTTTTACGAAGCATTTTAATGCTGCAAAAACCTACAAGTGGCAGTATTAAGGTTTTTGGAATAGAGGTTGTAAATCCCTCGATTGAAGATGCCCAACATGTTCGTCATCGATGGGGAATGTTATTCCAGCATGGCGCGTTATTTAGCTCTCTCACCGTTCTAGAAAACGTTTTATTCCCATTGAAAGAATACACGCAACTGAGCTACTCATTATTGACAGAAATTGCGATGATGAAAATTGCACTCACTGGATTACATGAAGACGCTGCTCACAAATTGCCAGGGGAATTAAGCGGAGGGATGTTAAAAAGAGCCGCATTATCACGCGCACTCGCATTAGATCCTGAGTTACTTTTTTTAGACGAGCCTACTTCAGGACTTGATCCCCAAGGTGCAGATGAATTCGATGAGCTCATAAAGGGTTTAAAAGCTGCCTTGAATTTAACCATCGTGATGGTTAGTCATGACCTTGATTCATTGTGGGGAGTTTCTAGTCGTGTTGGGTTTATAGGAGAGGGCAGAGTATTAGCTGAACAACCTATGGCATCGCTGGTCGACAATCCCAACCCTATCATCAAAAACTACTTCAAGGGCCCTCGAGGCCAAGTTCGAGATCATCTCAAGAAACTACCCTCTGACCTATAATTAATCCTCTAGTTATCATTTCAAGCTATAAACTAACTCATTTGGATTCCGTGTCTCTACGTTGGCTATTAAACTCGCTGTGGTAAAAACGCCTAAAAGTGTTCACAAAATCTAGGATAACCTGCTACAATACCCTGGTATGGATACAAAAGTTAATTACATCATTGTCGGCCTTTTTATGAGCATCTTAACGCTTGCCATCATCGGAATAACGATATGGCTTTCTGGTGTTCATTCCACGCATCGCTATAAAAAATATATTACCTATATGAATGAAGCTGTGACAGGATTAAGTGAAAAAGCACCCGTTAAATTTAATGGCGTAGAAGTGGGCTTCGTCGACAAAATTACATTAAATCCTCGAAACCCTCAGCAAGTGCAACTGATTTTAAAAATTGAAGAACGTACCCCAATCAACGAATCAACTCGATCCTCCTTACTTGCGCAAGGAATCACGGGAATCACATTCATCGGATTGACCGCCGAAAAAATTCACGCCCCTCTATTAAAAACACCCGCCGGAGAACACTATCCTGTTATCCCGTCCAAACCTTCATTATTATTTAGATTGGATCAAACTGTCCAAACAATGTCGGAGAATGTGACCTCAGTTTCAAAAAAATTAAATGAGGTCATGAGTGAAGAAAATAGAGAAGCCTTCAAAAAGAGTTTGAAAAACTTGGAAGAAATTACTGCCACCTTTGAAAAAAATTCGCAGAATATAGATGAAACTCTTAAATCCCTGAAAAAATTAATTGATAATAGCGCCACTGCAAGCGATAAACTCCCATCCCTAATGGCACAACTAGAAACAGCCTTAAAAGCAGGGAAACAGAGCATGCAAAATCTTTCCAATCAAACATTACCTGCTACTGATCAAGTCATGATAAAACTTAAAAAGTCTTTGGATAATATTGAGCAACTGACAGCGGAGCTTAATAAAAATCCCTCCATGTTACTGCGTGGTCGAGCGGCAGCACCTGTTGGGCCAGGAGAAAGATAACATGAAAAAAACTATTCCTTTTTTAACAAGTCTTTTAATGCTAAGTGGCTGTAATTTTTTATCACCTCAAAAGACTCCCACTATCTCCACTTATCATTTCAAAATTAAAGAGAGGCATTATCAAGCACAAACACACCAAAAAGACAAAATAACGTTGATCATTAATACACCAACGGCTGTTGCAGGATTTGACACTCGCAAAATGATTTACACTAAAAAACCTTATGAATTAAACGAATTTGCTTTAAACCAATGGGTTGCGCCACCAGCAGAAATGTTACAACCCATTTTAGCACAAAAATTACGCGATACCGGGCAATTTCACGCAATTATGAGCCACGCTTACGGATCTAATCGTCAATTTTTATTAAAAACCCACTTGATTGAACTTCAACAAAATTTTATTAAGCAACCAAGTCAAATCCAAATGACCATACAAGCTGAATTAATTAATGCTGATAATAATAAAGTTGTTAGTACTCGCACCTTTAGCACAATTCAAACAGCTCCTCAAAATTCGCCGTATGGTGGAGTAGTAGCCGCTAATAAAGCCGTTGATATAATATTAAATCAAATCACTGAATTTACCGTACGATCATTAGCTTATTGAGAAAGAGAGTAGGGGAGATTGAAAATCTCCCCTACTGGATAAGGCTACCTACAAAATACTAGCTTTTTGTTGTAGGGTTAGTGTTGGATGAAGCGGTACTTGATTTGGATGATTTCGCATCAGATTTTTGAATATCAACTAATTCGATCGTGAATATTAAAGTTGCATTTGGACCAATCTTACCATGAGTTCCACGCGCACCATAGGCTAAATCAGCTGGCACATAAATTTCCCACTTAGATCCTTTAGACATCAGTGACAAAGCTTCACGCCATGCAGGAATCACACCATTTAATGTAAATGCAGCCGGTTTTTCACCTAATTCTTGACTTGTAGAAAATACTTCGCCATTAATTAAACGACCTGTGTAGTTAACAAATACTCGGTCATTTTCATTAGGTGTACCACCAGTTCCTTTGGTCAATATTTTATACTGCAAACCAGATTTCGTGACAGTTACACCTGGCTTTGTTTTATTTTCTGACAAGAATTTTTCACCTTGCTCTTTGTTTACATCAGCGAGTTTTTTTAATTCTTCAAAACGTTGCTGCATAGCCTGACGTTGGAAACTAATTAGAAGACGTTGCATGTCTTCTTTGCTAATTGAAGGCTGGGCTCCTGATAAACCTTCTTGAAATCCCTTAAGCAATTCAGATTGGTTTAATTGCTTGAATTGTTCGGTTAGATTTGAACCTACGGTATAACCAATAGAAAAACTGACCTTATTGATATCAACCGGTTGGTCAGCTTTATCAGAGGTATTAGTGTTAGTATTCGTTGGATTTCCAGTTGAAGGATTTTGAACCGCTGGTTTTACATGAGCATTTTTAGTTTCAGTGACTGCAAAAGCTGAAGAAATGCCAATAACGCTGACCGCAATGAGTGCTAATGAAAGATACCGAGCCCGCATAAATGATCTCCTAGGTGGTGTTAAAAGAAAAGGGAGTATAAGTGATTTACATCTAGAAAATCCACCAACAAATATTAAGTCCGAAGGCTGCAAGATCTCTTATTAGGCTATTTCCTGTAAGGAAATTTACAGGAAATAGAATAGATTAACAATACTTGAATTCTACAGAGCACTACTCTATTGCATACCATCAAAAAATAACTCTATCCATTCTCTTTTTCTTTCAATCTAGACAAGATTATAACCTAGTTAAAAAAAATCTTATGCGATAGCCTCTAATTGCATTCTCTGTACACCTAATTGAAATGGAAACTGGAAACTTCGTATTTTTCATAAACATAAAATCCATATTTAACAGAATCATATGGTTTTTATTTAATATTTCATATTAAGAATAACTATCTTCAATTACACTTGCATTTTAATATCAACTCTAGTATTCTAAATTCGCTATTAAATATCTTTAACTCATTAATTAAGGGAGATTATAATTATGAAACGAGGACAACCAGTTGTAAGATCGTCTGAAGAAAAAGCTGCAATCGATACAATTTTACAAAAATTCTCCAAATTATCTTTTGGAGACACTCGAAAATCATTATTAAGTGCTTTACACAGACTTATTAGTGAACCCACTGACCTGACAAATGCAAACACAGTGATTCGTCAAATAGAAAATTTCTTACAATTAGAACCAACAGCCACACCTACTGAAATTATCAGGAACTTACAAGAGTGGATCAATACGGCGAAACTTGACGAAGGCTCTTTCGCCTCTTCGAGAGTCTTCACACGCAAAATAATGGATTTGTTCGTTAATAATATCGGATCTCTGGCCATTGCAATGGCTGACGAAGAAATCAAAAAAAGCCTCAATCCTCCTCAACCAGGGTCAAATGAAAACATAGCTTTAGCACAAACCAACCTTACTGAATTTACAGACAAAATACGAACTTTGGAAGCAACTATAGTTACCCTACGTTCTGAAAAAGAAGGAATTGAAAAGAATCATACACTCGATGTTCAGCGCATCGAGGGCACTAATAAGCTTGCCACTGACAGACTCAATGATCAAATAGCTGCACTAAAAGCAAAGGTTGGTGAATTAGAGCCTCAACATCAATCACAGTCTAAACAAATTACTGAGCTATCCTCTACTATTCAAGAACAGCTTCGTATGATCGATAAATTGACGCATACGATATCGTCACTTGAATTGCTTCGTGATACACTGAGAGATGAAGCTAAAAAATGGCAAGATAAATATGATGCTGTACTTGCTGAGAATAAAAAACTCGCATCTGAAAATGCTGCATCTAAAGCTACATTTGACAGTAATTCTGCACTAATAAAAAAATTGCAGGAAGAAAATGCTCAACTGGGGTCTCGCGCAACCAGTGCCGAATCTGAATCTAAAAAACAACATGATGAGCTAATAAAACTCACCAGCGAACTTGCGACGCTCAAAGCCCAATTAGCACAATCAGTTGAAAAGACAAAAACACTTGAATCTGATTTGAGTCAAGCACGTCAACAAGCTGATATAGATCATAAAAAAATCTCTGAGCTATCTGTCATTAATAGCAGATTAACGACCGAGTCTGAAGGGGCTCAAGCTAGTCGAGATGAAGCGCTAAGAGACAAAGCAAAATATGAACGTGAACTTGCTCAGATTCGTAGTGAGTACAGTCAAGTCCGTGATGAAAAAGAACACATTGCTGTTGCTAAAGGGCAAGTGGAAGGTGAGCTTAAAGCAACCAAAGAAACCAAAGACGATCTCATCCAGCGTGGTGAACGAACCTTACAAGCACTTGCACTTACTCAACAAAAAGCAAAACAACAGGAGACACACTTACTTGAAGCAGGTAAAGTAATTAACACCTTAACTCATAAAGTTGCAGAATCTGTACCAGAAGAACAACGTGTCACAGTTTTGGAAGAATCATTAGCTGACGCTAGCGAAGCAGGTATTGCTGCTCTCGGATTAGAGCGTAATACTATCCTAAAACAAGCTACAGGAAAAAAAGCTAATGCTGGCGCTCAAAAAGCACCTGGCCAGTCAGGCATGTTCAAAGCCCCTGCTCCTACTGCTAGCACTAATGGCGCCCCTAAGAAAGAGTTATCTCCTGCGGAAGCACTAGCACAAGCTAGACAAAAATGTGTGACCTCTGGCATGTCCGAAACACGCTTTAATGCAATTGAGGGAATAGCCAAATTCATCGTTAAGCATTTAACAAATGAAAAAGGTCTCCTCAAAGCGAATGCTAGCCAGGATTTGCTAACTAAATTAGTTCAAGCGACAAAAACGCTTGCAGGCCCAGAATCGACGCCAATAGCGACTGTATACCAAAGTCTCGTGGATTCTAAACCCGGCGATAAAGATCCTCTCTTTAACGACTATAACGCGATGCTTATATCGTTTGCTGTGGAAGAGCCAAAAAGTGAAAATCTCCAAAATAAGAGTATTTTCTATAATTTGACGAATCATGTATTCGGCAAAACCTATTTCATTAAAGAGTTAAATACTCATTTTGGTGGGATTTATCAACACTTGAACATGAAAAAAGCGGACACTACTGCTTCAGTTCCACTACTCGATAAAACGGGTATAGAAAATACTCAAAAAGATACATCTTTTCTAAATATGTAATTCGTACAAAAGGATATGGTTTATGAAAAAGGCTCCGAATGACGTTGACGTTAAGCTGACTCATGACAATTGGCTTAATAAAGGCCAGCTGAGTGGTGCTACCCTTTCTAAAAAAATGAAAGATGGCAAGCAATCAGCTAACATTTGGAGCTCTTTTCAGACCTTATCGCTTGATGAGCGCACTACCCTTTTGAAAAAAAGCAGTAATGCTGCTTTACGACAGTATAATGAATTAGTCACACTATTAACGCCACCCGTGTCTGCTGAGAAGCAACGCCGTCTGGCAAATCTTGTGAAGAAACACGAAACCTTTATTAGGGATCAACTTGAACACGATCCCAGTCTACGGCAAAAATATCTGGCAGCCCTTCAAGATTCCTCTCATATTGACTCTAGCTACCGGATACTATTGCAGCATATCGCTAAGACACCTAGCTTAGCCAAGGATTTTCAAACCCTTCTAAACGCATACATGACTAATACTCCTTGTTCAGTTCCATTACATATTCTTTATTTCAAAGCGCCTTTACGTCGCTTCTTAGTCAGTAGTTATACAACCTACCCCGCAATTACCAACACCCTGCTTAAATTCCCAGAAAATTTTGATGTTGAATTTATTGCACGCATCGTATTATCTCGAACGACAATGCCGAGAGATTTTATCGAGAATATCAACACAGCTCATTGGAAGTTTTGGAATACGCTTCAGATAATACTCTCTTATGTTTCCTCCACACTGGCAGATTTTATTTCCAGTTCCCCACCAATTTACTCTGTAATACAAGAGGCTATCATTCAAAAAGACACCGCTAATAAACAAGAGGCTGCAAATAAACACCCTGGCCCGCAAAAATCTCCGATTGATTTCAATGCGTTTAGAACAATTTCAGCTGCTGAATCCCAAAAAGCAGTTGCTCCTCTTGCTGTTCAACTCCCCGAATATGATGATGTAGGAGACGACAGTGGATTGTCACCTATTCGACTAAATCGACATAATAGATATAATGGTTTTTATAGCCCCTACCCTAAATTTGCTAACGAACGAGATGCTGAAGAGGAAGATCTTCAATACTACGTGCCACCTTCTTTAACTTAAGTTTACTCTATATCATGATTAATACTGTTGTCATCTCTAGTCTATTATTGATGACGCTTCTTATTTTTACAGGGCTCAATCTCAGCTTAAAAAAACAATTAAAATTCATTATTGATAAACTCAATGCTAAAGAAGAACAACTTTCCGACATTCAAGAAATGTTTCATGCGCTAATTAAACAACACGAAAAAGAGGGTCATGAACAACGCGAACGTTTTGACAAGCATCAATTAGAAAGTATCAAAACACTCCATGAAACGATTTCCAAAAGTGTGCTTTCTATACAGCATCACATCACGCTCACCTTAAATCAAAACAGTGAACAACTAACACAGCAAGTACGCTATTTAACTCAAAATACCGATCAACATCTGAAAGACATCAGCGGCCAAGTTGAAAAAAGGTTAACTGAAGGCTTTGATAAAACCACGGCGATTTTTAGTGATGTGATAAAACGTCTAGCCTTAATTGATCAAGCTCAAGCTAAATTGACAGAACTCTCAAGCAGTATGGTGAGCTTACAAGAAGTTTTATCCGATAAACGTTCGCGAGGCGCCTTTGGCGAAGTCCAGTTGTCTCATTTAATTCATAATATGTTGCCTGAACAACATTTTGCTCTGCAGTATTCACTCTCAAATGGTTGTCGAGTAGATGCCATGCTATTTTTGCCAAATCCCAGTGGACATATTGGAATTGACTCGAAATTTCCGCTTGAACGTTATAGAGAATTACAAAATACAGAATTAGCCTCTAATGACCGTAAGTTAGTTGAGCAACAATTCCGTATCGATATTCGCCGCCATATTGATAATATCGCTGAAAAATATATTATTCCTGGCGAAACGGCGGATGGAGCCGTCATGTTTATTCCGGCCGAAGCTGTATTTGCAGAAATTCATGCACATTATGCCGAAATTATTGAATATGCGTACCAGCGACGCGTATGGGTGGTCTCCCCTACTACATTAATGGCTATTCTAACAACAGCAAGTGCTGTTTTAAAAGATGATGCGACACGCCAGCAAGTTCATATTATCCAAGAGCATTTAGCGAAATTAGGTATCGATTTTGCTCGTTTCCAAAAACGCATGGATAATTTATCTAGACATATTACCCAAGCTCACCAAGATGTTGAAGATATCCATAAATCTTCGCGTAAAATTACACAGCGTTTTTCTAAGATCGAAAATGTCGAACTTGAATCATCGAGTGATACCGCATCAATTCTCAGCCACGAAGATGCTGCGCTCATTGAAGATGAATCTGTTGATTAAACTACTAAAACACACCTTAAAAAAATTCTAAGAGCAATTTGTTATTAAAATGTCCCAAACTTAATCCAGCGTGTAAAGAATGGAGAAAAAACAGAGATTTTCTGTCAATCTCAGGCGGGTTATATCTACGCCCAAGATTGACAAAATAGGTGACTTTGCATACTAAGGTGAATAATTAAAAATGTTTGATCATAGCTTGCCCAAACTCCGAACACTTCAGC
>JAKORL010000200.1 GCA_029777855.1 Pseudomonadota bacterium
CTAGGTTTTTATCGTGGCTAGTTTTTTTATTTTCAACCTCCCGTCAAAGCGAATATCCATTAAAAAACAACATTATCAAAATGCAATTGAATTATCATAGATGATGATTTTCTAAAAGTACTAACAACTAAAGATGCGACACCCCTGCCCCTGCTGATGAAAGCATCAGCAGGGGTTAGCAATTTCTGTGACCTTTAGGGTTTTACGGTAATAGCCCGAGGTTTAGAAGGAATACCATTGGCTATAACTTCAATCTTAGCCGGCCCTGTTTCCATATTATGGCCTGCCCAAACTTTAGGTACATCGAAGAAAGTTTGAACATTTTTGTTGACCGCAGCAACACCCATGAAGCTATGGTCATGAGTTCGAGCATAGAACACATGATGAGTCGCATCCATGGTGATTCTGACCAACGGATAGTTGGTGGCGCTTTGACCATCATCAGAACCATGACTTGCAGAGGACATACCATTAAAGAGCACCCCGTTAATTGGATAGGTCTTACCAGGATGTACAACTCCAGGAGCAGCCGTAATTTTTGGCTCCCAGGCTGGGTTGTGACTGGTGTCACCAGAGGTATATACACCCGTATAACCGGTTCCGATATCAGACAAAAATACTTGGCCGGTAGGTAATAACACCATATTCATGAAGAGAGGTTGTGGCTCTGGATTGGGCTCTTGAATGAAGCTCACTCCATCAGATTCCAAAAATGAGACAACGCCTGCACTGAAGAAGTTATTGGTAACTGCATACATAAAGATATTACCGTTTGGTAATAACACAGCAAAAGTATCTCCAAAACCCAGCTGTTGAGGAGCCGGAGGATTAGAGATGGTTCCTGTTAAACCAGCTAAATTACTGACCAAAGCTTGGCCTGTAGTGTAATCAACCATCACGGTTGGCACAGTAAGGCTTCCTCCAATATAGTCAAGCAGACTATTTTGCTCTTTGATATAAAACATAATACCCGCAGCACCTGCGCTGGTTAATTGATTAGAAGCAATAGCGTCGCAGTTATTATTTGAATCTGCGTAAGAGATTCCTACTAACGCAATACTATTAGCGGGTATAGGATCAAATGGTCCTGCACAAGCATCGGCGGGAACACTCGACGGAGGAGCTCCAGTAGAATGGGCAGGAACTATAGGACCACTGACACTAAAAGGTGCTACGGAGTGAGCACCAGTTCCCAGATAAACATTATTATAGGTGCCTGCAACCGCAGAAGGAGCACTAATGGCCACCTTAGCTGTAGGCGCCATAGCTGTAGGAAGCGTCGTGGTTACTGACCATGTGCCCGTCTTGGTGTCATAGAGTGAGTTATGGCCGTCCGTACCTCCAACAAATACTTTACCGTTCGGCAAAAGCATTTGAGGCCCAATTTCACTCGTAATAGGATCTGTTAGGGTGTTGATGGTACTACCCGCATAGCTCCACTTTCCGGTTTTTGGATCATAGATCTGAGAGCTTGTGGGGTCGGTAGGATAGGGAAATTGGTCTGGTAAGAAATGGCTTTCTGTATAACAGTTGACTGCTAGTACTCTGCCATCAGGCAATAAGGTATAGCTTTCCTCATCATTCCAACGATTACCCTTAGAAGCAGTGCCTGTTTCTGTCCACGTCATCTTCTTCAGATCCAGCAAGGCCGCTTGAGTACTCATTTTATCCGCTATCATAAAGGTGCCATCTTCCAATACAACTTGTTGACCATCCGCAATGGGGCTCGGTGCACACAAATGCCCAGGATCTAAACTAAGATCTCGAGGACAAGCCGCTCGTGGAGGATAAAGATCCACAAAGAAAGGCGGGGGCGCAATGGCAGTCCACTGATTTTTGAAAGGATCGTAAATGGCGACTCCATTGGCTCCTTGACCGAGAAAGTCATAAAAAGGACCTTGATATTCACCACCCGCATATATCACTCGACCATCAGCTAAAACTTGGGATGCGAAATATAAAGGAAGATATTGTTGACCATTATATTGGGCATAGGGGAGTTTGGGTAAGGGAGCCAATTTCGACCAGGTACCATTGACATAATTACCATAGATATCAGGCGTTAATTTCCAAATATCACCGGTATGAGGGACTGAGACACCATCCCCGTCGCAATTTTGCACCATCACAGTGCCATCTGTCAGCAATAAGGGCTGGCAAGCTTCAGGGTAGGTTGCGTCGGGCCCAAAAGTGGGAATAATTCCATTCACCAAGGGCGTAAACGTGCCCTGCGGGGGTGTTGCCGCTACACTTGTTGAAATACAGCTCAACGCTGAACCTAGCAAGATAGAAGATAAGAAAATCTGTGAAATCGCCTCACGGCTGGTTTTCCGCTTGTTACTCATAATACACCTCACAACTCAATATTAAGAACACATTCAATTACTGTGAATCGGTTGATTTTAGGTCTAAAAGCCCATAAATACCTGGTTCTACACAAACGATCTCTTTAAACAAATGGCAGTCTTTTTGCATAGAGGGCGTTTTTGATAACCTGGCAAGACTTAGTATAGTACATAGTTTGAGGCAGCGTCGAAGTCCGAGGGTCAGAATGAATGGGGCTAGATCAGTTCAAACCCCTGACCACAACAGCCTTTTTCTTTTTTGAGGATTTGCTTGCAGCCGATTCAGGTTTTTTACTTTTTCCTTTTGGATTAAAAAAGAGCGCGGGGGCACTTAAATTACCTTTCTTTAATGCTGTTTTAGGTTTATTTGAACCATTTGCTTGTACAATTGCTTTGATATTATTTGCACTGGGTTTAGGAACAGCCTTGGTTTTTTGCTTTGTTTGAGACTTAGAGTTAGGAATAGATTTTGG
Organism: Pseudomonadota bacterium; assembly: GCA_029777855.1. Taxonomy (GTDB): domain Bacteria; phylum Pseudomonadota; class Gammaproteobacteria; order JAIEPX01; family JAIEPX01; genus JAIEPX01. Next base: position 2,819 of record JAKORL010000200.1, read on the forward strand.
TTTGGGCTGAAGCTTAGGTTTTTCGGGTGTTCTTGGGACAGGTGCAAGTATTGGCAAAGGAACGGGTTGCATTTTTTTAATTGATGTCGCTGTCGTAGATAACTTGGGCAAATTCTTAACGTTGATATCATCATCTTCAGCACTTTGCGTAGATTCATGGGCACTACTCGATTCAATCACCGAGGAAGAAGGCGTCAACAATTGATCTTCCCCTGAAATGATTCCAGAATCATTGACAAAAGCTTGTTCTAAAGTTTCACGACCTCTGCGCGCCAAAAATATTTTTTCTAATTCATTATTAGATTTTAAAAATTCTGGAATTCCTGCACCAAAATTAAATCCATGCCCATCACCACGTACAGCGATAACTCGACAACCCATTAACTCATTTAATGTTAAAATTGCATCCTCACAGTTACCACAACACTTTTTAGCTACACCCACATATATTTCCAAACCTTGAAGTAATAAATTCTTTTGATGCAAATAAACATAATCAACGATTTGCAATTCAGCATGCGGCAGATTTTTTTGTAGATTTCTATGATCTTTTTTCAAAAAAACAATCTGTCCCAAACGTATCGCCTCAGCCATTTCAACAGAAAATCCCGCAGGATTTCTTGAATCATGATATGCAAGATAGAGTGAACGGGTGACTTTATTCAGCGCTATTTTAAATCGATTCGCATATATTTTACTTGTCTGAATAAGCCTAACTTGCTTGTTAGCAAAACCCCGAAGCTTCGTCTTTAAATCCCCAACAGACTGTAAAAAACGAGCATAATCAGACTGAATTCTTGCGACTTGGGTCACAGCTTGTAAATAATTAAGAACAAGATTAAAAAAGGATGTTCTTAAGCCTAAATTATTTGCGAAAATAATACGACTACCATCAAAACAGCAGGCACTACAAACTTCATTACCTTGAATCAATATTGCCAGCGAATCAAATCGTCTTTGACTCGCCGGCGGCGATTCAGTTTCTTTTTTGATAATCATAAGCATAACCCTAATAGGTCAAATTCTGCACAATAGCATTACTCGTCGTCGTATCTCAAGTTGTTAGTACTCTTGGAAAATCTATGCCAAAGTAAAGCATATGTGATTTAGGATGCACATTATTTTGATGAACTTACGACCTGAGATGAAGTCGAAAACGACAATTAGCATTAGCTAAAGCACACTTTATTTTAGTCTTATATTTTCACTTCCGTCTAGCTCAACGGCCTTACTACCCGATAATTGGCATATCCATTAAAAAACAGCAATATCAAGGGGCAATTGAATTACCAAAGATAATGATTATCTAAAAGTACTAACAACTAAAGATGCGACGACAGCATACGACAGCATTCCTTACTACAAGAAACGGGTGTCATATAGGGTCTCATCATTTGACAAATCGCATGATTTGAACTAAACTAAGTTTAGTTTATTTAATTGAGCGAGCATAACATGATTACTGTAAACATTCATGAAGCTAAAACACAATTGTCCGCATTGCTGCATAAAATCGAAGTTGATCACGAAACGATACGTTTGTGCAGAAACGGCAAACCAATTGCTGATATTGTGCCAATTGAAACAAAAAATAATCCATTGAAAATGCACAGTATCTTATATAAGGGCGCTAAAATCCTTTATGACCCAACCGAACAGCTGACCGAGGACGAATGGCCGAATCAGGATTGACGTTAGCGCCTATAGTGAAACTACGTATATTAATTGAATTAATTACTCATGGGAAACTTTTGTGACTCAATTGGTAATAATTAAATTTTGAGAGCGTTTTAATATGATATTAATAGACACTTGCGTGTTGCTATGGCTCGCCATTGATCAAGATAAGCTGTCTGAAAATGCAAAAGAACTTATCGAATCAAATACCAATAAGATTTGCATCTCAGCCATCACTGCTTTTGAAATCGGAGTTAAAACACGCAAGAAGCTACTTAAACTTCCACTCCGACCCGACAAATGGCTTGAAAAAGCAATATATCTACATGGGATTGATGTTGCTCCAATTACAGCCCCGATTGCACTGCTATCCACACAGCTGCCAACACACCATCATGACCCAGCCGATCGATTAATAATAGCCACCGCAATGATCAATAACTACACAATTTTAACACCCGATAAGCATATTGTTCAGTATCCTAAAATTAGAGTTGTTTGGTAATAAAAAACACCTGATGCGTAGTATCTTTAGTTGTCAGCACTTAAAGGGTATCTTGATTTTTGATATCAAATTATTGCATCAAAAACGTTACCGTATACTAGAAATCATTCCTGATAATGAATACATCGTATGTTTTTATGAGTGGCAATCTTTATTTTAATTTTACAACACCCATCAAAGCAGTATTGATTAAAAAAACAGTAATATCAAGTTCTAACTAACAATAAAAGATGATGATTTCCTAAAAGTACTAACAACTTGAGATACGACGACAAATCTTAAAATGTACTATACTTGCATAGGGCAAGCATTAATCCGTTGCTCAACAGCAAATGGATGCAAGATGCCTAATACATCAAGTGGTTGTGAAGCTTTAGCATTCAACCTTCGAGCAAATTAACAACGAGACACGGGCACGCGACAGCACTACTGGAGCAACACAGCATTCTAAGCACTACCCGGCGCCTCCTAGCCAGGAGAAGTGTTATGAATAATGATATAAAATCCCTAACGCTAAGGGGGGGGGCGGGCAATAGTGCCTCAACCCTAAATACTGTTCAACCGGGCTTATCGCCCAACGTGGAGATGGCAAAAGCCAAGCTCCACTCTTTATCTTTTACCGCCTTGCTCTTAGTTTCTTCCAGTTCCTGGGCGTCTGGGCTGACGGCCGATCAGCGGGCCGATCAGCTCATCAGTCAGATGACTTTCGCGCAGAAGACGCAATTCACTGCTCTAACTCCTTTCGATCCTTGCTTTACGATCATACCTGGGATACCAGCCCTGGGAATACCGAATGTAAACACGAGCGATGGCTCAGCAGGTATCGTGGGAAGTGGTGGCTGCCCCAACATTTCTGGTTTAGGCGGAGCTGGAAACACCGGGTTCGTCGCAACCGGAACCACACAACTACCCGCCGCGCTTGGATTAAGCGCTTCCTTTGATCCACAAATGGCGCTCCTGTACGGCGACCTTACGGGTAAAGAGGCTCGTGATTATGGTATAACGCTGAATTTTGGCCCTGGCGTTAATCTTGCACGAGAGCCTCGCGGTGCCCGCACTTGGGAATACAAGGGCGAAGACCCCATCTTAGCGGGTATTATGACCGCCCGTCAGATTCAGGGCATTCAGCAAAACGGCGTTATAACGACGGTCAAACATTTTGCGCTCAATGACCAGGATAGCAATCGTGATACACTTGTGTTTATCCCAGGAGGCATCAGATTCGGTAGCGGTCTTGATGTAAACATATCGGAACGCGGTATGCGCGAATCCGACCTGCTGGCCTTTGAAATTGCCGTCAAGAAAGGGGGCGCCCTGGCCCTGCTGACAGCTGTGAATGCTATTAACGGTGTTGAGGGAGCCGGAAATAGCCACTTGATGCAGGACATCGCAAAAAATGAATGGGGCTTCAAGGGCTTCATTCTGGACGATATTTTCTCTACTGCGACGGAGTATGCGAATGCCGGTTTGGACGTAGACTTTCTTACCTTTCTGTTTGGCAACGTCACTGGTTTTGGCACCGTCCTGCTAAACCCAGGAATCGTAGGTCCAGTACCGCCCAGTCTCATTCCTCCAGAAAGGGTGGATAATATGGTTCATCGCGTATTACGCTCGATGATCGCAGCGAATCTCTTGGATAATCCACCCGTGCCCAAACCCATTGATATCAATCGGGGTAACGCGGTCGCTCAAACCATTGCAGAGCAAGGTGCTGTGTTACTGCAAAACAACAACAACCTGTTGCCACTCAAACCCAATCAGTTAAGCAAAATTGCGGTGATCGGCTCTCATGCTGATCAGAGTGTCATCATGGGATTGGGCTCATCGACAGTAATCCCTAGTGTTGGCAGCATCTATTACATTGACCCTAATAACCCAACTGACGGAAGAAATTGCCAGTTTGGTATTATCCGGGGCGGCTGTACAATGTGGACCCTGTCCTCACCCAAAAATGCGATCCAAGCGTTAGCGCCGAGTGTTACTGTTGCCTATGATTCGGGACTCATGCCGTCTCAAGCGGCTGCACTCGCTGCAAACTCTGACGTTGCGATTGTTTTTGTCCACAGTATCTCAGAGGCTGAAGGTGTTGACCGTCTAAACCTTTCACTGGCCTCGGGCTTTGGCGGCAGAACCTGCAGTAACTATCCATTTACTTCAGACTGCGTTGACCAAGACGCTCTCATCTCGCAAGTCGCCGCTGCCAATCCCAAGACCATTGTTGTACTGGAAACCGTTGGCCCCGTGCTGATGCCCTGGAAAAACAGTGTCGGGTCTATATTGGAAGTCTGGACCCCTGGCGTCAAAGGCGGCGAAGCCATTGCTAACCTGCTCTTCGGCAAGGTGAATCCATCAGGTAAATTGCCGATCACTTTCCCGCTGAGCGAAAACGATTTGCCGCGTCCGGTGCTCGCGCCAAATCAACCCTTCGGGCCAAATCCGGCTATCCAAGTCGATTATAACATCGAAGCTCAAAACGTAGGTTACAAATGGTTTGATTCTCAAAACAAACCGGTATTGTTCCCCTTTGGGCACGGACTTTCTTACACCACCTTCGCCTACTCAAAGATGCAGGTTGTTCCTGAAGTCTCTGACGGCAATAAGGTGCTAAGAGTCAACTTCACGCTCAAAAATACCGGCAAAGTGGCTGGTGCTGAGGTGGCTCAGATCTACGTGAAGCTACCTAGCTCTGTACCTAATGCAGCACCTAAACGTCTAGTGGCCTTTAAGAAGGTCTTCTTACAACCCGGTGAATCACGCAACCTGACGGTGAAGATCAACCCCAATTCCGTCAAACATCCCATATCCTACTGGAATGTGAATAAGGGTCCTACGGGTGGCTTTGGAGCTTGGGATATCGTCGATGGGACCTACACCTTCTACTTAGGAACCTCATCACGTGATATCAAACTCACCGACACTGTCGTTATCAGAGATATGCACGATGATGATAATCAACAAGATCAAGATAACGACGATTAATTAACAATGGTGGCTCAATGCGAAAGCATTGGGCCACTACTGTCATCTGCTCACTTCTATTTTTGCAAAGCGTCGCTTACCCACTTGATATAAATTCGTTTCGCCGACAGGTATAATTTTAGAGCCATCAGCAATTTTTTCGCCATTGATTTTGACACCGCCCTGGTCGATGAGTCTATTGGCTTCTGAGGTCCCTGATACTAATCCCGCTTCTTTGAGTAATTGCGAAATTGAAATGCCGGAATTATCTTTTGCGTGAATTGTTTGCACTTCGATGTCTTCAGGAATTTCGTGTCGAGCAAATCGCGCAGTAAAATTTTCGTGAGCTTGGGTGGCCGCATTTTTATTGTGAAATCGCTCTACAATTTCTTCGGCTAATTTTATTTTTATATCGCGCGGATTGAGGCCGGTTTTTGTTTCTTCGCGCCATTTATTTATTTCATTTAATTCACGGAAGCTCAATAATTCAAAATATTTCCACATGATTTCATCGTTGATGGACATGATCTTACCGAACATATCATCGGGAGCATCGTCTATGCCGATGTAATTATTTAATGATTTAGACATTTTCTGAACACCATCGGTCCCTTCGAGCAACGGTGTTGTGATAATGCATTGTGGCTTTTGTCCCCAGGCTTTTTGTAATTCACGGCCCACTAATAAATTAAATTTTTGATCGGATCCACCCAATTCAATATCGGCTTTCATTTCAACGGAATCGTAGCCTTGTAATAAAGGATATAAAAATTCGTGTACAGCAATGGGCTGTTCGGAAGTATATCGTTTTTGAAAATCGTCGCGCTCTAACATGCGTGCCACAGTATATTTTGAGGCGAGCTCAATCATAAAAGCAGCGGGCTTGTCTTTCATCCATTGAGAATTAAACATCACTTGTGTTTTTTGTGGATCAAGAATTTTGAAAATTTGTTTTTCGTAGGTTTCTGCATTTTTTAAAACTTCTTCGCGACTGAGCGGTGGACGTGTTGCATTTTTGCCACTGGGATCTCCGATCATGGCAGTAAAATCGCCGATCAAAAACAGGATTTCGTGCCCCCATTGTTGGAATTGTCGCATTTTGTTGATCACGACTGTGTGGCCCAGATGCAAATCAGGAGCCGTTGGATCAAGCCCTAGTTTAATACGGAGAGGGCGCCCCTCACCCAGTTTCGCCTGCAATTCTGATTCCACGATCACTTCTATAGTGCCGCGTTTGATTTCCTGCATGAGTTCATTAGTTGTCACGTTGATCACCCTTTCGTAAAAATTGTCACCGAGCATGATGCATCCGTTGATTATGCAACAACTTGCCCATATATGGAATTCTAGAATTGGGGTTGCACGAAATACAGTTTAGTGAGGCCTAGACTTGATCCCTAGCCTTGATATTGCATAAACAATTGGATACGAAGCACAGTACTCAGTTTAGATCATTTTTGTTTGACCTCAACACGAGATCAGGTTATGTTATATCACTGGTTTTGCGGATGACAACGATTTTGTGAAGGGAAATTATGAACAGTCAACAGCAACAAATCAGCTCTTCAGCCTTACTAACAAGGCCGTTGTGGCAACAACATTTACGCCTGTTACTCGTTTTAGCAGGATCCGTGCTCACACTCCTAATATTAATGGTCGTTTTTAGCCGGATGGATAACAACGAGTTTGTGCTCACTGAAACGCCTGTTCCTCTTGAAGTGGCCTCAACTGTACAGCCCGATAGCGTCGAATCAACAGGCACATCGAGCAAACCGCTGAATAAAATGAGCATTACACTACGTGAAGGCGAAACAATCGCCACACTTTTCAATAGACTCAAAATTGATCACTCCGAATTACATTCGATGATCACCGCTCATCCTCGCAACAAAATTTTGACTCATATTCGAGCAGGCGACCGAATTCAAGTTGTTTACGATGACCAACATTCTGTACACGAACTCAGCTACAGGCCTAATTTAACCACTCAATTAACCATTCGACGCGCTGTAGAAGGATTTGATTCAAACCTAACCAGCGTGCAGCTCGACCACCGTCAAGCGTATACACACGCGGTGATTAAGAATTCTTTATTTGCTTCAGGCAAACGACAACAAATCGCCGGGCATCTCCTAAAAGAGCTCGTGGAAATCTTTCAATGGGATATCGATTTTGCAAAAAACATTCGTTCAGGCGACAGTTTCAGTATTCTTTATGATGAAAGCTACCTTGATGGGCAAAAGGTGGGCACAGGTCATATCGCTGCCGCTGAATTCACTAATCAAGGCCGAACTTATAGAGCCATTCGCTTCATAGACCCTAAAGGCCATGTCGATTTTTACACGCCAAACGGCATGAGTATGAAAAAACAATTTACTCGTACTCCCGTGAGATTTACTCGTATTAGCTCAACATTCTCACTAGGTCGCTGGCATCCCATTTTACATCGATTACGCCGCCATCAAGGCGTCGACTACGCGGCCCCCAGTGGTACACCCATAAAATCAACGGCTAACGGACAAGTGGTGTTTAAAGGGCGTAAGGGTGGCTATGGTAACGTGATGATCATTCAACATGGCCGCCAGTACAGCACATTGTATGGCCATATGAAGGCCTTCGCGAAAGGGCTCAATGTGGGCTCTCGCGTTCAACAGGGACAGCTGATTGGTTATGTTGGAATGAGCGGTTTAGCGACGGGGCCTCATTTGCATTATGAGTTTCTCATTAATGGCGTTCACCGTGACCCGTTGACCGTGAAACTGCCTATCGGTAGCCCAGTGCCTTATGCGTACAAAAATCAATTCCGTGCACATGTGAATCGCATGTTGGCTCATATGCAAACGCATCAGCAGGTTGAGTATGCCTCTGCAGGCCAGAAAAAAGACGATTTAAACGCGTAACTTAAGGGGCTGGCCCCTAAAGAGTCTAAACACACATTGAGCAGCTAAGTATTTTTTAGGCAGTTTTTGTCTTAATTTTGCGAAAAAAGCGGAGTTTATAAATGGATAAATGAGCATTTTTGAGCAGGATTTAGACAAAAAATGACAAAAAAGACAACGGTGCTCAATGTGGGTTGAAAAATAGGCTATAATTGTAGAGTAGGTAACTAAGAATCCGAGGTCACTATGTCCTTTCTAACAATGACACCCTGCTATTCGATCGCACTTTGCTTTCTTGCACTCGTATTGATAGTCATTATCGCAGTGCCTATAGCCTATATTAGTCTACGCAAGCTCTGGAGCGTGATCGAAATTTTCATTAATAGCAGAAAAAATCGAACACAATAATAATTGTATTACAACAGATTAATGCACAGTCTGCTGATGCTTAATTGATTCATCAAGCTCAATCCCATCGTTGACTTCACGACCACAATTTTCTCCAGCTGTTTTTTGTGCTTCAGCTTTATACATTTTGGCGGTCCCAAGTAAATTAATAGCACATACATTATTGGTATGGACATAAAATTTCTGAGTTTCTTCGTGCCGAGTGGATTGTTCTTTTGTCAGTGCAAGTCGATTAGAAACAATACCAACTAATTGCTGAATAAGCTTATCAACCCATTGCCAAACTGTTTCTGAAGCGTCTTCTTTAGGAATATTTTTCTCTGACAATTCACATAAGAAATTTACCGGAGATGGCATCTCATTAACAATTTCACTAACACCAGTTGCAAGACCAAACCATACGTGGTCATAACGTTTAGGATCATGAGCATCTTCAAACGATCTCGCCAAGACAAGAATTTTCTTAATTTGTGTTGCGTCATATGTTCCTTGAGCATTCACCTTCTCTAATAACTCATCATAAAATCGAATCTGATCCGCCACAGAAAACCCTAGAAGCTCAGATTTGGCGGCACGTAGCGCATCAAAAATGTGCTTATCACGCTCTTGATCTGAAACTTCTTCAGAGGATACTTTTTCAAAAATTGCAGCCACAAGATTAACCCAATTTTTAACTTTCTCGTCTTCAGGTACCCGCATTTTTACTAATGCTGCTTGAGCATCGGAATAAGCACCAAGCGCCACTGCCTCTCTAATCACGATGGTCCAGTTAGTTTTTTGTTTTTCTTGCAATTGCGCGATGTTCGATTGGCATTCTTTGTAAAAAGAGTGAGTTTCGTGAGTCCGTTTTTGATCGTTATTTTCAGAATTTTCTTCCAAACGAGCATTAATTACTTTTTTCACTCGAGCAAAATAATAATCGAGATTTGCTAATTGTTGATTACCTAATTGATTCCATCGTTTTTTCAGGCCCTTTAACTCATTAATGCCGGTGGGTGTAGTCCACAATCTAGCCGTATAAGTATAATTTTCGCAATCGGCAAATATTTGATTGATCAACTCCCATTTTTCTAACGCGATGAGATTCAAATGACCTTGATATGATAATAAAGGATCAGCTTGTTGAGCTAAAAATACAGATAATGTGTTAGCCATTGGCTCATTTTCTTGAAATTCAAAATTTAACAATGCTGACAAAGATCTCAATTTTTCTTGAACTCTACTATAAAAAATAAATTTTGTTTTATAGTCCTTTGAAAACACCGATAGATCTGCAACGGTATTATGGGATGTCTTTAACCAATTTAAGGCATGACCAAGAAGTTCAGCACGATACTGACCGAAACAATCAATAATTGTATTTAATAAAATAGTGGCTCGCCTAATTAAAGAGTTATTCTCTGAAGGGAAAATGCTTCTACGGTAACTAATGACTTGCGCCATCGATTCTAGCGTAGCGATAAGTTGATTTCGTTGTTCCTCACTTAAAGTATTGAAGCTTTGTTTAAGTTGATTTTCAAGTTCCACAACTTCCTTTGAAAAGAAATGTCTATATTCGAAATCATTTTTCTGAGATTCAAAATCCAAAACGGCTTGGTTGTAATTCGTTAACAACTCTTGAAAATACTGCTCTTGAATTTTTTGATCAAAAGTACTGCAAATGGCTTGTAACTTGCTTAAGTGCGTTTTTTCCGAGGCCAAATCATTCTTCATTTTAGCCATGAATTCTTCATTGATATCAGAAGCTTTAGCACGCTGAAGAGCCAGTAATTTCTCTGTTCTTTTTTCGATATTTTGCTGAATTGCAAATCTTATTTTATCTAAATTGTCCAAAAATGTTTGTGCTGGCTCATCTAATACGTCTTGAGAAGCATCTACTAGTAGTTGTTTAATTTTACCCAGAGAATCCAGTATTTTTTTATCATCCAATTCAATAGAAGGCCAGGACAATTCTTGAGAAATATTTGCCACTTCAGCCCGAATTTGTTGGTTATATTCTTCAATCGTTTTACCATTAGACATTTGATCACCTCTATAATATTTCTGTCTTAGCTTACAATTTCAGCCATCATTGGTCAATAATAACCACTGATTTCCTAGGTCTTTTAATTAAAATTAATCGTGAATATCGTCTTCAGGCTCTGCAGGCGCAAAAGACGATCCGCATCCACAAGTAGTTTTAGCATTGGGATTACGGATGACAAAACGCTGACCATCTATGTCGTTTTTATAGTCGATTTCAGCCCCTACCAGGTATTGGAAGCTATGCGGGTCGATGACTAATTTAACTCTGGCTTCAGGGAGATTCTCACGGAGAAGGACTTTCTCGACAACCGTATCATCTTCTGCAATCTTTTCTTCGAAGGCAAAGCCGTATTGGAAGCCTGAGCACCCGCCTCCACTGATGAATACTCGCAGGTTTAGGGCTAGATTCCCCTCCCCTTCTATGAGCTCGTAGACTTTAGCGGCAGCGCTATCGGTAAATCGAATGGGCGCGGTTTCTTCCAATTTGGTAGGCTGGGCCTCTGTTACCGTTGGCATGGTTGGCGATCTCACTTTTGACTGTATAAGTGCAGCGATACTACCATAATTTCATATAAACAGCAATTTTCTCTTTTAAACGTCCACAATCTGTTCACAGAGCTAAATTCTGATATTATTTTACATTTTTAGGGAAGAAATATGCGTGGGCTCCATTGGTTTAGAGCAGATCTAAGAGTCTTAGACAATACGGCGTTGTATGCCGCATTTAAAAAATGTGATGTATTATTTGCTGTTTATATTATTACTCCCAAAACGTGGCAACGTCATGATGCAGCACCTGCCAAGGTGCAATTTATTTTAAATAATCTGGTTTGTTTATCCGAGCAATGTCGTAAATTAGGCATTCCGCTATTAATTCGACAGTGCGATTATTTTTCTGAATGCCCCAAAGTACTGTCAACACTCTGCAAAGAATTCAATATCGACACTCTTTTTTATAACAAACAATATGAATACGATGAAATGCGTCGCGATCAAATGGTTCTAAAAAAATTAGGTGATAAAATTACCGTCGAAGATTTTGATGATCAATTAATAATGCCACCGGGAACTGTGTTGAGCCAACAAAATTGCCCCATGCAAATTTTTACTCCGTTTAAAAAAGTGTGGTTAAAAAAAGTCTCTGAAACAGAAGCATGGAAACCACATGCACCGATTAAACGTTCTTATCAAATGACTACTACACCGGATCCCGTACCCTCTTCTTTAGAGAATTTTAATTGCACCATTAATCTAGAGCTATGGCCTGCTGGAGAAAAAGCTGCGCAAAAGCGTTTACAAAAATTTTGTCATGACTCTATTGAAAAATATCATGAACAACGAGATTTTCCCTCTATAGAAGGAACTAGTCAATTATCGCCCTATTTAGCACAAGGCATTCTTTCACCCACTCAATGCGTGCAAGCTATTGTTGAAACATTAAATCATTCGAGTTTTGATAAAATCCAAGAAAATATCGGAGCAGCGACCTGGCTCTCTGAGCTGATTTGGCGAGAATTCTATCGTCATATAATGTTTTTCCATCCAGAAATTTGTCGTTACAAGCCTTTTAAAAAAAATACCGATAATATTCCATGGCGATATGACGAAAACGATTTTAAAAATTGGTGCGAAGGCAAAACAGGTTTTCCGTTGGTAGATGCGGCCATGCGTCAGTTAAATCAGACGGGTTGGATGCACAATCGATTGCGTATGGTAGTAGCGATGTTTTTAAGTAAAACCTTATTTCTTGATTGGAGAATGGGTGAAAAATATTTCATGCAACATTTAATCGACGGTGATCTTGCAGCCAACAATGGTGGCTGGCAATGGAGCGCTTCAACAGGAACCGATGCTGTGCCCTATTTTAGAATTTTCAACCCGATTACTCAAAGCGAGCGTTTCGATTCTAGTGGGGATTTTATTCGTCAGTATTGCCCGGAGCTGGCTCATCTCAACAATAAACAAATCCATAATCCCTATGATAGAGGCGTTTCACCTAATTCATTAAATTACCCAAAACCTATTGTGAATTACGACCAGATGCGCAAAAAAGTCATTGCGGAGTTTAAGAACATGGGTATAAGATAAATATTCGCTAATTTTACTTGCCTGAATATCGGAGAGTTATGAGATGTTATGGATCAAAGCCTTTCATTTTGTTTTTGTGGTGAATTGGTTTGCAGGGATTTTTTATCTCCCTCGATTATTTGTGTATCACGCCATGGCGGAAGATACTATTAGTATCGAACGATTTAAAATCATGGAACGAAAATTGTATCGAGGCATTATGACACCCAGCGCGATTATTGCTACGGCGCTTGGTTTTTGGTTAGTCTTTTTAAATCCTCACTGGTATTTTTCTCAGGGCTGGTTTCATGCGAAATTAGCTTTAGTTTTAGCATTATGGATTTATCATTATTATTGCTATCGATATTTAAAAGCCTTTCAGAAAGATCAAAATAAACATGGGCATGTTTTTTATCGTTGGTTTAATGAGGCCCCAGTGATTTTATTGGTCGGCATTGGAATTTTGGTGATTGTTAAGCCGTTTTAATTAAGCCATTGCAACCATTTCAAAATCGATTTTGCTTGCGCCGCAATCAGGACACAACCAATCATCGGGAACGTCTTCC
>JAKORL010000201.1 GCA_029777855.1 Pseudomonadota bacterium
CGTGTCTTTGAACAAAGTTCAACGACATACAACCTCGAGGATTTAATCAACGGAACCTACAATTATTTCTCCAACGCTTCTGCCGTAACTTTAACCGTGCAGCCGAACGCGACCGCTGCAATACCGGCAAATGCAGCGTATGAAATTGAGCGGCGAGGCGCTGGTGATTTAACGATTGTCGCAGGCAGCGGCGTAACAATTTTGCCACCGAAAGGCGGAAGTTTGATTTTAGAAGACGGCGATTTTGTCGTGTTAAAGCGCACGGGCGTGGACACATACAAGCTCGTGGGTAGTACGCAATGAGCGGAATGATTATGGGAGCGGCTGCGGGAAGTATGCGTGGCGGCATTGACCCTGACGCAGCAGCGTTCATTGCGCGATTTACTGTAGACCCTGATTATATTAGAAAAAATGCCATTAATCAGTTATTCTTATCATTAAAAAATTCTGGAATTTACAATAAACTAGATTCTCTTTATATTGCTAAAAAGTCGCAAGATACGCAATCGGCATTATTAGATTGGAAAAGACCTACTAAATCAGCTACATTGAATGGCGGTATTACAGTAGATTCTAGTCTAGGTTTTAACGGAAATGGCGTTGGTTATGTTGATATAAATTTCACTCCGTCAGTGGACGGAGTGAAATTTACTACAAATAAAGCAGGACTTGGGTGTATAGTCACTAAATACGGCTCTTCTGGGAATGCTTTATTTGGTAGTTTTGAAGAATTGCCACAAGATAATAGAATTGCGTGTTTTACGGATTTTTATCACAATGGTGTTAGTTATCAGATTATTGCAATAAATGGCGGTACAACACCAGAAACTACAATGACGTTCACGCTGGCTGATCCTACTGGATTCTTGCAGTTAAATAGAGAAACATTCAATAGTGCATATACCTTTATGAATGGTGTGCAAGTAGCTGCCTCATCTGACGCATTAGTAAGAAAATTATCCAGTAACCCAATATTACTTTTGGGTGAATATAGAGGATCACTGGGTCCCCAATATATGTCTGATTGCAGCATAGGTGCATTCTATTTAGGTGACAGTTTGCTAACAGAAGATCAGCATACTTTACAAGAAATATTAGAAACCTATTTTGATACAGCCAGCACTGGATAATTATTTTTCTGCTCTTTAATAAACACGAGGTAAAAACAA
>JAKORL010000202.1 GCA_029777855.1 Pseudomonadota bacterium
AGAAAGGGTCAATTACCGACAATACAAAACAAGAGCCGAAGGCATGGCTGATATTGCTGATTATATTGAATCGTTTTATAACCAAAAACGCAGACATTCAACATTAGGCAATATTTCGCCTGTAGAATATGAAGCAAGGCAAAAAGTGTAACCAATGTCTCTAACTAAGTGTTGCAGAAAACTAGACCATTACAAAATGGATTTCACATTTCATAAGAATGAATCAATCAACCCTGCTGAAAAACTTATGGAGGATGTTGAAGTTATATGGGTCGGACGTAACGGCAATCCAATTGAGGATTCTGAAAAGTTGGTTGTACAAGTAGGAGATCATATTACTTACATCGACCTCTCAGACCCTGAAGTCAAAAATCATGTACAAATTGTTTCTGGACAAGACAATTTTGAGGCGGGGATTATTAACGAAACTAGGCCTCTTGCTCAGGCGCTTCTTGATATGGCAGAAGATGATGAAGTTGAGCTAAGCGTTCCAGGCAGACCAATTCATAGTTTAAAGATTTTACGAATAGTAAAAGAACGAAGAGTATAGCGACGTGCAGATTATATAGTGCTAATTTAAATGAATATACTGTCGTAGATGTCAAAGCATCGGGTCTTAAATACGAGAAAATGAATAATCATGATTATGATGAGCAGCCGAAACACTACTAATGAAAAAGCCCCACATCGCTGCAGGGCTTAAATTCTTGGCTCCTCGACCTGGGCTCGAACCAGGGACACACGGATTAACAGTACCACCCACCGGCGGATTATAGTTCTAAAAGTCGAAGATTTCTAAGTAAATTTTTGTATGTCACTGTCTCGCGAACCTCAAAACGAACCTATGTAGAACCTGATATGTATAGAAATACATTTTTGTTTGAAAAAAACTAACACGATCAATGAGTTAATTAGCATTTTCTAACTTTTCGCCGAACTTCCTACGAACTAACGCTGAAATTTAGCTTTAAAATAGTTTGTAATTTGGATGAGATGGTTGATAGGGGAAATAATCTCAAGTCTTGAAAATATTTCT
>JAKORL010000203.1 GCA_029777855.1 Pseudomonadota bacterium
AATGCCGATAGTGACATTTCTAACATCTAACGTGGCAGCGAAGGAAAAAATAAACAATTGGATAAGGGGAGGAACAATTAGCACATAGCGTGTTTTTTTATCTCTCCAAATCGCATGAAATTCTTTAATAAGAAGGGCAAGAATTCGTCCAATCATTTTAATCCAACCTTTTTACCGAAATGCGATTAGTAATGGCAAACAAAATCAATCCTGCAGCCATTATTGGAATTAAATTAAAAAGCAACAAAGACCATACGTCGCCAACCAGAAAAATTGTTTGAAGGCTATTTACAAAATAACGTGCAGGAATAATGTAAGTGATTATTTGAATAGGGAGAGGCATGCTGGAGATTTCAAAAATGAATCCTGAGAGTATAAATGCAGGTAAAAACGCTGCGATCTGAGAAGCTTGGGCAGCGACAAATTGATTGCGTGCTCTGGTTGAAATGAGCAATCCCAAACCAAGAGCGGCAAAAAGATAGACGGCTGTCGTCAATGTTAACAATATCCATGAACCACGAAGGGGTACATTGTAAAATCCTACAGCCACAAAGGTGCACATCAACATGGAACACATGCCCAAAACGAAATAGGGGATGAGTTTTCCAATCAGAATTTCTGCAATTGTGGCAGGAGTTGACATTAATGCTTCCATGGTCCCTCTTTCCCACTCGCGAGAAACAACTAAGGCTGTTAACAATGTACCAATAAGAGTCATAATTAGGGCTATGGAACCTGGGATTAAGAAATTCCTGCTTGCCAATTCTTCATTATACCAGTAGCGTACATCTAATGTTGTTAGGGGTAGGCCTTTTAAATTACGGTCTATTACTTGCTGCTGCAACCATACTTGCCAGGCGCCATTGACATAATTTTGAACAAAGCTTGCTGTATTGGGTTCGCTTCCATCGCCGATCACTTGAATTGGGGCTATGGTATCTGGTTTATTATTAAAGGCAGAAAAATAGGAAGGGATGACAACGAATCCTCTGATCTCGCCTCGGACAATCGGTTCGATCAATTCGCGAGTATCGCGAGCCATGGTGATATCGAAGTAAGGAGAGCCTGAAAGCGTTTGGGCAAAACTTTGTGCATCGGGGGTGGCATCTTGCATCACGAGGCCAAGTCTCAAATGATTTAAATCAAGAGAGACTCCAAAGCCATAGATAAAAAGAAGGACGAGCGGCAAGATGAAACCAATGAGAAGGCTGCTCCAATCGCGCAAAATTTGATAGAATTCTTTAATGATAATCGCTTTGATGCGTATTAGGGATAGTTTCATCTCTTTCGAGGAAGTCTTCCTATGCATGATTTTCAGCCCCGTAT
>JAKORL010000204.1 GCA_029777855.1 Pseudomonadota bacterium
TCTTTTCTGCAGAGCAATAAACAGACGAAAGCGGACCTAATGCTGATATAGAATTAATTCGCTGCTGCCAACTCTGTATTCTTTGTTCTGCACGTTCCAAACGTCGTTCAGAAATAAACTCAGGAAATCCTGTCGAAACAATCCAGGCTTTTTTTAATTCATGATCAAAACTTAGAATCACATCATAAAAACCAAATGACATATCAGGAAATGCAAAATCATCGACAGTATTATCCGGAAGCGTCTCCAAATATCGACTGGCATCGTAAGAAAAATATCCCACTACACCACCTTGTAAAATTGGAATTCCAGAAATAGGTTCCGTCTTAAATAATGTCAGTAATAATTGCAACAATTCCCAAGGATTACCATCAGTCTCTTTTTCATTTATTTTAATTTTTCCATTTTGACACTGAAAAGTTAAAAATGGCTCTACAGCAACATAACTATACCGTCCAAGATCTGTTGATTTTTTGGCACTATCGAGAAACACTGAACCCGATTTGTCCGCAAACGGAGCAAATATTTCCAAAGGATCTTTATATGAAATCTCAAGGACTGAAGGGTTTTTTATCGACATTACAACTATCCTGTACGTGCGTTTTGGATAGCATATAAAGAATCTATGGACATTACAACTCAATTAGCGTTTCGGAAATTCCCTGACAAGAAATCCATCTGTATGCGCCATAATGATCTTACGAGCTATTTCACTGCGCGTGTCGTGCCACAAATCAACAGCGAGCAAGAGTGACAACTGATGATCAGCTCCTGGCAATGAGCGCATACTCTGCAGAATATCCATCAATCGAACAAATCGCTGACTCAAATGCCTAAATAGCGATGATAAGTCAGATTCCTTAACCGCCTTTTTCGCAGCGGATTGGTAAGAAAGCTGTCCTAGTTCAACAAAATAACTGATCTTTAATCTTCGACGCTCTGCCCGTTCAGGAAATAAACCGGAATACAATAAACACTGATCACCAACTTGGCGAAGCTCATTGTAAGGAGTAACAGAAAAATGTTGTTCGGCTCGTAAATAGTCTAAACTTAACACCGCATCTGCAATTTCAGGTTTGTCCATATAACATAAGAGCAAGTGTACTAAATAATTTTCTAATTCTTCACTTAATTCCAGTCCCGATGTAACTTCAGCTTCGCGTACAATATCATACCATTCCGCAACCACAGACTCTTTTGGTTCTAATATATTACCCATGTCTACCTCACCTTCAGCAAACCACTCTTTACAGTGGAATTGCCGACCTAACGTATGCTACCAAAGCACAAATGTGCTCGTTTTGTACTCATTCGTTTTTTCTTATAACACTCTACACTGGTAATTATAGTTCAAATAAGGTATTTTTGCCGGTCTCCTAATGCCCGTGAAATTATTTGATAATCACGCCCTTTATGTAAAGTAGAGATTTTTCATGACAGAACAATTACGTAATATAGCCATCATCGCACACATTGACCATGGCAAAACAACGCTTGTAGATAAACTATTACAGCAATCGGGAACTTTTTCACAACAAAAAGTCGTTGTTGAGCGCGTGATGGATTCCAATGAATTGGAACAAGAACGCGGCATCACCATATTAGCAAAAAACACCGCCATTCGTTGGCGCGATTATCGAATTAATATTGTCGACACACCAGGCCACGCCGATTTTGGTGGTGAAGTTGAACGCGTATTATCGATGGTAGATTCTGTATTATTACTAGTCGACGCAGTCGACGGCCCTATGCCTCAAACACGATTTGTCACACAAAAAGCATTTCAACATGGCTTAAAACCCATCGTCGTTGTCAACAAAGTTGATCGTCCTGGTGCTCGACCTGATTGGGTCGTCGATCAAGTGTTCGATCTGTTTGTTAATTTAGGTGCAACCGATGAACAACTCGATTTTCCTATTGTTTATGCCTCTGCTTTAAAAGGTTATGCGGGTCTAGATATAGAAAATCTTGCCACCGATATGACACCGCTATTTGAAACCATTGTGAAATCTGTTTCACCACCCAATGTTAATATCGAAGGTCCCTTCCAAATGCAAATCAGTCAGCTGGATTACTCCAGTTATGTCGGTGCGATTGGAATAGGACGAATTACCCGTGGAAAAGTACGTCCTAATATGAATGTCACCATCATCGATCGTGACGGCAATACTCGAAACGGAAAAATTCTACAAGTCCTCGCCTATTTAGGTTTAGAAAGAAAACCCGAAGATGAAGCTAATGCTGGTGATATCATCGCGATTACGGGCATCGATAATTTACGAATTTCAGATACGCTCTGCGATCCTGCCACTGTCGAAGCACTAACTCCGCTCACTGTAGACGAACCCACTGTCACAATGACATTGCAAGTTAATACCTCACCCTTTGCGGGACGCGATGGAAAATACCTTACCAGCCGACAAATTTTAGCTCGACTCGAACAAGAATTAATTCACAATGTCGCACTACGTGTCGACAACACAGAAGATCCTGATAAATTTAAATGCGCAGGCCGCGGAGAATTACATCTTTCAATTTTGATTGAAACCATGCGACGTGAAGGTTATGAATTAGCTGTTTCACGACCTCAAGTCATTATCAAAGAAATTAACGGTGAACGATGCGAACCTTACGAATCTGTAACAGTCGATATTGAAGAACAACATCAAGGCACCATTATGGAAGGATTAGCCGAACGTAAAGGTAAAATAAAAAATATGGTACCCGATGGAAAAGGACGCATTCGATTAGATTATATTATTCCTACACGAGGGCTCATCGGATTTCACACAGAATTTCTGACCCAAACTTCAGGAACAGGATTAATGTATCACATTTTTGATCACTTCGGCCCTGTCGTTGATCAAGAAATAGGCGCTCGTCGCAGCGGTGCATTAATTTCAAATGCCGCAGGTAAAGCAACTGCCTATTCACTTTGGAATCTTGAAGATCGTGGAAAACTTTGCATAGGCCCGCAAATAGAAGTTTACGAAGGCATGATCGTAGGATTTCATACGCGCTCCAATGATCTCGTTGTCAACGTCATCCGTGCCAAACAACTCACCAATATTCGCGCATCCGGCAGCGACGAAAATATCATTCTCACTCCACCACTTCGTCTAACACTTGAACAAGCGTTGGAATATATCAACGACGACGAACTCGTGGAAGTCACCCCTCAAAGTATTCGACTCCGCAAAAAATTGCTTAAAGAACACGAGCGTAAAAAAGCGGGAAGGGACTAACTAAATAGACACTACTAACTTGCTAAACTAGAACTTGAATACTAAAACGTCATCGATGTTTTCGTTGCAAGTATCCACAGGCATTATTTCTGGAGATTTTGGATACTGCTTAGCTTTAAAGGAGTTCCCCACAGAATTTTGGTAATTTAAGCAAAACCTGTTTAGCGATAATCTTTCTTGTTGAGGCTTATAGTCTTCATAACATACATAATTTGTTTGTATTTTTGGAACAGCTTTTTCGGGAACTTGTTGGATAGAATTTGAGATTATCCAAGTAGTAACAGAAGTTATATATATTACAGCTCCAACTAAAGCCGCGGTAAATGCACTTCCTAACGTTGAATAAGAAAATAAAAAATCCACGGCAGAAACCATAATACTAATACCGAGCGCTGAACCTAACCCAGCCCCTGCTAACAAAACGCCTAATATGGTGCCAAAAACACATATTATTTGAATTACAGAAAGGCCCCACATTAAAGTATCCTTCTCAGGGTTAGTGCCTTGACCTATTTGTTTTTGCTCACTCACAAATTTTGTATCTTTAGGGGATTGAGTATTATTTATGAGTCGATTATTATCAATGTCATGATTATCTTGTATCTGTTCTCTAGGAACAAAACAATATTTAGGCTCCCGAGACTGATCCAACATCGGCGGATCTTCATACATCGTTTTAGTAATTCTAAAATTGGTTTTAGACCAGACATTTTTTATTACCTCATAGTCTATATAGGCCAAAAACAAAATAAAACCTAAAAGAGAACCAAAACTTTTGCTTTCGATGCGTGTTAAGTTTAACTTATTAAACGCGAAATAGGCTACAGCAAAAAAAGAATAAACCAATAATAAGAAAATTGCCGTTAAAACAAGAAGGTACAGTAAATTCAAGAAAAGGCCCCAATTAACATAGGTAGATTTTTTTTGTAATTTACCGTTATAAGAATAGACATATCTATCAGTTGCCATAATTGAAGACCTATCTGCTCTCTCTTTTTTACAAAGATTATATAAATCACGCTGAAACATTGAGTGAATACGTCGTGCGAAATAATTTTCGACAACAACAAGTTCATGAGTAGACATAGATTTGACACGGTCTTTAAGAGCATAGAGACCTATACACGGATGGGCCAAAGCAATTTCAACAATATCGTTACGCGAGAGTCTATTTATTAATTCATCTATCATTATGTCAATAAAAGCATAATTATTACTGGCGATAACCTTTCCATAATAGGGATTTTTGAAAAGAACACGAACATGATTGATAAATTTGTTATCGGTTATAATTCTTTTAGCAAAATCGTATTTATTTAGAGTCGAGCTAACCATACATTTCCTATCAGATAAAACAATTTCGAAGTCTGATGAATTTAGATACCGCATTAAATTGATAACTTGTTCCTGATTGAAATTACTTACAATAGTATTTTCGATAAGACATACACAAACTAAGGCGGACTTATCTGAATTTTTTTGCGCAACATTCTCCACTATATCTTTTAAAAGACTAAAATTAAATGTAGAATGTAATTCTACTTTTTTCCTGAGAATACCGATCAAATCCTTAATTTTAATGTTACTCAAGAGCAATGCCTTATCTCGATTGTTAATGTTTCTGATATAGCTTACATCGAGAAGCAACATGAGAATAATTTCAAGAATATATGACTCGAAATATTCTCCCGCGTAATAATTATTTACTGTTTTGACTATAAACTTACCATCAATCTTATCAGAGAGAGCTTTGCAACGACCATCGATACTCATTTTTAAGATTTTAAGATTTATCTCATAACATTCTCTTGGTGTATAACGATGCTGAACGATATTTAGGTATTTAATAAAATCGACCTCAGATAGGTTCTGAATAATTTTTTCAATGGCCATCAATTCTATATTTTCTTCGCATGTTTTACCTTTTATATCAACCAAGCGTACCAAATCAGATAGCATTTCTGTGAATAACCCTGAAAAAGTGCTATCTAATTTAAGCAAAGCATTTCCACTTAATGTACGATTTAGAGGAGAAAAAATCAAAAAATGTAACCTCTGATTTTCGGGCATATTGTTCAAAGCCGTAAATAGCATCATTGTTGAAAATATACGATCGAGGTCATAGTACCGTTTCCAAGCTAATAATCTATTACTATCAGCTGATAAGTTTATTAGTTGATTAAGTGTCGAACATGACTGCGGGTCACCTGCATCATTATTTTCGACCAACAAACGTAATAATTCACCGATTTTATTATGTACCTTATTGGGATTTTCAATTGAAAATCCCAAACTTTTAAAAATTCCATTAAAACCTCTATCCCAATGGATAAAATACTGATTAATATTGGTTGTATTTATTAAAAAAGTATCATCTAAATAAAATGTCGGAGCTAACGAATTTTGCAGATAAGAAACGAAACTATTTAGTTCGTTTCCAGGCAACCCCAAGTAAAGAGAACACAGACAACGCCACAGCTGGCTAGACTCAAGGTCGTTTTGAAAACGTTTTAGTCGTGCAATCTTGGATAAGGTATATGCTTTTTTATTAACTAAAGCAATATTTCTCAAGTCTTTATTACTGAGAAATTCGAAGGCAACTAGAATCACATCACGAATAAGAGGGGCTAAAAAATCAGCGCTAACAACCTGCTTTCGTTCAACTTGTGTCAAATCCCATTTACTTTTTTTCATGCTTATCACCTACCTCTACAATTAATTCTACTAATAAAAAATTATATGTCTTTATTGAAACTATCAGAGTTTGTCACACAACCATTAGCCTCAACACCTGACTTAATCCTTAAGGAAATATTAATTTTATTCCGAATTAAAGCTTTAATTACGACAATTATACATATTATGTGATGTTTTATAAATTGCCAAAATCTCGATATCTTGTAGGAAATTTGCCATCCCTATGTAATACAGAAAAATTTATGTAAAAGAAAACCTTAAAAAATGATTGACGATTAAGATTAGTTTCGTCAAACTATTTCACAGACATTATTCAATTTGTGAAACCAAGTATTTATTCTAGGGAAAAACTGTGAGAAAAGGACTATTTTCACCACGCAAAAACACAGGCAGTGGAAAATCTGATACCAACACATCATCAGATGGACGTTCCTCCACAAAACAAACACTCCAATCACCCCGCTCTGAAAAATCACCGCGCGTATCTGGAGCAACTTCTCCGAGAAAAGGACTCTTTTCGAATCTCTCTCCTCGCAAGCAACCTGAAACACAAGATAATCAAACGCTGCAACTTGATCAACCGGTAAAAATACTCAATTTATTGGATCGTGTTTATACTGCCCGTCAATTACTTCAAGAACGAATGAAATCACTTCAAGGAAAACCTGCGATTTGTATTATTGCACGGGCAGAAATTTATTCTGCGCTCTACGATTTAAAAGCATTTGGTGTATACACACAGGCGATGAAAGATTTAGAGTTATTGGAGTTAGTACCCATTTGCGATTTATTCACCGATGCCATGTTACATCAGCTTGCTACAGAACTGACTATCGATCTAAGCCATCCACTATTAAAAAATTTAAATGAGCTGATTTATCATCTTCAAAATCTTTTAGGTGAATTTAAATTTGAAGACGCGGGTGAAAAAAAAAATCTACTCCGATTTTATGAGCCTATTAAAAAGTTATGCGATTACTATATTGAAGGACGAGAAGAAATTCTTCGCGCACAGAACCCTCATGATCGCTTAGCCATATTGGCTACTGAAGAAGCCTATGTCTTTGGTGATAGCTTCGATGCCTGTGTACTCAACAAAGGTGCTTTTTCAACGCCTGGTGAAAAAGCCCTTTACATGATTAGCCGCAACCGAGACGCCAAGGTCGTGAGAGGACCAGCAGAAGGTACCCGCGCCGTAAGCATTCTTGAAGATTTAGCACTGAAAGCAAATCCCACAGGATCTGATTATAATGACCCAGAAGCAGAAAAATCGATTGGCTCATGGTATCAACTCCATTGCCCTATTCTTTATACAGAAGAAAATCAACCCGTACTCGTTTCAGCTCCATCAGAATCCATTAAACTCTTACATGGCCCCATTAATCAAGAAGCCGCTCAAAATCCTAATCTGGAAGCTTTAGTTGCAGACTATTTCAATCAAAAGAAACAAGAACGAATGGTACAAGTGGGCTATCGTTTCGAAGGAAATGATTTTCACTTAGTCCTGCAAGCGCTCGCCGCACTGAAATCTTGGAAATCCTACATTACTCGAGAAGAGCTTCTAACTCACCTCAGAGCACTGGAAGAAATTTACCTTCAAGATGAAGCATACATACTCAACATTAAAGCAAAACATCTATCTAAAGAAGAAACAAATGAAAAAATGAAATTAAGACCACTTATAAATTTCGATCATTGGCCCGCTTCTCTTGTATTGCATTCAGATACTTTTATTGATTCATTTATCAAATTATTCCTACAATCAGATCTTGTAGCTAAAGCATTAGTTGAAAGACCTACCTTATTTGAAACGATTCAAACCATAGATTCAGAAATGCTAAATAAACTGAAAGAGGGAAAAAAGCAAGTTTGGCATCAACTGTTAAGTGAAACACCTAAAGCACTACACCTACTTATCCAGGCATTTCCAGGAACATTTCATGCTTTTATCAAAGACAAACCTGAATTTTTTCAAAATTCTCTCGCCAATTCATTATCGAAATTCCCCCACGTACTACACGAAGTAATAATAAATTATACACCTGAAAAAGCTTATGATGAATTTGAAAATGTTTTACTTGAAATAAACAAATCACTTTATTCAAGATTTTGCGTTTCTAATATGCCTATCGATCCATCTGATCTAACAGCATCTAATTTACGATTTATAAAACGTTTCTTATGTACATTCGATTGCGATAATGCACTAGAATATCCAGTGACGCGTTTAGCAAATGAACAAGATGGGAGCTCAGCTCACTTTTCTACAACAAAATGTCTACTTTATCTCTTACCACACTTCAAAGAATCTATTGACCCAGAATTTAGAGATGAATTCTTGACTCACACACCCCTAAACTATCTCTTGGATTGGTGTGTTTTATTATACCAATTTGATCAGCAAAAACGAAATAACATCAAAAGACGATTAATTACGAAAAAAGACGTTTTTGAAAAAAAAGCTAACGAAACTCACGAGATGGAAGATAATATAGAGGCTGTGCTCAAAAATCGAACGAAAATACCCTATAATCCAGATACTTCACTGAGAATCCCTCAGACACTAACACCGGATCGTTTACCGGGCATGCTAGAATCTTATGAACAGCTAGAGCAGGCGATGTTGGCAAATCCTTTACTTACTCACCTTCAAGCTTATAAAACTATGCGTCCTGCAAATGCAGCGTATCTCGAAAGAGTCTGTTTCCCAAAAATCGACCCTGATAACTTGTTTAGAGGGATACTGGATGCACTCGACTTCATAGCATCTAAACAAGCGCCTAGCTTTGAACAAGCATTTCTTGGTGGGAAAATCACCCAAATTGTGACCGAAATAATGGGGGATAAATTTAATCCTGATTATATGGATGCTATTACACAATATAATATAATATTTGCCAAACAGAAAGTAGCCGAAACTCCCCCAGAAAATCCTTTGCCTAGCATGGAAACTCTCAGAAAAGAATGCAAAATTCCAGAGCTAGGGAATATCTCTCTCTATGATCTACTCGAAAAACATCACCATAAATCGGGTGATCATATTACCAATGCAACCTTACCAATAGAACAAGCTATTGCAGAATTTATACAGGGCATCGATTTTACAGGTAAATATTACAAAACTGGAAAAATATCTACGCTACTCCATTATCTTAATCGAATAGGACTTGAGTTTCCTTTCGTGAAAATAAATTGCTTTTCGGAGGATCAACGCGAGCATTTACTGACTCTAGCAGCTGAATCAGCATTACCTGGCGTCATATTGCTTTTTTTAAAAAATAATATTTTACTCAATAAAGTACATAAGTCCGGAGAAGCAATACTACATACCTTATTACGCAATCATAGAAAAAATCCCGGAATAAATGTTGTTAGCACACTTAAAATTTGCTTAGATGCCAAATGCAATCCAGATCAGCTTGACGAACAAAATCTATCCCCCATCATGCATTTCATCGAGAATGCAGACCCTCGTAATACAAAATTTTCGTGTGAAATCATCCTATTATTGAAGAGTCACCGTATTAACCTTAATCAACGATCTCGTTATCAGAAAAAAAATAATTCGCCGTCCTCTAGTCAGACAAGTCATATTATTGGAACCCCCATTGATTACGCCATTGATTGCGATAATCCTGCTGTGGTACTGGCTCTTCTTCAGAATGGTGCTACTGATTTTGTTGATATGGATGCTGCTTTACTATTTGCAGAGCATTACAAAGATCATGAACAGTTTAAAGAGTGTGTGGAACTGCTAAAAAACCATCCCCGTTTTGCTGTGACCTACGCGATTAACGAATTCTCGACGCCACATCCTGACGATCAACATCCATCACATTGCATAATGCAAGGTATTCGATCCGATAAGCGGTATTTTTTACCAAGCGTATGGAATCAAATATTCGATGAAAAATGCGAAATTAAACGTACCAACAGCCTGAGTAGTGGCGCACATATCGTAATACCACTGGCCAAAGAATCCTACGAATTTTGCCTTTGGTCAAAGCTGGGTAAAAACGATCTTAATAATGTACAACCGAATAAAGTCTATATATCTGAAGATGGAAAATATGCCGTCATCGACCCAAGCGGGCAGATACAACAAGAGTCATTGATCAATAATTCAGACTTAGAATTCCCCAAGCTTTGGAAGTATGTTAAGTCAAAAAAGAAATTATCGCATAAAGAAATAGTAGAAAAAAAGCAGCTTGAGTATAAAGCCTTATTTATAATGGCTGAACGTAAACACGTTTATCCTTTCCCTCTACATGTAAAATTTATTCCAGAATTTCCACTCATTCAACGCCTTTATGAATTATTTAATGAACGTCTAGGTTGTCCTACTACGTATTCTGAAGTATGGCGATCAAATACATTCGATGGGCAACGAGCATTACCCTTACTGATAGAGAATACCGTTTTTGGAGAGTCATTTAATCATGTTGACAACAATCCTAAAAAATCCCAAGAACTACTTCAAACCCTGGATAGATACGTATTTAGTTTGCAGACAGTTATAACTATTTTAAGCTCCCAAGAAGATGGCCATGCAGATCAATATAAAATAGCGAATCATCCAAATGGAAAACAATTCAAAAATATAGATCCTGATAGAGCGTTAGTACCTAGAGTATTTTGGGATGGGGATCAGAAAAAAATTCTCAATAAAGATATTTTTTACTTAACTAGAGCTTTTGAAGAAATTCCGCTCGATCCCGATGCCATCATTACTATCATTTGCGCCAATGGAAAACAATTACCTGATATAGCGCTTAATCAAGCTGATGCTGAAATGCTAATCAGAGAAAATGCGGGCCTTTTTTTCGATGATATCTTTCATGAAGTAATGAACGAAGAACAACTCCTGCTCAAACTATTTCCTCGAGACGCACTATGTAAAGGTGTCACTTATACTACGGCTGAAATGATCGAACGCGATAAAAAAAATCCACTCCCCGCTTCTTTACGACAAGCCTTAGAAAAACTCGAGAAACCAGAACAAGAAGATAAAACACAAGATCAACACGGTAAGAAAAGTGTTTTTGGATTGATCAAAAGCAGTAATGAACAATTCACCTTAATTGATTGCCCATTAGAAAAACGGGCGTTTTCAGAACTGTACGAACTGTATGTTAAAATAGCGATGCACCTGTATCTAAAATCTCGCTCTGTAATTTATCCTAAAGACATCTTTCGAGAGGCATGTCCAGAGCTTTATCAACTTTATAACAAAATATCCAAACAGAATACTGGGTTATCGACTTGCCAACAATATTTACTTGTCAATGATGGAAATCAAAAAACCTCATCCACACAAAAAGATGTGGTCGATTGCTCATCAAAAAATGTTTTCACAAAATTTATGGGCGGGCATTTCTGCAATTCCGTTGAGGCTCTTATAGAGTTCTATCATCTTTCAAAGAAAAAAGCCACTGAGGTGGTTACTGTTGTTCACAAGGTTGATATTGATAATATCCCTACTAAAAAAACATTTAGAACGGTAAAAGCTTTCGAAAACTTCATTCGCTGCGTGCAATGGAGTGATGATAAAAAAAGCAATCGAACTATGCTTAATGCTCTTATCAGCATCATGAAAGAATGTCAATTTCAGTTATCCGATCTCGGTTTCTACAATTGCCCTGAACTAACATTGGAAGATCTGAAAAAATTTCTTCAACATTCACCTCGTTTAGAAAAACTCGAGTTAGTTAACTGTAAAGGCATTCATAATGTACTTGGAAAATCACTATTCACATTACTTGAAGATTATTCCCCATCAATTTCCCGGTTAATTATCAACAATACAGATATTACTCATTTTGAGTATGATAGCTCACGTCTTGCTTCACTAACCCATTTAGAAGCTCAAAATAATCATCAACTGAGATCACCTCAGCTTGTTAATTCACGCTTAGTTCATATTGATTTTACCGGCTGTAAAAAACTTGCAGAGATTACATACCGCTACACAAAAGATGCCTCATTAATGAGTCCTTTAGAAGAAGAACGCCCTCTCAGATCCTTACATCTTAATGATTGTGAATCACTTAAACCCGAATGTATTGAGGCCATTATCGAGGCCTCACCATTTCTACAGAAAATTTCTCATGTTAATACTCGCCCCTTTAACGCTCGATCTTTAGTTTCTTTTTCTCTATTGCAAAATCGATTTTGCCAAAACACTTTCGAAATTATGATACAAAGCGGCCAATTATTTTTTCATGAATTGATCGAGGATCACCATTTAGATCAAATTACTCAATGGTTAAGATTATCTGTAAATACCATCAAAATAACTGAAATCAATTTTTTAAATGCCAACCGATTGTCTCAAGTGGCCAAATTGAAATTCATTTTAGGATTTAATCCTGTCCCTCGAATTATTGAGCCAGGGCCAAAAAGAGAAAAGCGTACCCAAGGTAGTGAATATGAATGGGACATAGGTTTGACCAGCGTTTGTGCACTCGAAGAACTTCCTAGTGGCAATATTTTCGCAATTGGGCAAAAAAAAGCAGCTAAATCACGAGGCCAAGCTTTAGCAGTATACGGTATTCGAACACCACAACGTACGAATTTAAAAGATTACACTTCATTCGGGACACTGTCTGACCGTCATAAGGATAATTTTACAGGAGATTGCGTTAGCCTCCACGCTATGATTGATGCTGTAAGCAGTACCATGATGCCAAATGGCACTATCATTGTCTCAGATCGTAGTAATCAATTACATATGATTGATACAATTTCTCAGCACTCAATTAGACTCAACATTCCATTTGTCACTTTATATTCTGGGGAAATCCTGGCACTCTCTGATAATACTTTTGCCTTGCATTCAGATCATTTGTACATTATTTCTCTACGATATGGGCAATGGATCATAAAACACAAAGTATTAGACTCTCAAACATTACATCCACTGATTAAAGGACCGAACAACCTCGTAGCATTCTGCGCCACTGATCGATCTGGGTCTAAATTAACTGTGATCAATTTTCAAAATGGGATCACTCTATACACTCAAAGTTTTAGCACACGATTAATTAAACCACTCTGTTTTCTCAATAAAAAAGAACTCCTTATTTGCAATGGCGAAGCCCCTCATCAAACAATCATTGGGTTTGGCAATCTCAAAAAAACGATCACTCAACACTCACTCTCCATCATTAATATTGAAACGTGTAAAATCACCATTATCAATGCTGATTTCACTATCACACCAGAGAATATTCGATCTTTTACTTGCGTTCCATCGAGTGCTGACGAAATTTTAATTTCTGGCATAGGAACTTATGACAAACACTCACTGAAATTAACTGATAAATATTTATCGGGCCAAAAAATCATTAAGCAGCCTCTGTTATGCTGCCAAAATGATACCTTGACGCTTTCACAACACGGCCAGGAAAAACCAGTACTTGAAATGCGTCGAAATAAATTCCACATACTTGAATTACAGTTAGAACATGATCACCCTGAAAACATTGAAATCACCCTACTCACCGAAGGTGAAATTATTGTTAAAATTACTACACCAGAAGCTATTGAACGTTCAGAACTCGACATTGATCTTAGCAGCAACCACGCATGGCATGAAACTATCTGCGCCAACCGCCCCACCGGCAAAACATTATTCGATTTACTCAGTGCTTTTTTCGAAAAAATATCCATCCAAGACAAAACTCAACGCAACGAACAACGTGTCACCTTTATAGATAACGTTATCTATATAAAAGGCCTTTGCGCAAATGAAGCCAATACCTTGCGTCGCATCCTCAAATCTTTCTGGCAACACCCTCTCTCACCCACTATCTCACCTACATTTCATAGACCTTCCTCATCAACTCAGCAGCTTCCTGAAGTTGCGCCTTCCGTCTATCACAATGAAACATCTAATAAACTAGAATAGACCTATCATCAATCAACGTTTTCATCAAAATTAAACATACAAACTTTTTATACCCACCCAGGCAAATTCAGTTAATTCCCTATAAATTCAGCTCATTTGCCCTATTTACACTACACCGACAATGCCCATTTCGCGCACCCTTCACGGGTTCCATTTTTCTTAAGATTATGTTAAGATTCACGCACTTCGCCCCAGCATCTGATTCTGTAAATAGCTGGGTTTAGTACGATAACAGTTTGAATAGGAGTGGGTATAATGCAGAAAAGTTTCAACAATGGGGATGATCAAAAGCAAGGTCAATCGCCCGCAAAAGCAGTCCCACCGGCACTCCCTCCCAAAAAGCCTAGTTTGGCCCCTAAGAAGGCAGGTGCGAGCAAACAATCGACTGCCGCACCTGCTCCAATAAACGAAACAAGCTCTACAGGATCCACCCCAGGAGTTACCGCAAAAGGCTCTTTCAAACCCAAACGTCTATCTGGAGAATTTGATGAGTTTGACGACTCGGAGGCTGATTATGATCAGAAGCCCTTGCTGTCATCTACTCCTAAACCAGCTCCACAAAGACAAAGCGCAGTTGCCGCCAAAACGCCTCTCGATTTATCAAGCTCTCAATCGGCGGTTAAAGGGTGGACGAAATCCCCTCGAGGATCATCTGACGCAGTTCCTACTGCACCCAAAATGTTTTCTTCACGCACAAAAACATCTATTCCACCTTCGGTGAACAAAACTGCGCGATCAAGCGCAGCGTCAAAAAAAGAA
>JAKORL010000205.1 GCA_029777855.1 Pseudomonadota bacterium
CAGGATTTTGCAAATCAACAATATTTGGGTCATTCAGA
Source organism: Pseudomonadota bacterium (assembly GCA_029777855.1). GTDB lineage: Bacteria > Pseudomonadota > Gammaproteobacteria > JAIEPX01 > JAIEPX01 > JAIEPX01. The sequence continues at coordinate 39 of JAKORL010000205.1, forward strand.
TTAACCAAGTTGTTAGGTATGTAAATCTGATTCATCATTTCGTCGTCTATTTCTTCATAATCGAATACATCCCTGCGCTCGTTTAATGTTAGAGGTACTTCATTCACCCATTTGGCCATATTTACCATATCTGGCTGCATTTCAGGTAATTCAGATATATCAAATTCAAGTTCTGCTTTTTCGTAACCTTTAAATTTGCGAATAAATAGAGGGTTTAAATAAGATGCTAACAAATCCAAATCCGGCTTAATATTGTCAGTTATAGCTTGTTTTTTAGCCTCAATCTTTCCGTCAACGTTGAATCCAGTTCCTCTACGTTCTTCGCTAAGCAATTCAGTAGGCCAAGACAAACAATCGGCTAGTATTCTTTTATCGTTGTTGAGGTAATCAAATGGTTTCATTTCGTCAGTAGTGAGCGAAATGCGAGTGAACCCTAGTTTTGCGCTTGCTCCTGCAATATTTGACAACTTGGCCTCGCTGTTATCCATTTCGACAAGTCTATCTTTTAATTCTTTTGCTTGTTCGGATGTTAGCGGTGTTTGACCATCTCCAGCGTGAATAAAACCGTAAGCCCCCCCGTTTTGAAGTGTTTTAACATTTAAATCAATTCCGCTATTAGAACTGTTAATGTTTCTAATGGCCGCCATGAGTTCACTTCGTCCGTACAAATGAGAACCCGAAAAGTCAAACATTGGATTTGGTCGCTTGATATGAATTATAGACTGCTCTGGAAACTTTATATATTGATTGCCTTGCTTGAGTATGTAGTAATCAATAGGGCTTTCAACGCTTATTAAATTTGCATTTGGCTTAAGCACTATATCAACGTACTGAGCTGGCAACATATAAACTTGCAATGGGATGCCTTTATTCATTCCATCCTCAGGCGACATAAAATAAAAATAAACATTTCCGCAAACCTTTAAATACACTTTGTATAAGAAAATAAGGTCATGCCAAGTCTGCACCGGATTTGGCCTATCGAGCGGCATTGGCATTTCCGAATCGGTTTCGTAAGCAATTGATTTGAGTTTTTTGACGGCTTGCTTTTGCTGGTAGGTCATTTCAATAGGGTAGCTTTTTATTCTTTTCATCGCTCCCTCATCAGATACATTTTTAATATAAAATGGCACGGAAGTACTCTTTACCGCCATTTGGTTAATCATAGCGTTAATGTATGGATTTTCGCCATAACCCTTTACCATTAACGTTTCTAAGTCTTGATTGTATGTAGTAAAAGTGTGTCCGAATTGATAAATAACCTTATTAAAAAGATTTTGAAAC
>JAKORL010000206.1 GCA_029777855.1 Pseudomonadota bacterium
AGAGCCTATTTTGATCGAGTAGGTGGTATGTTGATCCATAAACCACAACAGCACGGTGATGACGTTGTGCATGATGTGTCAACCGCAGGAGCGATAGTTGTTTATGGCTAATTACTAGAGTCTTTAAAGCATCACCCTATCAAGCCTCCCATTAATCTCTTTCGCTCAATGGGCCATTCATGGCCCGTCTCGCTATCATCCTGACAGCTATTCGCTTCAGAGATTAATGGGAGGCTTGATAGGTTGGTGTCGCTTCGCTTGCGATGACAGAAATTCAGTAAAAATCACGCTGACTTAGCATAATGTTGCACGATGTTTAGAGCAGAGTTTTTAGGCGCTACTCAATGTCAAATTAGGAAATTCTTGCTTAATTTCTTCAACAGTTTGCATAGATTTTGTTACAGCTGGTCCAAACCACGTAGATCGGTGTTTGTCGAGAATAGCAATATCATCTTTGTTGAATAATATCGATTGTTTTTCTTGAGATTTTGATTCGTTTGATTTTAAAACAGGTGTCGCTTTTTGAGTAGCCTCACGAACTTTACTCCATAAATTTAATTTTTCGACCGCAGCGTCATCGAGTATTGCGGCTTCCTCAAGTCGGGCTTGTTCTTGAGCTATTTTTTTATCGAGTTCGTAATGTTGAAGCTCAGCCGAAGGCTCGCGTTTCTTTATATCTTTAATTTTGCCCCAGTTGAATGCTATTCTGCAACATTCAGAAAACGCAGCTTTACCAAAAAACCAATTCCAGCTTGCAGCAGCAAATTTAAGGGGTGAAAGACATATGTTAAGAAATAAACCAGCGAAGTCGTAATGGTGATGATTACATTTCCCACTCCACACATAGTGTAAATCTGTCATGGCTTCTTGTAATGCACCTACTGTCGATGTAATGGCCGGATGGATATTTCCAAGTCGGTCGCCTGTAACGCCAATGCTAATTAGGTGGCCAATGAATATCACAAATCGAAAGGGTATTTCGATGAGGGTGATAATCCAGGTGAATATATTGAATCTTTCGCTCCAAGGTCTTTTAACCCAGGCCTCATAAGCGTTTGTTAACATGAAGCTTGGCACAGTAAAAATTTGACGGAATGTGGATAACTTCTTGATGTATTGTTGTTGTCCTGGAGTCAGTCCATTATGTGATTGCGCACGGGTTAATGTTGCATGTGACTCTAAACTATTCACGTATTCGAAAACAACTTGCCCTAATGCAAAGAGTGTAGCGCCTACGCTAATAATTATCGTTTGTGTTCGAATCGTTAATGTCGATAAAAAGGGAAGTAAGGCAATACCAGTTTGTGCGGCGACCCACCATGTGCTTGCTGTTGCGATTGTTGCGAATATAGCTAAACCCGTGATTAAAAACATTGTGATAACATGAAATGCGATGGCCGGGCTAGTTGAATTTTTTAATGTTTTTTTGAAATTCTCCCAATGTTTGATCCATTTTTTATTGTGAATCACTTCCACAAAGGTATTGTACGTGATAAGCATTAATCCTATCCCCCCTAAAATAGACAGGGGCCAAATTAAAAACGTTGTAAGAACAGGGGTAACGGTTAAGTTTAGGGCTATTAAGGCTTCGGGCAATTGTGCAAAGGCCACCAACATGGCCATGATTCCCCCGCCTACTGTGAAAGGGATGCTTAACCAGAGCCAAAATCTTTCCCGCCAAATGTTTGATTGCAAACCGCTGTGGATGATTGACTTATCATTTTTTAAATGATGATCAAGTTTTGCCTCTAATTTTTTTTCGATGGGATTAGAATTATCTAGCTGATTGTTCATATATCGAATGAAAAATTCTTCAATTTCACCTATGTGGGATTCACATCGGTCTAATTCTTTTTGTTGTTCATCACTCAATCTTTCCGCATGTTCTAATTTTTTCTTGTATTTGCGAAGCTCGTAATAATCTTTTAATAAAGAGGAATTTTGAGTATTATCAAAATCCTTACTTTTAGGATCAAAATATTTCTCGGAGAGTTCTTTAAGTTTGTTACAGTAACTATCACGTTCAATAAATTGTCCGAATTCTAAAAATTTACTCACGCCACTCAAAATATTTCGTTTAAATATTTCGCCTTCGATAATGACTGCCAGGCCCGCTGATACCAAACTAGCTATAACGTTACCAGTCAGATAAAGCATTCCCGTATAGCTGAGAATACCCAGTAATGCGATGGCGCCTAGGGAGAAAATTGCGGTAAGTGCATAGCGAAGCGGTTTGTAATTCATAGTGACTCTTCTTACTGTATCGGATAAGTATTGGACAAAACTATCATACTACAGTCCTTAGATTAAGGAAGTCTTAAGAAGAGTTCAACCTAAATTTATCTTGATAGCCACGCTTCGTCAGAGCCACCCTTGGGTGGCTCGCGATGACTTGGGTATTAGAGTGGGTGAATCCTTATGCCTGACTCGGATTAGGAGTGCTCTCAGTCTCAGGTGTGTGTTTTTCAGCCAAGAACATATACATGGCGGGGACGACGAACAGGGTGAAGAGGGTGCCTATGGATATTCCAGTGGCGATGACTAGCCCGATGCTGAACCGGCTGAGGGCTCCGGCGCCGCTCGCCAAGACCAGTGGTACGACGCCCACGACCATGGCTGTCGTTGTCATGAGGATAGGTCGCAATCGGATACTAGCAGCCATTTGAATGGCTTCCCGCTTGGTTTTCCCTTCTTTCTGAAGGTCGTTGGCAAATTGAACAATCAAAATACCGTGTTTGCTGATGAGTCCGATGAGTGTAACAAGACCCACTTCAGTGTAGATATTGAGGGTTGCGCCCCCAATCCCTAAACTCACAAATATCAGAGCACCGCAAATTGACATGGGAACACTAACGAGAACAGTAAGAGGATCACGAAAGCTTTCGAAGAGTGCGGCTAATGAAAGGAAAATAATTATCATGGCGAAAAAGAACGTGATTAATAATGCGGTACCTTCTTGTTTAAATTGACGTGATTGAGCCGCATATTCTATTGTATAACCTTGGGGTAAAATGGCATCCGCACTATTTTTTAATTCATCCAGGGCTGTACCCATTGTGACTCCTGGGTATGCAACCGCACTAATCGTCGCAGAATTTAACTGCTGAAAATGATTAAGTGATTCAGGAACTACGACAGTTTTTACTTTTGCAATAGTTGATAATGGAATCGATGTGCCATTGGCGCTCGTCACATAATAATTTAATAATTGGGAATCATTAAGACGATCATTACGAGTAACTTGTGGAATAACTTGGTACGAACGGCCACTAAAATTAAAATAATTAATGTAATTACTGCTGAGTGCAGAACCCAAAGCATTTGCAATATCTTGCATTGTGAAACCAAGTTGTGAGGCTTTGTCTCGGTCAAAGAGGATATTGGATTGGGCTTGGTCGATTTTGAGGTCGCTATCCATGAATAAAAATAATCCAGAATTCATTGCTTGGTGCATTACATCTTGTGCTACATTATTCAAGCGATCAAAAGATTCAGTCGTTTGAATAACAAATTGAATCGGCAATCCTCGTGCGCCTGGTAACGATGGCAATTGAAACGCTGCGGCTTTACCACCAGAAATCTTGTCTAATTGTTCTTGTACGAGCGGTTGCAATTGATTAGAACTACGTTTACGTTCATCCCATGGCTTTAGTATCATGCCATTTATTGCTGAATTTAGTCCTGAAGCACCGATCAGTGCAAATACCGCATCAGTTTCAGGGAAAGTTTTATAAATTTTATAAATTTGATCTGCATAAAGTTGAGTTTGGTCAATCGTTGCGTTGGGCGAAGTTGTTAATTGTGAAATAACAACACCTTGGTCTTCTTGAGGAGCAAGCTCGCTTTTTGAGGTTTTATATAAATAACCGATACTCAGAAAAATAATGGCAGCAAACACCGCTGTCACGGCTAAATTATCGAGTGAATGATGCAGGTGTTTTTCATAACTTTTATGAAGACGATTAAAATGTTTGTTGATATAATCGTGTAGTCGGCTATTGTGATTGAAATCTTTCAGAAAACGTGAACACATCATAGGTGATAGCGTGAGGGCAATAATAGCTGAGACGCCTACAGCGCCAGCTAAGGTAAATGCAAATTCAGTGAATAATGCACCCGTTAATCCCCCCATGAATCCTATAGGAATAAATACAGCAACTAATACGATTGAAATTGCAATGATCGGATTTGCTAATTCGCGAGCTCCCATCAAAGCGGCTTCTAATCGATGCACGCCATTTTCCATATGGCGTTGAACATTTTCGACAACGATAATGGCATCGTCAACTACTAATCCGATTGCTAATACTAATGCTAATAAAGTAAGTAAGTTCGTTGAAAAGTGCAAGATTTCCATAATCATAAATGCACCAATCAAAGACAATGGAATAGCAAGAACCGGAATTATTACTGATCGTACAGAGCCTAGAAAAAGGAAAATGACCACAGTCACAATGATGAGAGCTTCAAATAAGGATTTCACTACTTCGCGTATGGAACTGTCGATAAATTTTGTGGAGTCATAAACGATTTTTCCTTCTATTCCTTGAGGTAGATTGCGAACGATGTCAGGAAATATTTTTCGAATATCCGATATCACCGATAATACATTGGCTGACGGAGCCACTTTGATACCAATATAAACCGAGGATGTGTTGTTAAATTGAACATTGGTATCATAATTTTGTGCTCCCAACGAAACTTCGCCAACGTCCTGTAATCTTACGATGGCGCCATTTTGGCTTTTGATGATGAGGTTTTTAAATCCTTCAACATTATTTAAATCGGTTTTTGCACTTAAATTAACAGTCATCATCTGGCCGTGAGTGCGGCCAATGGCGGAGACGGTATCATTATTTGCCAGTGCTGCAGATACGTCTGCTGCTGTTATTTGATAGGCTGATAATTTTGCCGGATCAAGCCAGATGCGCATCGCAATTTGTCTTCCGCCTAAAATTTCTGCTGTTTGAACGCCATTTACGGCTTGTAGTTTAGGTTGAACAACGCGTACTAAATAATCGGTCACTTTGTTTCTTGGTAAAAAATCGCTGTAAAAACTCATGTACATTGCGTCAATAGTTTGTCCAATGTCGACGGTGATTACAGGTACTTGAGAATTTTTAGGTAGTTGATTGAGTACGGCATTTACTTTGGTATTAATTTCACTGACAGCCTTATTTGAGTCATAATTCAGTTTTAAATAGGCTTGGATAGTACTTCGACCTAATAAACTATTGGAAGTTAAATAATCGATGCCATTTGCTTGTGCAATGGAATTTTCCAGGGGAGTGGTTATGAAACCTGCAATAACATCAGTATCCGCGCCTACATAAGTTGTAGTAACAGTCACGACGGCATTTTCAGTCCGAGGAAATTGTAATACGGGTAATGAAAACATGGATCGTAAACCCAGTACTAGAATAAGTAACGAAACAACGGTTGCTAAGACTGGGCGCTTTATATAGAGATCAGTAAATTTCATTGTTTACCCTTTATTCTTCCGTGGTATTCGGTGATGGATTATTGGTTGGTACTACAGAATTATTAATTGTTACTCGCGCACCATTTTTCAATTTTAACTGCCCACTGGTTACCACTCGATCACCCACTTGAATTCCTTTCAAAATAGTGACTTGGTCTCCGCGTGTTTCACCTGTAGTCACAAAACGTTGAGACACGATATAGATGGTTTGACCTTTTTTATCTTTTCCTTTTTCTTGAATGGTGAAAATCACTTCACCGTAAGGATTAAAACTGATGGCTGTTTGTGGTAAAGTGATAAAATGTTGTGGTTCCCCTGTTTCGATCATGATAGTTCCAAACATTCCGGGAAGAAGTTCATTTTTAGGATTTGGAAGCGTTGCCTGAACTTTTACATTGCGAGTGTTATTATCCACAACGGGATTGATGGTCGTTATTTTCCCTTCAAAAATTCGATTTGGGAAAGTATCAATCGAAAGTCGAACAGGTTGGTCAACTCGCAACGTTGTGACAACTTGCTGAGGAACGAAAAAATCCGCGTAGATTTTTGTGAGATCTTCAAGCGGTGCGATAGTATCTCCTGGATTTAAATATTGCCCTACATGAATTTCAACAATACCCAGTTTTCCAGCAAAAGGCGCACGAATGGTTTTTTTTCTGACGACTGCGGCTTGTTGTTCTGTTTGAGCTGCTAAACTTTTGTAATTTGCCTGATCCGCATCCAGTGTAGCTTTGCTCACGGCTTGAATAGCATATTGAGCAGTATCGCGTTGTAAAGTGATTTTAGCCAGTGCCGTGTTAGCTTCAAGTGAGTGAAGTAAGGCAGTATCGGTATCAGACGTTTGTTGAATAATAATTTCGTCTTTTTTAACATCGGCTCCCGATTTAAAATAAACATTTTTGACTAATCCCGCTACCTCTGTAGTAAGGTTGACACCTTGATAAGGTTGTAAGCTACCATAATATTTTTGCTGCGATTGCCACGGAGATACTTCAGCGGTCATGGCAGAAACAGTAATAATATTTTCTTTAGAAGCAAAAAAACGTTTCATCATGATGTTCGAAAATGTTTTGTAAGCGACTATGCCGCCAAATAATACTCCCACTCCGATGAGCATGATTATCATCCGTTTATTCATCGAGAAAATCTCCTAAAAGTAATCGTCACAGTTTGTTTTGGATTTTCAAAATTTCTATTCCACCAGCCGCCACCCAGTGCTTGATAAAGTGCAGCAGAATCTGTTAATCGAGCTGTCTGTGCTTGAATGCGATTAATTGTGGATTGTTGGTATTGTTGCTGTGCATTTAAAAGTGATAGATAACTAACGCCACCGAGTTTGTATTGTTTTTCTGTTATTGCTAGGGTTTTTTGGGCAGCTAATTCAGCTTTACGTTCAGCATCTAAAGCAATAGCATCATTTTTCAAGGCTTCTAAACTATCGGCCACATTTTGAAAAGCGGATAAAACTGTTTGACGATAATAAGCAGCGGCTTGTTGAAAACCCGCGACTGCTGCGCGACGTTGCGCAAATAGAGCGCCACCTTTAAAAATAGGCTGTAAAATTGCAGCGCCATAATTCCAGATAACATTGGTTGGAGAAAATAATTTTGCTAAATTATTACTATTCCAGCCATAACTATCACTGAGTGTGACGTTGGGTAATAAATTAGCAGTCGCTACACCGATTTGTGCGCTGGCTGCATGCACTAAAGCTTCTTGAGCTCGAATATCAGGACGTTGGTTAACTAATTTAGAAGGTAATGAAACGGGTAATCGTGTGGGTAGTATAAATTGATTTAATGCGAATTTAGGAAGATGGCATTCGCTCGGCACTTTTCCAATTAATGCAGCTAACGCATCTCGTGATTTTGCTAGGCTTAATTTAAGCGGTGGTAATAATGCGCGTGATTGTGCAACTTGTGTTTGTTGTGTAAGCACGTCAATTCCTGATGCACCTCCCAACTTAAGTTGTTTTTTTGTTATCTCTAAGTGGGCTTCTTGTGAGTGAATAATATTTTCTGTTGCTAGAATTTGTGCCTCTAATGAAGCGATAGCAATTGCAGTAGTCACAATATTTGTAGCGATGGTGAGTTTAGCGGCTTCGAGTTGGAATTTTTGATAATCAACTTCGGCAGAGTATATTTCCAGTTGTCGACGTGCCCCGCCAAATAAATCTAATGTATAAGATACATTAACCGAGGAATTAAAGAGAGTGAATATATTGGAACCGAGGGCTGGATTTACTGTGCCAGCAATAGAGTTGGTTTGACGACGACGTACGCCGTTAATTTGTGCGTCTACACTGGGAAAAAACAAAGTTCCAAATGCTGCGTTCCAATTTTCTTTTGCTTGAAGCAAAGACGCATTTGCAGCATGGACTGTAGGATTATTCGCTAATCCAGCGCAGATAAGGTCATTTAATTCTTTGCAATGAAATACTCTCCACCATTCTGCAGGTATATCACGACCGTTAACGAAATATTGAGAGTTGCCTGTGTTCTGTAAAGAAGGTGAATGAGCAGTTTTAGAAGGAAGGGCAGTTTCTGTGTATTGTTTTGTGCGCGGAGCAACAGGCCTGTGATAATTCGGCCCCACCATACAGCCTGCCATGGCAATACAGAATATAGGAATAATCAAATTCCGCATTAGTAATCCTTACTAAAGTTGGTCTAAAGAGTACAACAGAATTGATGGTTTGGGTAGATCTGACTATTATTTCTACGATATGATCACGCATTATTGTCTTATCGAGGTCTAAACATGCATAGTGGAACAAATGAAAATATCCTTCAAAAGTGGTTTTTGGTGTTGGCCTTATTGCATGTTGTACTATGGACCTTGATTCCCGCAATCTTGCATCATAATGCGCCATTAGACGTCGCAGAAGCCATTGCATGGGGGCAGCAGTGGCAGTGGGGTTATGATCGGGATCCTTACCTAGTGGGTTGGTTGGCTTATAGTGTTAGTTGGTTAACGGGCCATAGTGTTTGGGCAACGTATTGTTTGAGCCAGCTCTGTATTATTGCGACATTTTGGGCTATTACACGACTGGCCCTTCAACTCAAATTGACTACTCACCAAGCTTTGGCTTCAATTTTGTTATTAGAAGCAATCTTTTATTATAATTTTGCAACGCCAGAATTTAATGACAATGTATTACAGCTACCTTTATGGGCTCTAACGATTTCTTTTCTTTATTCAGCGCTTTCGACCCAGCGTTTACGAGAGTGGATTTTTACAGGATTATGGTCTGGTTTGGCTTTGATGGCAAAATATTATACGGTGATGTTGTTTGTTCCTGTGGTGTTACTTATTCTGGGCACCCCAGAAGGGCGTAAAAGTTTCAAAGCACCCGGATTGTACCTGGCAACAGTTCTGGGTTTGATAATAGTGCTTCCCAATCTGTACTGGCAATTTCAGCACGGGTTTCAGTACGTGGGTTATGCATTGAGCCGAGCTGCTGTTGCGCCTTCGTGGGGTAGGCACCTTTCAAATCCGCTCCTATTTTTTGTCACTCAACTACTGGTTATCTCGCCTTGTTTTTTACTTTATGCCTGGAGTGTTAAGTTTAAACTTACCAATTCAAGGCCAGCAACGGACAATCACCGATTCAGTCGATTATTTTTACTCGCAATGACCTGGGGGCCTTTTATTACAACACTGGGTTATGCTGCATTTTCGGGGACTCATATGCGATCCATGTGGGGTATGCCCTTATTTAGTTTAGTGGGATTGTGGCTCGTTTATTCTTTTTGGCCTTCCCTTGAATCGATTGATTTACGCCGTTTGATTGGGGGTGGATTGGCTGCGTTTTTTGCGATGTTGATTTTCTATAGTGGAACAGTGATATTGCCCCCCTATTGGATAGGGCATGCAAAAATTGTCTTATACCCTTCACAAGAACTTGCAGACTTGGTTGCTGACGTTTGGCATAAGGACTATCAAAAACCCCTGCCCTTTGTGGCGGGTACTCGTCAGTTGGCTGCGCGCGTGACGGTCTATGGAAAAGAGCACCCAACGCCGTTTTTTGACTGGGACAGCCAGACCAGTCCTTGGGTAAACCTTCAAAAACTACGCCAAGAAGGCGCTGTGTTCGTTTGGGATGCGGAAGCTTTTGGTGAGCAAGTACCCAGTGAAGTGCAGCAAGCCTTCCCTACACTGCGCCAAACATCCATTCATGAAATTCCTTGGCACACTAAAGCATCAGTGCATCCCGTGCGGGTGGGTGTTGCTGTTTTACCGCCTGATAGGGATGAAATTGGGAATAACTAAGGTTTGACCTAGAAATTGCATAAGATAATCATAGCGCAAAACCTATGTTCTAGTGTTTATTGCCAGTGAGCTGTGAATCTCATGAGATTGTTCAAACAAGTTCAAGACCTTTGGACATTTCAGTTAACATCAGGTAGCATCTGGGCTAATGATCAACAAAGAAAAGGGGGTAATATGAGCTCAATTTCTCTTTCTCGGCTTATTAGCGTAATAATTTTCTGTTCGTTAGTTCTTTTTGGTGTGAATTCGTATGCATCTGTAGTAACAGGCAATCCACGTGGAAATATTGTAGTAGAAGAATTTTTTGATTACCAATGTCCACATTGTCGTACAATGTTATCAGTGACTGAACTCGTTGCGCAAAATAATAATGATGTAAAATTAGTCACACGAGTGGTGCCATTGTTGGATAAAAATTCTTGGGTGATTGCTCGTGCCGTATTAGCGGCTCGAAAGCAAGGTAAATATTCAGCGCTGCATCATATGCTAATGCAGGAACGATCTTACATCACGGAAGATCGTTTAATGAGTTTGGCCAGAAGCGCGCAAATCAATATCATATTATTAAAGAAAGAAATGAATTCTAGAAATATTATCAATGAATTGAAAATGAACATACGTGATTCACGAGTTCGCGGAGTGGATGTGATTCCGGCGATATTTGCTTATCGAACAGATAAACAAGCAGGTGAATTACGGTTTGTTGGTGATAAGTCTTATAGAGATCTGCAGGCATCTATAATGAGTTTATAAAAGCGGGGGCTCTGTGAGTTACTCTATCGATTTTGCACAGCTTGTTGATTCTTTAGAGGTCAATATTGTCTGGAAAGATTTGAATAGCCGTTATATTGGGGCCAACCATCATTTTTTACAATTACTTAATCTTACGCCTGAAACTCTTGCGGGTAAAACGGATTATGATTTAACTACCCACGATTTAGCCGAAAGGATCATTGAAAATGATCAAGAGGTATTCAAAAATAGGGATACTCGTTGCTTTCATGAATACATCATCGACAGTGAAGGGAATAATAAAGTTTATTTAAGCTATAAAACACCATTATATGATAAAGATAATCAGCTTTTCGGCTTAACAACTTTAGCGATTGATGTCACTGAAGTGAATAAAAAAGAATCAGAATTAATTTCTGAAACTAAAGCGAAAACTTCTTTCATTGATAGCATGTCTTACTTCAATCAAATTGCAACAATGTTTAACCAGATGGCTTCAAATATACCAGCCAATATTTATTGGAAAGATGCAAAGGGAGTCTATTTAGGGTGTAATGCGGCTTTGGCTCAGATTCTATCTTTAAGAGGGCAGCAAAAAATAATTGGAAAAACGATATATGACCTCTTCCCAAAAAACGAAGCTGATAAAATTGCAAAGATCGATAATGGCGTCATTAATAAGGGTGAGCCTATCACTCATGAAGAATTGGGTTATAGTGTTAATGGAAGTCCAGCAATTTACATCAGTAACAAAGCTCCTGTCAGAAACGATAAAGGAGACGTCATTGGATTAATAGGAATTTCTTTAGATATCACTAAGCAAAAACAAATTGAACAAGAATTGCGTGATGCAAAAGAAAAAGCCGAAGCGGCTGATTGCGCTAAGTCAGAATTTATTCTAAATATTAGCCATGATATCAGAACGCCTTTTATGGGGATTTTGGGATTTTCAGAAATTTTAGAGTCACAAGAAGATGATCCGTTCAAAAAAGAAACATTAGGTTATATTCGGCAATCGGCACAGCGATTATTGAGTTGGATGAATGAGATTATTGATGTGGTGGCCAGTAGTGATGAAGGGGGGCATGATAACCAGCCTGTTTACATTAATTATTTAATGGAAGATCTGACGGAATTGATGTTGGCACGAATTAAATACAAAAAATTAGATTGGAAAGTCATTGTAGATCCGCGTATTCCAAAATATTTAATTGGTGATCTCGGTGGGGTTCGCCGAATATTGTTAAATTTAGTGGGTAATGCTGTGAAATTCACTGACCAGGGAAGTGTCACAGTAGAAGCGAAATTAATCGGAAAATCCGAAAATAGCGCTGAGTTACAATTTATTGTCAGTGATACTGGAATAGGAATTCCAGAAGATAAATACGTTGATATTTTCAAAAAATTCAGTCGTTTGACATCTAGTTATTCTGGAAAATATCCTGGTAGTGGATTGGGGTTATATAATGTCAGCCAAATTGCCACTCGGTTGGGTGGGGTGGTTACGGTGACGAGTGAAGTGGGTAAGGGCAGTGTTTTTACGTGTCAACTTCCGCTGAAGTTAGTTGAAGAAGAGAGAGAAAGTGCGCAGGTCTGCGTTTAAAAGCTACGATTTCCTTGAGTAGCTATCAAATGTACTTTTCACCTTTTTTTGCTAGAGATTCAATTAAATTGGAAATAATGCCAAAACTATCTGGAACTGAAAATTGCAAAAGCTGTTGATGTATTTTTTCTTTGTTTTCCCAGCTCGATTCTATCGCTTTCTTTAAGGTATTTGCGTCGAGCTTTTCATCATTGATGACAGTGCTGTAACCTCGTTGCGAAGAATATTCTGCATTTTCGATTTGATCGCCTCGGCTGGCTTTTTTCGAAAGTGGAATTAAAATATGATTTTTTCTCAGCGCAATTAATTCATAAACTGTGTTTGCGCCAGAACGTGAAATCACTAAGTCAGCGCAGGCTAGAACATCACCAAATTCATCATGGATATAAGGGAATTGTTGATAGTCTTTGACATTATTAAATCGATCATCCGTTTTATGCGCACCACAAACATGGACTACCTGAAATTGTGAAGTGAGTTCAGGTAAAATTTCTCGAGTTACTTCGTTAAGATTTTGAGCGCCGAGACTACCGCCATAGACTAGCAATACCGGTTTAGATGCAGAAAATTGTAGGAAATTTAATCCTCTTTCGCGTGATCCTGATGTGAGTGTTTGACGTAAAGGAATTCCTGTGACGATCACTTTACTCGGGTTTTTAAAATATTGTTCAGCGCCAGGAAAATTAACGCAAATATGTTGTGCGAAAGGAATACTTAATCGATTGGCAAGTCCAGGTGTGAGATCCGCTTCATGTATGATGACTGGAATTCTGCGCAACCATGCAGCAAACACGACAGGGAATGCAACAAATCCTCCTTTAGAGAACACAACGGAGGGCTTTATGCGTTTTAGTAGTCGCCAGGCTTGCCAAATTCCTCTTAAGACTTGAAAAGGGGTCAATAAGTTACGCCAAGATTTGAAGCGGCGTAGTTTGCCAGTACTGATTCCATAATAGGGGATATTTAATGGGGCGATGAGGGTTTTTTCTATGCCCTCGTAGCTTCCAATGTAGTGGCTTTTCCAGCCATAGTCTTTCAGGTAGTTGATAAGGGCAATATTGGGCACGACATGACCTGCCGAGCCGCCCCCTGTAAAAAGAATGGTTTTCATTGTGTATTTCATGAGTCGATTGTAGCAGCGGCTTACCTAAAAGCCTAGCTTAGTAAATACCACGTTTATTTATTGCAATATGGAGATGTCTATTCTAGAATGTGCCCCTTAGCGCAAAAGCTGGTGTAGCTCAGTTGGTAGAGCAGCTGATTTGTAATCAGCGGGTCGTAGGTTCGAATCCTATCACCAGCTCCAAATTTGCCTAGATCATAACGGTATTAAATCTGTATTTGCCCCTTCATCATCATGACCCGAGTTAAGGCTAGATTTTCTGCTAGAAGAGCTTGAATGAACAGAGGGAAGGCTAGATTTTCTGTTGGCTGCTACTGAATAGCTTGCCTCCTCTTCTGAAGAGGGTGGGGCTGTCTTCAGATCAGAATTTTTAGTTAGGTAATCAAGGGATCTTCTATAAATATCTTCTTCAGATGGACTGAGATTTTTTAATCCTCGAGTGTGTGCGGCTTTTATTACCGTTTCATGTATCGAAGGACTGTGTGGATCTTGATTTTTGGTAGTGTGTTCTTCACTCGATGATCGTTTTCGGGGCTTTACAGTTAATCTATTGCCTAATGACTGAGGAAATCGTCCCACAGTAATATAATGGGGCAGATGTATCAAGTCTGGCGTGGATTCTTTTGGAGTATTATCTTTTTGATTTAATAATTCGATGTATAGCATTTCGCATGTCCAATGATGGAGAATTTCACCAAAGAGCTGCGCATTTGCTTTGCGAGTAAACTTTCTCACGCTGAAAGCATGGGCGTGCATCGCGACATCAAAAACACCAGTAGCGTAGACTTGCGTAGTATGTGCAACTTCTTCAGCTATGTAGGATTTATTTGATCTTTCGATAACATTCAGATTCGTTTTGTCATAATATTTTCTTAAATCTTGATTACTGACTTCATTTAACTTTGGTTGTACAGCAGCTGCAAATCCTACACCGGAATTTAATTGTTTACTGACAGTATTTAATAGCTCTCTTGACCTAAGATTAGCTTCAATTATCTTAAATGGTGGAGTAATTTCCATTCTTCGCACAAAAAGGTCTCTAAGAGCATCGGCTGTCATTTCGGGGTAAACGAGTTCGCCCCATCGAAATACTGTGATTTTACATCCTAATTGCTGCGCTAATTTTTCAATTGAGCGTGTTTGTAACCAATGATTTCCTAATTCTATTGAATCTACTCTGTAAGCTTCAGCCTCATCGAGATGGAGAGGTGAGCTGTTTCGCAGTGGTTTAATGGTGACGTCTTGTAAGTTTTTTTCTTTAAAAATATTGTAGCGATTTAATTCGTCAGAAATGACCAGCGCGATATGGACAGGTGTTGGTTTATATAAATTAACGGCTGCTGTTAAATAATCTTCAAATTTATCAGGTTCTGAATAGATTTCTTCAAAAAGGCATATTGGCATATAGAGCAATAATTCCGGGGTATTTTTTTTTCGAAGAAGTTCGTTCAAATGACTAGTATTCATTAAGTGGGGTTTGTTTTTTTCGTTATGGATGTAGGGCTGTATATAATATCGGTATTCGTAGTTTGTTGTTCGAAATGCGCAATCAGGATTTATTGGTGCTGAAAAAAAGGATCCTCGTTTATTGGTGCCTTTGCGTAGCACTTTTAAGTCAGATTTATTAGTGCTTTTTTTATCAGTGCTTTCTTGGGTGGTTGTAGTTGATGGTGCAGTAGGTATACTAGTAGTAAATTCGCGAGCAGAAGATGTTGAGTCGGCCTGTGTCTTGGGCGAAGTTTGAGATATGTTTGTTGCTCGCGTAATCAATTTTTTCATGGTGTAGTCTCTGTTAATAAGTCATCATTGAATTTACCGCAATTTTTCGGAACAACTTTCAAGGTAATGGCTGAGAAAAGTTGAAGATAACCGGTGAATAATTAAAAGTCAATAGTAAATACAATGAAAACTAATACAATAAGGTGGTCTATTCTGTTGTTTATCATAGTTTTGCATTTTGTGTGGTCTCTAGACTAAATATTCGGATTAGACCTTTTTGGTTATAGTGGTAAGTAGGATTGTTTGTGTCGTAACACGGTACTATGCTATTTTATTTTAAATCGACTCAGGATAGAGATCTTTATGAGCAAATTGCAGCATCCAGACCAACAAAATTCCCGTTTTGGAGTCTTGCTAGTTAACTTAGGTACACCGTCAGCCCCAACAGCAACGGCTGTTGCTAGATATCTTCGAGAGTTTTTATCGGATACACGTGTTGTTGATCTCTCTCGGATTGTGTGGTGGTTTATTTTGAATGGGGTTATTATTCCATTGCGAAGGGGTAAAGTGGCGCGAAATTATCGTGAAATTTGGCTGCCAGGAGGGTCGCCCTTATTGGTAAATAGTCTATTGCAAAAGGATAAATTGCAATTGTTGTTGAATCAGCAACAAGAAAATTCACCCATAGTGGAACTCGGAATGACCTACGGACAACCGTCGATTGCCAGTGGGCTGCAAAAATTAAGGGATCAAGGAGTTCGTAAAATCCTTATATTTCCTTTATATCCTCAGTACTCCGCTACAACGACTGCCGCTGCATTTGATGCAGTGAATCGTGAATTAGCAACATGGTCTTGGTTACCGGAATTAGGTTTTGTCAATCATTATGCAGACGAACCTTTGTATATTGAGGCAATTGTTCAAAGCATTCAAACCTATTGGGCTCAACATCAGCGTGGAGATTGTTTGGTCATTTCATTTCATGGGATTCCTGAACGGTATTTTCGTCAAGGTGATCCGTATTATTGTTATTGTCATAAAACAGCACGATTGATAGCCGAAAAATTAGGTCTTGCGGATGATCAATATCGAATGGTGTTTCAATCTCGATTTGGGCGAGAGCCGTGGTTAAAACCTTATTGTGATGAGACTTTACGTGAATTGCCTCAAGAGGGGAAAAAAAATGTGGATATTATCTGTCCAGGATTTTCCTCGGATTGTTTAGAAACGTTGGAAGAAATTAACATCAGAAATAGGGAAATTTTTTCAGAAGCAGGTGGTGAAAATTATCATTATATACCCGCTTTAAATGATTCTCCTCAGCATATGCTCGCTTTGATGGAAATAATAAAAAAGCACACGCTAAGTTGGGGATGAGGGGAGGGGGCAGATCTAGGTTTGATAGGTTCTTTGATTCTAGTTGGTTCTAATTGAAACAATGAGGCTACTTAGAACCCCTCAAACGTCGATCTGACCCCTTCCCCTTACTGTTTTAGCTTTATCGTAATTTCAGCCAATCTTTTTCCCAGTGCTCTACAAAGTCGAGCTTCTTCCTCGTTTAAAGGAAAATCGCTATCTACGCCTGCGACATGGCTGGCTCCGTAGGGTGTCCCGCCGCTTTGAGTAGTATTCAATTCAGGTTCTGTATAAGGTAGGCCCACCATCAGCATGCCTTGATGCATCAATGGCAGCATCATGTTCAGTAAAGTTGTTTCTTGCCCACCATGCATGGTGGAGCTTGATGTAAAGGTAGCTGCTGGTTTGCCAGATAATTTTCCAGAGAACCATAGCGCTGTGGTTTGTTCTAAAAAATATTTCAAGGGGGCCGCCATATTTCCAAAGCGCGCTGGGCTACCTAAGGCGAGTGCATCACATTGTGAGAGCTCTTCAAGCGTTGCGTACGGAGCACCTTGGTCAGGTACAGCAGGTTCTGTGGCTTCTGTTTTAGGAGAAACGCTCGGGACAGTTCGGATGATGGCTTCAGCGCCTTGAACCATTTCAATGCCGCGCGCAATATGGTGGGCCATTTGAGCCGTTGAGCCATTTCGGCTGTAATATAATACTAACACTGATACCATAAAAAACTCCCTGATCAAAATGCCACTTTGATGGAAAATAGCATATCCAAAATCTACCATCAAATCTCTTATATTCAATGCAGTAGGCTTTTGCAGTAGATGTTTGATGCTGGTTAGGTTTGATAAACAACTTGCACATCGAAAAGGGCAGGTCTAACATTCCATTCAGTACCTTGGCCAAGATGACTCAAACTCACAGATTTTAGCCAAGGTTGGGTGGAGAAAATAATTTTAATACCGGAGTTAACATGCCAGTTAATGAGGATTTAAAATTATTTTATACGTCCAAGATTGGCAAAATATGTGAGTTTGAATCGAGTGTCGATTAATTTAAGGGATAAGGGGAATGAAAATTCGTTCCATAGTAAATACAGTTTATTGTTATATAGATCGAATGATCAGACAGTTTTTGAAAGATGCTTGCTTAACTCGAGCTGCTGCATTGGCGTATACAACATTGTTGGCTTTAGTGCCTTTAATGACGGTAAGTTTGGCCTTGTTGTCAGCGTTTCCAGTGTTTCAAGATGGTGCTCAAAAAATACAAAATTTTGTGTTTTCAAATTTTGTTGCAGGATCTGCAGATATAATCCAGCAACATCTGCAGAGTTTCGTTGACTCCGCACAGCATTTATCACCAACAGGACTATTTTTCTTGGTGGTTACAGCAATTATGATGATATTCAATATGGAGTCGGATTTTAATGCTATTTGGAAAGTAAAACAGCGACGTCATGGAGTATCTGCATTTTTAATTTATTGGGCGGTATTGACTTTGCTCCCTATTTCAGTGGGTGTTGGAATTGCTTTCAGTACCAATTTGGCAGCATTGCCAATAGTTGTTGAGATGGGCGAAGTGCTAAAAATTAAGACGCTACTCTTGCGATGTTTGCCTAATTTGATAACATGGCTGGCCTTCACAATATTATATGTTACATTACCAAACTGTGTAGTAAAAATTCGGCATGCAATTTGGGGTGGTTTAGTTGCTATGATAATGTTTAGTTGGGCGAAATTTGGATTTAGTTGGTATTTGATTCACTTTCCATCCTACGAATTGCTTTATGGTGCATTGGCAACAATACCCATTTTTTTATTGTGGTTGTACATGACATGGTTAATTATTTTATTTGGTGCGATTGTTACTTTTGTTGTCGCGCATGGAATAGAAACGGAAATTTAAAATGAAAATTTTCAAAACATTACTGGTACTTTTGTGTGTTGGGGTTACATCATCAGCTATTGCTGCTGTATTTCCTTTGGGTCAATCAGGTGACGATCTGATTGGAGCGGTGACGAATACTGTTGCACAAGAAGGCGATAATTTTAATACGATCGCTCAGCGATTTGATATAGGCTATGTGGAATTAATCGAAGCTAATCGAGGTGTTAATCCAGAGAAACCCATTCCAGGAACAGTTTTAATCATCCCATCTCGATATATTTTACCGAATACACCACGTCAAGGTATTATAATTAATCTCGCTGAAATGAGACTCTATTATTTTCCGAAAAACACCAAAGAAGTTTGGACATTTCCTGTAGGAATTGGGAGGCAAGGTTCGCAAACGCCCAATGGTGTTATGACTGTGATAGAACACATGGATCATCCCACATGGCACGCTCCAGAATCAGTGCGAGCAGAGCGAGCGAAAGAAGGTGTGGAAATTCCTAAAACAGTACCACCTGGGCCTGATAATCCACTGGGTGAATATGCACTACGATTGTCGATGCCTACGTATTTAATTCATGGAACAAATGATAATAGTGGCGTGGGGCGAAGAAGTAGTTCGGGATGCTTGCGAATGTATCCAGAAGATATCGAAAAATTGTATCATGCTGTAAAAAACGGAGAATCTGTTCAAGTAATTAATGATCCTTATAAAATAGGTCGACATAATGGAAATGTTTATGTTGAGGGTCATTTACCACTGCAAGAAGTACAAGAAAAATTTGCTAATATAGATAAAGTGCTAGAGAAGAATTTATTAGACCTCGGTGGTGCTCAAATTCAACAATCTATTGATATGAAAAAAGCCCTGAGAATTGCATCTGAACAGCAAGGATTACCTCAAAAGGTATCTCAATTGAATGAAATATCGAGTGATTCATCAAAGCCTAAAACACAGTGAAGGAAAAATCGATGACTGAGACTAATCCCTCTTATTCAAAAGAATTGCATGTGCGTTGGGCAGATTGTGATTTTAATGGTCATATGCGTCACTCCGCTTTCAATGACTACGGTGCACATATTCGAGTATCGATGTTCAGCGAGTATGGATTACCTATTGAAAAACTGATGCATGAACGAATTGGGCCAGTTTTATTTCGTGAAGAAACGAAGTTTTATCGAGAATTAAGGCTCAATGAAATGTTTAAAGTCGATTGTGAAATAGTTACGATGAGACGTAATGGAAAAATTTGGTCTATGCATCATCATTTTTATAATGTTAATAATGAATTAGCTGCGGAAATAACGGTGGAAGGTGCGTGGATAGATTTAGATAAAAGAAAGGTGATGACCCCTCCACCTGAGTATGTAGAATTTATCTATAAATTTCCTCGGGCTAAAGATTTTGTTTGGTTAGAGAGTAACTGAAGGATTTGAAAAAAGATTGTTATTGAGAAGTGCCAGAGGGTGGTTTTACCACTTCATTACTGCGAGTTCATATTAACCTTGATAACTTCATCTGGGAGAGATGCTAATTTGCAAAATTATTAGGTTATTCTACACCCACAAAATTTTTCAATTCTGTAAGATAATTATCCAACGGCAATTCCTTTGTTTCATTACTGTTTCGAGCTTTGTATTCTATAAAATTAGCATCAAGTCCTTTATCACCTAGAACTAATCTATGT
Source organism: Pseudomonadota bacterium (assembly GCA_029777855.1). Lineage (GTDB taxonomy): Bacteria > Pseudomonadota > Gammaproteobacteria > JAIEPX01 > JAIEPX01 > JAIEPX01. The sequence continues at coordinate 19,866 of JAKORL010000206.1, forward strand.
GGAATTCCAATAAGATCGCAATCTGCAAATAAAACACCTGGTCTTTCTTGGCGGTCATCATAAAGAACATCGTAACCCGCTGCTTTTAATTCGCTATAAATTTTTTCGCACATTTTTTTGAGTCGATCGGATTTATGTAAATTCACAGGAATCAACGCAATTTGAAAAGGAGCTAAAGGCTCTGGCCATACAATGCCTTGTTCGTCATGATTTTGTTCGATCGCTGCTGCGACAATGCGTGAAATTCCAATTCCGTAGCAACCCATTAGCATGGGTTTTGCTTTTCCGGATTCATCACAAACATTAGCGTTCATTGCTTTACTGTATTTATCACCGAGTTGAAAAATATGTCCAACTTCAATACCGCGAGCAAATTGTAATTTACCTTTTCCATCAGGACTTGCGTCGCCAGGTACCACTTTACGTAAATCGGCAATTTCGATTTCGCCCACATCGCGTGACCAATCCACGTGAAGACAATGTTTATTTTCTTGATTGGCGCCACAAACAAAATCGCTGATGGCTGCAGCATCACGATCGACGATTAATGGAATATTTAATTTTATCGGACCAATAGAGCCTGGTTTGCAACCTACTTGGCTTTGTATAGCCTCGTCTTTAACAAATTGTAATGGATTTGCAACTTTAGGATGTTTAGCAGCTTTGATTTCATTTAATTCATGATCGCCTCGTAATGCCAAAGCGACTATTTCAGTATCAGAGCCCTTTACTAATAGGGTTTTAATTAATTGTTGAGGCTGAATAGCTAAAAACTGACATACTTGCTCAACCGTATAATGATTTTCTGTGTTTACAGTTTTAATGGGTTCATTGGATTTTGTCGCAGAGGCTGCTGGAGGTAAAGCTTCAGCTCTTTCTACGTTTGCTGCATAATCGCTACTATCACTGAATGCGAGTAAATCTTCGCCCGAGTTGGCTAATACTTGAAATTCATGAGAGAAATTACCTCCTATGCTGCCCGTATCTGCCAGCACGGCCCGAAAGTTCAATCCTAATCGAGTGAAAATTTTAGTGTAGGCTTCATACATGGTTTGATACGTTTTTTCCAGCGATTCAGCATCGAGATGGAATGAATACGCATCCTTCATTAAAAATTCTCGTGATCGCATTACGCCAAAACGAGGGCGTATTTCATCGCGGAATTTCATTTGAATTTGAAAGAATGAGAGAGGCAACTGTTTATAGCTACGAATTTTGTTGCGAGCAATGTCGGTGATCACTTCTTCGTGAGTAGGGCCAAAACAAAATTCACGTTTGTGTCTATCATTAATGCGCAACATATCAGGACCGTACTGATCCCATCGGCCAGATTCTGTCCACAGTTCGGCGGGTTGGATGGCAGGCATTAAGAGCTCGCTAGCGCCGATCCGATTCATTTCTTCACGAACTACAGTTTCAACTTTCTTCAGCACTCGAAGCCCCATGGGCAGCCATGTGTATATGCCTGAAGCGAGTTTTGAAATCATCCCCGTGCGAAGCATCAGCTTATGGCTGACGATTTCGGCATCTGCCGGTGTTTCTTTTTGTGTAGCCAATAAAAATTGTGAAGTGCGCATAAACATCCTATATAACAATTAACCACTTGGTGGAAACGTCCATATTTTGCCCATCTCGGGTGGAAAAATTTATTTTAAAACAAATTTCTTCACCCAACCAGGGCAAGATCTGAACATTTTAGCCATTCTAGCTAAGGTAGTGAATGGTTACAATCTTATTTGTTAGGATCTGACTCTATCTCTTATAGAGACCCTTTCAGATCTGTATACTTCTGTGAGATTATAAATAAAAAACAGTGGCGTTCAGTTCTAATTTAAAAAGGATGTCCGCTCATAGATCGCCTAAGCTTGGCTATATTGCTTAGTGATATGCCTGTCTCTGAGTGCGCTTGACTATTCTATTAGATACGAGTGTTAATATCCTGAGATAAAAATGCTATCTCTTTAAGATTACACTTTTTTTTCATTGATTATATTTAGAATTCTGTCGAGTTTTTCTTCTATAATATCTATTTTTTCTAGATTAATTTCATTTTCGTCAGAGCTGTTTCTTTGCATGGCTTCAACGATTACGGCAATAAAAAGATTGAGCACACTAAAAGTGCCTATTAAGATATAGCTTATAAAAAATAGCCACGCATACGGCTTATCTTGCATGACAGTACGGACTATTTCAGGCCAGCCCTCCAAAGTCATGATCTGAAACAAGCTAAATATTGCGGTATGAAAATTTCCAAACCACTGCGGGAATTCTGCCCCGTATAACTTACTAGCCATTAAGCCGAATACACAAATAATGATGCCCATAACAGCAGCTATTGCACCAATTCCAGGGATAGCCATTACTAAACCTTCAATGACACCTCTAAGTTTTGGAAATATTGATATTAATCGAAGTATTCTCAGGGCTCTTGCTGCACGCAGTGCGCTAAATGCACCTTGTGATGGAATAAGTGCTATGCCAACAACGCATAGATCAAATAAGGACCATGGGTCTTTTAAAAAATTCATACCATGAGCAATAAAGCGAATCGTTAGTTCCACGATGAAGATGTATAATATAAAATGATCCAAAAATACTAATAAACTGCCGTATGAACTCATGAGGCTCGGGTAAGTTTCCATGCCCATGATTATTGTATTAATTATTATCAATATCGTTATAGAGTAGGTCCAAGCGTTGCTTTTTACTATTTTTTTCATGGAATTTGAAATAATTCTTAAACTAAACATTATATTTTTCTCTCTTTTTTTTATAGAAAGAGTAAAGCGCACCAGAAGCAAGAATAGATATCGTGATCATTAATGATAAAACAGGTGGTATTTTAGCGAGTCCAAAAGCGTCTGCTATGAATATTTTAGATCCTATAAAAATTAGAATGATTGCAAGTGAGTACTTTATGTAATAAAAACGATCGATAATTGACGCTAGGGCAAAATAAAGAGCTCTCAGACCTAAAATTGCAAATATATTACTGGTATAGACTATAAAAGGGTCTTGCGTGATTGCGAAAATTGCGGGAATGCTATCAACAGCAAAAATTAAGTCAGTAAATTCAACCATCACCAGGGCTATGAATAGTGGAGTTACAAAAAATTTCTTAATATTTGTGTGAGGGTCATTTTGGTAAAGATAAAATCTATGATCATTAATTGTTTCAGTAATGTTAAGATGATTTCTTAACCACTGTAGCAATAGATTCTTGGAAATATCCACAGGTTTGTGCGATATAAAGATCATTTTGATTCCTGTTACGATCATAAAGAGAGCAAATAGATATAAAACCCATTCGAAGTGGTTTAGAAGCTGTGCACCTAGGCCTATCATTATTGCTCTTAATATGATTACGCCGAGTATTCCCCAAAATAGAACTCGATGCTGATACTTTAATGGGATTGAAAGGCTAGAAAAAATCAAGGAAATGAGGAAAATATTATCTATTGCGAGTGATTTTTCGACCAGAAAGCCTGTCACATATTCAGCAAAACTTCCTAGTCCTTTTAGGTGCCAAACCCACAATCCAAAGAGTAGCGCAACGAATATATAAAAACAGCTCATCCATAAGCTCTCTTTTATACTGATCACCCTATCTTTTTTATGAAAAACGCCTAGGTCTAATGTTAGTAATGTTAATACAATCGCGATAAAAATAATCCATGCAGATAAAGTGCCGTCCATACGCCTACTCCTAATAAATAACACATTATACAAGTATCATAATAATTTTAGCTTATTTTATCTGAAATACCAGAGGCATATTCTGTCTGAATCCCAAATTGGTATTTACATGAAAATATTATAAACGTCTAGAAAAATTAAACCATAATTGACGGTGGTATATATGTTAAACCTATATTATAACTTGTGAGACGATGACTGAGTGGTAAGCGCCCAATAATCTCACCTGTTCAACCTTGAGCTATCCGTTCAAGTTATTACGGTCTTTAAACTGGAGAATCATGATGGATAACCAGGATGGCATTAACTCTCATTTGTTAGGGGCGGACCCCATCTTAGGTGCGGATACCGGTCCCGGTGACGCCTTAGGTTCGTTCTTGGGGGCATGTGCTACATGCATAATCAGTCTATCAAGTGTTTTTTCAGTTCTCGATTTTGTAGTCATCCAAGCTTCTGATCTTGCGGTCTTGATAGCAACATTGGATTGTCCAAGTAATTTTTGAAGATCTTCGTTAGCCATATTGGGTTTGGAATACAATTCTGACATTGTTTGAGCTAATGAACTTTCGATAGCGTTATAATATTTTTCTTTTCTTGAAGATAATGTTTTTTCAATACCTTCAATGATTCTTTGCAATAAACTTTGATTTCTGGCCGCTTTTAATTCATGAATGATTCTGTTTTGTAAAGGCAGCTCTTTTGCTTCAAAGCGCACTTTGAGTTGATGGCTTAATTTGCTCTGAGGAAAATTTTTTAAAAATTCATCGACTTTAAATTTCATTTCTTTTTCTTTATCACTATACGGTCTTTTTAGGATATTTTTACAATCCTCGAGCAGTTTTTTGGCAGCCATTTGTTCTTTAGTGCTAATGAGTGGATTTTGTCTAAATGCATGAACTGCCATTACCACTCGAAGGTAATTGCCGTCCATACGGTCTTTTGATGGATTAAAGAAAATGTGAGTTTTTTTCTCTGGATGTGCTTCAAACTTTTTATCTAACCATTCTTTAACACGCGGGTGTTCGCTGAGTTCAGTATTCGAATTTTCTTTTTTCCTTTCATCAAATGGATCACACATGTACTGGTATGTAACAGGAAATTGTTGTGCAAATAATTTCAAATGATGCTGATTCATAAAACAGTGAGAGAGAACCGGAGTATAATCTTCGCGATGGCGAGCAGAATAGCGAACTGTTGAAAACGACCCATAATTATCAATTTCACACATCATGGTTGAATATTTTCGTAATAATCCTATGGGATCCGCATCGGTTCTGGGCTCATATTCAGAACGATTTTCTTTGACTAGTTTTATCGGATATTGAGGATCTTCCCTAAAGGTTGTGCCCCATTCTTTAAGACGATCTATTGCCATATCTTGTACTAATTCTGTTGCATCTTCTGTTCCCGATTGTTTGTCTGATAATCGACTGTGAATGCCATGGTGTCCTGGCAATGGTAAACATTCTACGTGAGTGCTTTCGAAGTCTTGGGGTTTTAATGTGCTGTAATCTTGAGGTCTAAAGACAGCGCGATTTTCGTGGAGGGCAAGGGTGGAAACATAATTCCCCACATTAGGCGGAATAATTTGTGCCGTTTCTGCGCCTTGTCTTCCTGGTCCAGGAACGGGCTCGATGGCAATAATATTAATTTTTATTTGAGGATAAAATTGATACATCAAATTGGCAAACCTCAAACACGCATCGGCTCCACGGCTAAATCCGACCATGTTTATGGTATCTGGGAGTGGGTGTTGTTTTTCGACCTGCATCAGCATTTCAACGAGATTCTGTTCTACACCCCAACCTGTTGCTGCGGCGGCTAATTCGGTCACTTTTTGTGGAACAGCTGTTCTTTGCGGGACTTTTTCGCCTGTAAAGCGGTCAATTTTGTAGGTGCCAGGTATGGTCGGCGCCATTCCAGAGCGGGCTTTTCCTCCAGGGCCGTTAACGACGTACCCTCCAGACGAACATTGCTCAGAAAGCGCGGATATCACGGTTTTGATTCGACCTTCTTCATGGTACCGAGTCCCATGAAGAAAGAATGTTAAGGTACTCATGCTGAAATTATAGTCTATATTGGGCGGACTGACTCAGTGGTTGACATGGCTGGTCAATGGTTAGAAAATAAACAAAAAGGACGAATCCACATGACGAGACGAGAGAAGGTATTCGATGCAAATGGAGACTTGCTTGTTCAACGATATAAGCAGGGCGTTACTCTTGTCAAACCAACTTCTTGCGACGACAGTTTTAATAATCGCATATCCTCGATTTATAATCTTCCCATTACCGCTTATTTTCTCGATGCAGATAGTCGCATTGTTAATTCAAATGATGCAACGGCCGAATTAGTGGGTGCTTCATCCTTCAGAGATATGCTGGGTAAATCCGTGGAAAGTTTTGCAAAACGATCTTCAGTTGAAAAAGTGTTAGCGACGGACAAAGAAATTGTTTTGACAAAAAAGATGAAAGTCACCGAAGAAACAGGTGATATTTCAAATTCTGTTACGATTCAAGCATTGTCATTTAAATTTCCATGGTATTACGAGGATGCCGTGATCGGCATTTTTGGTTGCTCAATAAAAATGAATGGCTTAGTAATTGGGGAATTAGCTAATGCATTTTATCAATTGATCGCCACAGGATTGCTCAGTTTTACACAGTCTTTACCTTTATCATTGACAACGAATTATCAAAATCAATTTTCTCAATTTACTGAGCGAGAAAAACAAGTTTTAACGTTGTTGATCCGAGGCAAGACCGCAAAAGAAATAGGGAATCGCTTAGGAATTTCACGACGCACGGTTGAGCATCATATTGAGTCATTAAAATTTAAAACCAATAGTAAATTTAAGTCCGATTTGATAGACAAGTTTATTGAATAACAGAGAAAAAGGCGGTAAGTCTGAACTACATAATTAATTAATCAGTTAGTTCAGACTTGACCCCAAGTAACATACAATGGCCAATTCCATTGGTCCTAAGTTAACATCTGGGCTAATTGTTAGTGCTACAAGAAGATACACCATTACCCAGATAAAAGATTTCATAAGCAGACGGCAAAATCACCGGTTTTGTCAGCTTTGTAAAATCAACATTATCGATTCTCAATTCATAGGCACTGGATTGACCGGTTGCGACCCCGATTCCTCCTAACCAATTAGGATCGTATTCAGTGCCCACTCCACCCATATCGCCGTAAATAATATCGATTTTACCTGTTTTATAAATGACTACTTGGAAAGTATTGGGTGGAATGCCAATGCTGCAACACATAGGGACTTGATCGAAGGTAATAATAATACGATCAGATAGCACTTTCTTAAACACGCCATGCCCAGCAGGTGCATTCTGAGGGCTTAAATCAGCCCACAGGCCTGCTATTGTAGGAAGTCCATTTAACAGGATTTCACCACTCATTGCCCAGGGAGAGTAGGCTCCAGTTTGGTAGAATGGCGTCAAAGTAGTGGCGCCTGTTAAATCAAGGGCGCCTGGGGGCGTAGCCATTATCACACCATTGGCGAAGAGAGTGATATTATTAACCAAACCAACATTGGGTATTGGAAACGAAAAAGGTAGTGTAATCGGCTGCATTGTATCATCGGACGTCACGTCATCCCAATTGAGACGATCGGTTCCTTTGTCTAAAAGCGTATTCCCTTTGCTAAAACTGATTTGATAAAAATGGCCATCTTTCGTGGGTGTAAAACTCAATTTATTACCGTTTTGAATATCCACTAAATGATCAGGTTGTGCCTGACAATTAGTAGCAACTTTGGCCAGTGGATTAAATACTTGACCGAGCGGCGAATCCGTCAGATAGAGTGAGTATATTTCCTGGCCTTTTAATATTTTATTGAAAAATGAAACGACGTACCACTTCGACATTCGAGAGATTTCAGTAGAGGGAATAGCCGGTCTCAAGGGCATTAGTTGCTTCATATCACCGATGTTAATTAAGGTGCCGGCGTTTGTTGTACTAGCAAGATTATTTTCAAAAGTGCCTGCTAATAAATCATTCACGATGTTGTTCTGCAGCTGTTGGGAGACCCCATTAAATATGGTCTGATCACAAGCCGCAAAGATATCTACGCTTGCTACGCCAAATGAAAAATAGACGGATGCGTAATCATCCAAATTCCCAGGATTTTGATCAGCTGCTAATAGATTCGCATGAATTCTTTCGCAAAGATTATCACTTGAACCTGAAGGATGAAGCAGCCCAGCAATATCAACATAATATTTGGGGTTGCTATTGATGAGTTGCGGAAAAATACTAACATTATTATTTAAATTAGCATTTACATCCGCATCTTGATAGAGCATAACAGGCACTGTTACATTGGCAAAATCTGCCGCTGTAAAACTGCCAGGATCGGAACCATCCATTGCAACGGCAGCTTTTATTCTGTTATCAGGTAATAGGGCTGGTGAGGCACTTTGCTGGCCGGCCACTGTCATCATGGTGGTGTAAGCACCCAGCGAATAGCCGTAAAGCCCGATTTGATTTGGATTGATTCGAGAAGCAAATTGAGGTGCTATCGCGGGATTTTGCATTGCTGAAATAACAAAACGAACATCTTTAGAACGTCCTATTGTTCTCCCTACACCACTGGACAAGGGAATATCTGGCAAGCCGAGCATCCGATTTATTGTTAGATTAAAATTACTGCCGGTGTGCTCAATTCCAACGACGATATACCCATGGCTGGCCAGTGTTTCGCTCAAATCACGATTACCTGTGATGGAGCTACTTGCAGAACCATGCGAATAAATGAGCAACGGAAAGAGCCCATTTGCCACAGACACGCCTTCACGTGCGTTATTGTTGCTAGGATAGACTGCGTTAAAATGAAGTAATGAATACCCGGGGTGTGTGCCATCATAGATGGGGTTATTGAGGGTATATTGTGTTAAAGGTCCCGATTGGCTGGTAGTGGGGTACCAGATATGTAAAAACAATTCTCGCCCTACGGGAGTTCCAGTGGTTGAACCATTGGGATTCCGAGAAGGATCTTTGACCAACAAAGTAGAATGTCCTACTTTGTAGGCTCCCAGGCTGGTTGGATCAAAAGGCCCTAAAGCATATGAAGTGATAGACCAGCTCAGGCCTACCAGGAGAAGAGACAAGGTAAATGACTTAAATATGGATAAATGATGCTTGTTCATACTAACCTCCGCTCTAAACTAACTCGTTTGCCAAGACTTCTCAGGGCTAAAGCCCCTCAAAACCTGGCGCTGTTCATACCATTTGCATCCCTTCAACTAATCGCTCATATCCTTGAGCTCACGGTGCCTTTTAAAGTTCCATGCCTAAATTATAGTACATCCAAGTAATTCAGTTGCCTTTTGTACTATTGTTTTGCAGTAACAATAGGGGATAGAAAAAATAGCCTAAAAATAGGCTTTTTTTGAG
>JAKORL010000207.1 GCA_029777855.1 Pseudomonadota bacterium
ACCGAGGAATGTCTCAGCACGAAAGCGAAGTAATCCACCCCGTCCAATTTTCCGCTTCATTTTATCATTTTCACCTTTTCGTTCAGGTCTTTCTTTATGTATTTCATGATGTACAATATTGTATTCCTGACCTTTTGTTTTTCAACACCTTTCACAAACACAAACCCATGTTTCCAGCTTTCATTTACCTTACTATAAAAATCTCGCAGCTTTTCGGGAACAAGGACAATCATATGATAATGCACGACGCCCCTTTTTTGCAGTTCCTTTACCCACACGTACCCCTCAATTTGTACATCTCTATATTTTACTTTCTGTAAAAAATTTGATATTGAGTCTTTATTTAACACGTTATCATCTTTCAACGTTAGAGTAACAAAATATATATGGCCCGGGTATTCCATTATTTTCTCCATTATCTGGTTAAATAAACTGTGATAACTTCTTTTTCCCATATTTACACCCCCATATATCCTGATCCTTCTACAATATACATAATAACACAAAAATTATTTCTTGTCAATATATCAATCCATATTTTCTACGACTTACGGGACGACTTATCAAGTTATCGTCGTCCCTTAAGCCCTGAATCAAACCCAGGCACTATTTGTAACTATTTCGAACGTGTCATAATACTTATAGAATCTAGCGCCGAAAAATACTGAAGTTTTCACCTTATCGCCATAATCCACATCATACCAATTATTCACAACAAACACACCATTTAGAAGAGTTTTGCAACGAATCTCATAACTCACCAACTCCCTAAGAATAATATCAATTCTCTTTAGCGAATGCGAAGTTAAAATCAAATCAACGCCACGTTTTCGATGCATAGCCCAGAACTGTATCAGATCCCTAGGGATACGGCTCCAAAAACGCGATGAAAACACGAAATTTGCTTCATCTATGAACACAATACCATCGCGGAGTCTCTTCAGATCTTGAACATTCGAAGGTAAAATTTCAACGATATTTTTATTCGGGATCTCAAGCTTAACGTTACTAAATACAGTCTGCCGACGATCTTTCACAATGTACCGAACAGCAGACAACGTTTTACCCGCACCAGGTTTACCCGTATACGCGATCACCATATATCAACCACCCCTTACTCTCTTGATGATCCAGTTCACAACGAACACAGACCAAAAAGCAGCATACACAGAAAGAACCGTTCCTATTGCACCCTGAAGAACATTCACATCTACAAACGCACTAAGCATAGGTATTGTTGCTGAGAAACTACCGTTCGATACTAAGTCCGCAATCGAAAAAACTGCTCCCCCCATGCTCCACACGATCGAAAGAATCGAATTTAAAATAAACATGAAAAAACTCAGGATAGCATAAGTAATCATAGAACCACCACCTCAATCAATATTTAGATGCACTCGGAACGCACGAATAACGAAGATTGCAGCCATGCCAGAGACAAAAATATTCATGAACGTTCTAAGCCCAG
>JAKORL010000208.1 GCA_029777855.1 Pseudomonadota bacterium
ATCTGTAATTTCAAACTTACTTCACACGCCTGACACAGATTATGTTTTTAATCTACTTCAGACTGAATATGAGCTCTATCATCGACCAACAAAGTATTCACTGTTTTTAAGAAAACTCAGCCATGATGTCGTCTAAATTATCCAGAGAAAAACAACGTTGGTCGATGGCGTAATCTTTTAAGTTCAGCTTAGTCAGTAAATGCGTTGATTTCAGCAACAACTGATTTGGATTAAATTTTTTAGATTGTCGTTTTACTTCCGCAATCAAAATTCGTTTTCCCAAATCGTCAATCGCGACAATGTCGATTTCATTCTCGCCCTTGCTGTCCCAATATCCGCCAATTCGATTAAATTGCTTAGATTCAATCAAGATAGACTCAAAGAGCGTTTCTAGTTCTTTCCCTGAGAACGTACTGAAGTCGCGAAGAATAACTTTTCGAATGTATTCATAGTTTTCCATTTCAACTGCACTACGATTCGCATAAATGAAGCGAAACCAGAAATTGAGGAAAGGATCTAGCATCTCATACCGAACATCACGAGAGGTCTCTTTGGATGTGATCGGGCGCATTTTTCGAATGATATCGAAATCCGTTTCCAGTTTTTCTAATACTGGGCCAACACCGGTATCAAGATAGGTTTCAATCCTAGCTCTGCTTGTATGCCCCATCGCAATCGCACCAAGAACATCAAAAAATGCCCGGTGTTCCGACCCAAAATCCTCGACTAATCGATGTGTCCCCTCTTTCATTAAAGGCGAAGATGCTGAAATCAATGCATCAAATACGTTTTCGCGAGAATCATTTAACCATTCTAAATATTTGGGAATTCCACCAGATAAACACCACCACAACAGTAGATCGTCTGCACGATAGCAGTTGTTATCCTGCATCATCTGTTTGATATAGCTCGGAGCCAATGGTTGGATTTTAAAAAAGTGATCATCTCGATTTAGCAAAGGCTGTTTTTGACCCTTAAATATTCTGGTCATTAAGTTGTAAAGTGAGCCACAACAGACA
>JAKORL010000002.1 GCA_029777855.1 Pseudomonadota bacterium
ACCCCTTCAAAATTAATCATTTTATTTTCTCCTTTCAGTGGTAAACCCGAACTAATCGTCGAGATAGGTAAATTGTTACACTTTGTCAATTTTCGTCTTAACGAACTTTTACCAGTAAATATCTTAATTTCCACGTAGTCATCATAAACGCGGCTCAGTTTCGAGACATCACCAGTGTAAATATAATGCAGATGTATACCAGAACCACTCTTACTAAGTTCTGCATATGTCGGCGGCCATTTACTCGCTTCTTCGATATTCTTTTCAAAAGATTTATTACCATTTTCGTCTTGAATATCAAAGTCGATAACAATGTGGTTTTCGGGAACTCTAACATAGTGAAGCCTAGATGTATCCAATTCAGATAGTTTCGTCGTAACGTCATCCCATTTTTTAAATGGGGTTTCATTAGCTGTAGCATACTGAGCTAAACAATCGGCACACTCCTTGTCAAATATAGACTCTTGACTTGCGAATTGAATCCACGATGTTTTAGTTTCTCCCTCTTTATGTTCATCATCAAGAGTCATTTTCTCAAATTTTTCTGCCCGAAATCCACTGTAATAACTACGAACTCTGGATCCATCATCGAGGTTGAATCGATCTTTGTACTCCCTGAAATAATTCTTAAGCTCCTCTTTAAAGACTCTTTTTGAAAATGGGTATGCTACTTTTGCTTCATCACAGTAAGTTTTATACATCTCCCAAGCGGCTTTAAGCGTAGTTCCGTCATTTTTCTTAAATATATGATACGAATCAATAACGAAGTTATAAAAATCATTAGACGCTCCTAACATTGCTGTTGGAATATAATTATCATACTTACCGGGATCGCTTAAATATACTTCTCGGCAGTGATAGGCGATCGCACCAAGTTCAAAACTGATCTGTTTCATGAGAGTTTCGTATTCTTTTGGACTTAGCCTATTGCCGGTGGGAGATACATCAATTAATCTTCTAATAAGACCTGACTTTGCATCTGTAATCTTTACCGGCTTATTGGTGCCTATAAATAGAAAACATTTAAAGCGATTGGAATAAGCCGATTTAAATTTTTCATTTACTGTCATAAGCTCGTGCGAAACAAGACTGTTCAACCTCGTATTATCTTCAATTTTAGAAAGGTCGCCATCGTGTTGAATTGCTACAAGCGGATTGTTTTTGAACGCCTCTAGAGCAAATGAGTTGTTAGATGACCCAAGGGCTTTCGCATCAAACACTGTATAATATCCTTCAAATAACTGCTGGATGATGTTAAGTACTGTAGATTTACCAGTTCCCGCTTCACCGTATAAAACCATAAATTTCTGAATTTTCTTAGAGTCCCCAGTGACGATTGACCCGATTGCCCATTCAATCTTATGTCTTTCTTCCTCTGAATA
>JAKORL010000209.1 GCA_029777855.1 Pseudomonadota bacterium
AACATCGGATCGGCTATGATGAGTGTTCTTCCTTCTAGGTTAGGACACGTAACATAATCTTGTTGAATGTTAAACGACCCATCGGCATGATGCTTACGATAGGCAGCGATAAATGCACAATCTGCCTTGTCGAAATAATTGAGCACCCCCTGAAATAATGGAAACCCAGCCCTGAAAATAGTGGCGATAACAGGTTCATGCGATAGACTGGCTCCTTGATGTATACCAAGCGGGGTCTGGATAGCCGTTGTTTGGTATGGCATCGTTTTACTGATTTCATATGCTATTACTTCGCCAATTCTTTCCAGATTTTTTCTAAAACGTAGACGATCGGTTTGTAATGTTGTATCTCTCAGTTCATTGATCCAGGTGTTAACTAAGGAATTATTTTTTGCAAGATGATGTACCATGTGCGAAAGATATAAATAAATTTAATCTTATAAAAAAATGTTTAAATATATCTTTGTCTCATGGTTTATAACGTGATAGGCACAATGAGCGGCAGCTCGATAGATGGGCTCGACATTGTATATTGTACATTGCAAGAAATTGGAGGTAAATGGTCATATCAAATCAATGTGAGCGACTGCATTGAGTTTCCTGAGGTATGGCAACAAAAATTAAAACATATCACAGAAGCAACTGCAAAAGACTTGTTGTTAACCCATGCCGCTTTTGGGCACTGGATGGCCAATGCGATTAAAGATTTTATAAATCAACATCAATTAGAACATAAAGTGCATTTAATCGCTAGTCATGGACATACCGTTTTTCACGACCCTGCAAACCATATGACTTTTCAAATGGGCGATGGGGCAGCAATTGCCACCATCAATCGATTGCCAGTGGTGAGTGACCTTCGCAATATGGATGTTGCATTGGGGGGCGAAGGGGCGCCTATTGTACCCATAGGTGAAAAACTCTTATGGCATGAGTATACTTATTTTTTAAATATCGGGGGTATTAGCAATATCACCATAGCTCGTGAGTCAACTCATATAGCCTTTGATGTTTGTCCTGCCAATAAAGTCTTAAATTTGTTAAGCAACGAACTGGGAAAATCATACGACGATCAAGGTATGTCGGCTTCGAAAGGACTAATAAATGAAGACCTTTTGTTTGA
>JAKORL010000210.1 GCA_029777855.1 Pseudomonadota bacterium
CTATCTCGATGGCGTCCATGGCGACAATTGGCAGCCATTTCCAACCCGCCTGTGGCCGCGCAATTACTCCGAACACATCATCCGCGATGATCAGGATTACCAATCATGTTTCGATTATATCCTTGCACACCCCCAAAACTGGGAGTAGGACCGGGCACACCCATCACGATGAAAAAATCAAACCCTGACCACCTGTGAACGCGGTATTCTCAAAAGCGAAGCGACTGTGAAGTGCACCTGAGCCCAGCGCCTTGTTTTGAACCACAAAGGACACAAAGAACACGAAGGTTGTCATCGCGAGCTTGCGACGCGATCTCCACTTCCGCCCCGGAGATTGCTTCACTGCGTTCGCAATGACATCGCGTCCCACCTGTCATCGCGAGATTACGAAGCGATCTCATGTTTCCACCAGAGACGGCTTCCCTCCACAGCGCTCCTCTCACTATGACAACTGGTTGAGAAAATTGGTGCTCGGAACTCCTATTGTTTCTTACACGGCAGGCAGCCGCGCACTTTTAAGAAGCTGATTAGAATAATAATTTCATATTATTAGTCTTATTTTTTATTATTAGTTCAATTATTTGATCCCGATTTAACTCAACAAAATTATCCTCATTTTCTAACATTCGGGCTTGTTGTTTAGGGCTTAAAAATGAAATTTCACGGTCAAATACTCTTCGTATGTTGTTGGTATATGAATTATTCATTATTAATAATAAATGGTCTCTTAATTCAAAAAAATAACCCAATCCTTGAACAGCTAAGAGGTGGATAATGCTTGGAAAAAAATAATCCCATTCTGAAAACGAATTTCCCTCTTGAATTAAGAATTTCTTATAATGATCAATCCAATCATCCTTCTCTTTTGGAATATTATATCCAGGGAAGTCTAAGTAGTATTGACGCCCCCAAATATATCGATAGTAAGCCTCAATAATTTCTATAAATGGAGAGAAATTGTATGTTTTATAAGGGCAACCCATGCTTACTATCCTGGTAATTTCGTCATTGAGTTCGAAAAAATGCATGGCTTTCTTATACAAAGAAATACTTGGTCGTAGAAAAAGAGGAATTGCCGAGTCTCCTCCCGGGTCGCTTAATATTGAATTTTGGATTTCATATAAATCCTTATTATTATCGCCTTCAAATTTTGAAAAAAAAGCCAAAATTAAAAC
>JAKORL010000020.1 GCA_029777855.1 Pseudomonadota bacterium
ACCTGCCCCCCCCCCCCCTCTCTTCCCCCCTTCCTCAATTAATCAAAAGGAGTCCCATGTCCCAAGGTTTAAATTTTCAACTGGGTGAAAGCATTGAGCTTTTAAGAGAATCCGTAAAGCAGTTTGCTGATCGAGAAATTGCCCCCATTGCGGCAGAGATTGATGCCTCAAATACGTTTCCGGCAGAGCTTTGGCCCAAATTGGGTCAACTCGGCTTGCATGGGATCACAGTATCAGAGGAATTTGGAGGCGCTGATATGGGCTACTTGGCCCATGCGATTGCCATGGAGGAAATCAGTCGGGCCTCCGCTTCTGTTGGACTAAGCTATGGGGCACATTCAAATCTGTGTATCAATCAGATTCATCGCAACGGCACCTTTGAGCAAAAGAAAAAGTACTTACCAAAATTGGTCTCAGGTGAACATGTAGGTGCATTAGCAATGAGTGAGCCTGGTGCAGGATCCGATGTTGTAAGTATGCGCTTGCAAGCAGAAAAAATTGATAATCACTACGTTTTAAATGGCACTAAGATGTGGGTAACCAATGGTCCTGATGCTGATGTGCTGGTTGTGTACGGTAAAACAGATAAAGAAGCCGGATCACACGGAATCACTGCTTTCTTGATAGAAAAAGGATTTCGCGGTTTTAAAACAGCACAAAAACTCGATAAGCTAGGAATGCGGGGGTCTAGCACATGCGAATTGGTTTTTGATAATTGTGAAGTACCCTGTGAAAATGTACTGGGCAAAGAAAATCACGGTGTGGAAGTTTTAATGAGTGGTTTAGATTATGAAAGACTCATTTTAGCTGCAGGCCCTGTTGGAATTATTCAATCCTGTTTAGATGTAGTGCTTCCCTATGTTCATCAGCGTAAGCAATTTGGTCATGCTATAGGCGAGTTTCAATTAATACAGGCTAAATTAGCGAATATGTACACAATATTAAATGCTTCTCGAGCTTATTTGTATTCTGTTGCACGTGCATGCGATGCGGGTCATGTTGATCGTAAAGATACAGCAAGTGTGATTTTATATACGGCAGAGAATGCGACGAAATGCGCTTTAGATACTATTCAATGTTTAGGTGGAAATGGCTATATCAATGATTATGCTGCAGGGCGTTTGTTACGTGATGCAAAATTATATGAAATTGGTGCCGGCACTTCTGAGATTAGACGTTTACTAATTGGTCGAGAATTATTTAAGGAAACGTTATAACCAAGGATCATTTATGTCGAACGAAGAAATTGTTATTGTATCAGCTCAACGCACACCGATCGGTAATTTTCAAGGATCTTTACAGTCTTATTCTGCTACAGAATTAGGGGCTAAAGCGATTCATTCAGCCGTGCAAACGAGTAAAATTCCTGTTGAAAATATTGATGCTGTCATTATGGGTTGCGTATTACCGGCTGGACTTCGTCAAGCACCGGCAAGACAAGCTGCTCGAGGAGCAGGAGTGCCTGATAGCGTTGGTTGCACCACGGTCAATAAAGTGTGTGGATCAGGTATGCAATCGATTATTTTTGCACATGATTCGTTGCGTTCAGAAAATGCTCAAATTATTGTTGCTGGTGGTATGGAAAGTATGTCGAATGCGCCTTATTTACTGCCAAAAGCGCGCTCAGGATATCGTTTAGGTCATCAAACAGCGCTGGATCATCTATTTTTTGATGGATTAGAAGACGCGTATGAGCATAAATTAATGGGACATTACGCCGAAAAATGCGCACAAAAATATAATTTTACTCGTGAAGAGCAAGATAATTTCGCTTTACACTCTGTTCAAAAAGCACGAGATGCAGCGAGCAAAGGTTTTTTTTATTCGGAAATTGTTCCACTGCAATTCAAAGATCAAATGACATCTCTAGATGAAGGCCCAGAAACAGCGCGGCCTGAAAAAATTCCATTACTGAAGCCAGTGTTTCAACAAGATGGTACGATCACTGCAGCCAATGCGAGTTCAATTTCTGATGGCGCTGCGGCACTTGTTTTAATGCGTGAAAAACACGCAGCAGAATTGCATCTCTCCCCTCTTGCTAAAATTGTAGGACATAGTACTCACTCTCAAGATCCAGCATGGTTTACAACAGCACCGAGTGGTGCAATTAAGAAATTATTACAAAAAATTAATTGGGCAATTGAAACGGTAGATCTATTTGAAATCAACGAAGCATTTGCCGTTGTCACTCTAGCGGCAATAAAAGATTTACATTTGGATTCTAACAAAGTGAATATTCACGGTGGGGCTTGCGTGTTAGGTCATCCACTGGGTGCTTCGGGTGCTCGTATTGTTGTCACTTTAATTCATGCTCTACGTACTCACGGATTAAAACGTGGAATTGCTGCACTGTGTATTGGTGGGGGCGAGGCAACTGCTATAGCTGTTGAACTAAACTCAAACTAGGCTGTTGAATTTGTAAACATTCAGCACATTGGCTAGAATTGTTTGCATCTAATTGCCATTAATTAATTATGGAGAAAATAATGACCACTCTATCTTCTACTGTTAAACCCAGTAGTGACGCTTTTAAAAAAAATACTGATGCAATGAAAACGCTTGTTGAGGATTTTCAATCAAAACTATCAACAATTACAACGGGCGGAACAGCAAAAGGTCGTGATCGACATGTTAAACATGGGAAATTATTGCCACGTGATCGTATCACAAAATTGGTGGATCCTGGTTCCCCATTTTTAGAACTCTCTCAATTTGCAGGCTATGAATTGTATGATGAGCCAGTGCCCTGTGCAGGTTTAATTACCGGGGTTGGTAAGATCGAAGGCCAAGAATGTATCATCGTTGTGAATGATGCGACGGTAAAAGGTGGTACGTATTTTCCAATTACTGTGAAAAAACATATACGTGCTCAAGAAATTGCCCAACAAAATAATTTACCTTGCGTTTATTTAGTTGATTCTGGCGGTGCGTATTTACCAGCTCAAGATGAAGTATTTCCTGATCGAGATCATTTTGGTCGTATTTTCTATAATCAAGCTCAATTATCCCGTCAAAATATTCCTCAAATAGCTGTTGTAATGGGGTCTTGTACAGCAGGTGGAGCTTATGTTCCTGCTATGGCTGATGTGTCAATCATGGTGAAAAATCAAGCCACCATATTTTTAGGTGGGCCTCCGCTAGTAAAAGCGGCTACTGGTGAACAAGTGACTGCTGAAGAATTAGGTGGTGCTGATGTGCATTGTAAAATATCCGGTGTTGCAGATTATTATGCAAACGATGATCAACACGCTTTGCAATTAGCGCGTAGAGCTGTTTCCAATCTTAATCGTACTAAAATAATTGGTTTACATACAGTGGATGCGCGACCACCAGAATATGATATTGAGGATATTTATGGCATTGTCAATGCAGATCCACGTCGTCAATATGATGTCCGAGAAATTATTAGTCGTATTGTTGATGCTTCCGAATTCGACGAATTCAAAGCGTTATATGGTGCGACACTTGTGTGTGGTTTTGCACATATTTTTGGATATCCTGTAGGCATAGTAGCGAATAACGGAATATTATTTTCAGAGTCTGCGCAAAAAGGAACACATTTTATCGAATTATGTAATCAGAGAAAAATTCCATTGGTATTTCTGCAGAATATTAATGGATTTATGGTTGGTCGTAAGTATGAAAGCGAAGGTATAGCAAAACACGGTGCGAAAATGGTTATGGCTGTTGCTTGCGCGAATGTACCTAAATTTACAGTGATTATTGGCGGTAGTTTTGGTGCAGGAAATTATGCGATGTGCGGTCGTGCTTATGCTCCCCGCTTTTTATGGACGTGGCCAAATTCAAGAATATCTGTTATGGGTGGTGAACAGGCTGCTCAGGTATTAGCTCAAGTTACCCGCGAAAAGAATGCACGTGAAGGAGTTCAATGGCCTCCTGCTGAAGAAGAAGCGTTTATGAATACCATCCGACGTCAATATGAAACACAGGGTAATCCTTATTATGCTAGTGCACGATTATGGGATGATGGTATTATTGATCCCAAAGATACTCGTCGAGTGCTCGGATTAGGAATTTCCGCGGCATTAAATGCACCTATTGAGTCGACTCAATATGGCGTATTTAGAATGTAACAACGCACCAAACCAAAGGAGGGAAACCATGGTCACTGAAAGAGAACATCTTCTAATCGATTGCAACCATAATGTTGCAACCTTAACTTTTAATCGTTTAGAACAACACAATGCATTTGATTCTGCTCTGATAAAATCATTGCAAGCTGCTCTAGATAAATTCGCACTCGATCCAACAATACGAGTGGTTAAAATTAACGCTAATGGACAGTATTTTTGTGCGGGTGGCGATTTAAAATGGTTTAAAAATGCCACACAACTTTCTGAAACAGAAAATCGAGAAGATGCTGCCCTACTCGCTCGATTATTGCAAACACTGAATGCATTTCCTAAGCCTACTGTCGCAGTAATTCAAGGATCTGCTTTTGGAGGAGGGGTTGGATTGATTGCTTGCTGTGATATTGCAATCGCATCACAATCTGCGTCTTTTGCCCTTTCTGAAGTAAAATTAGGATTAGTTCCAGCGACAATTGCGCCCTATGTATTACGTGCTATTGGTGCAAGACAACTCAGACGATTTGCATTAACAGCCCAAGCTTTTACAGCAGACGAAGCGTACCATATTGGATTAATTCACACCATCGTCAATGATTCATTACTGGACTCTACGGCGGACGCTCTCATTGCTCAGCTTCTGAAAAATGGTCCAATCGCGATGTCTACCACTAAAAAACTAATATCCGATTTATTTGGCACCTCATCAGGTGAACTTGAAAAAACTGCTCACCTCCTTGCCGAAATACGGGTTTCAAGTGAAGCACAAGAAGGCCTGAGTGCTTTTTTCGAAAAACGTGCACCCTCTTGGTAACAATGTCGTCGCATCTTTAGTTCCATATCATTGTGTGTTTTTCGGCTCGAATTTAAAGCCTAAATTCACCTAAATAAAGTGTAACTGAAATTAACTCTAGCTTACATTGGTATAGATTTCCCTAGAGTACTAACGACTAAAGATGCGACGACAAAATTCCGCTATGGAATCGGAATTCAGAATCAGGCGAGCTGATAAGCTCGGCTTCTATTGCTGAGTAAAACGCTATACGAGAAGAGATATCCGTTTGGGCGTAGTGTTCAGCCAGTTTAATATAATCCAGAAAATGACGCGATTCTGAAGCTAATAATCCACTGTAAAATTGACTAAGTTCATCGTCTAGATGCGGGGCTAATTTTTCGAATCGTTCGCAGGAACGAGCTTCGATGTAAGCGCCGATAATGAGTGTGTCTACCAAATGTTCGAGTGAAGTTGTGCGAGCGTATTTTTTTAGTCCACCAGCATAACGTGAAGGTGTAAGATGAATATACTGATATCCTCGGGCAACAATAAATTTTAACACCTGTTCAAAATGACGTAGTTCTTCTCGAGCAATGCGCGACATTTTTTGGAGTAATTCGGTACGATCTGGATATCGATAAATCATACTGAGCGCAGAAGCAGCCGCTTTTTTTTCACATTGAGCGTGATCGACTAATAATAATTCTTGATGATTGAGTGCAGTCTGTATCCAGGCTTCGGGAGTTGGACAGAGTAAAAAGGTTTTTATATCGAATCTATCTGAGATATTCAATGTATTGTGCTCCGGATCTAGAGTATTTTTATTTTTTATTGGACTCTGTTTTTTCGATTTCCTTCGGAAATAAATCTTCCATGGCAGATGTAAGTGGTTTGAATTGAGGTATTAATTGAGAAGTTTTCCACCAGTCTCTGTCTACGAGTGCAGTTCCTTGAATCATTAACACTACAAGGGCGACTAACAGAATTCCCCGTGCAGCGCCAAATAAAATGCCAAGTAGTCGATCAATAAAACCTAAGCCAGAAATGGAGATTAATTTGTTAACAAAAAAACTTAGCACTGCGCCAGCAAGAACGATTAAAAGAAATATGCCAGAGAACGCGATTATCATTCTTATTGAAGAGCTACTAATAAAGCCAGATAATCTCTCGCTTAAGCCAGAAGACAAGGTAAATGCTAAATAAATCGCAATTAACCATGTAGTGAGTGAGAGCGCTTCGCGAATGAATCCTCGAGATAAACTAATAATGACAGACAGGATTATTATACCCAGTATAA
Source organism: Pseudomonadota bacterium (assembly GCA_029777855.1). GTDB lineage: Bacteria > Pseudomonadota > Gammaproteobacteria > JAIEPX01 > JAIEPX01 > JAIEPX01. The sequence continues at coordinate 6,161 of JAKORL010000020.1, forward strand.
TATAATCCGTCATGTTAAGATTAATTAAAAAATCAATCATCGTTTATACCTCACGATTATCCCTTGAATATTCGATTGGCTTCTTAGTTGAGCAACCATTTTTTCTGCAGTGTTTCTGTCACGTGTAGGGCCAACTAATACGCGATGTACATTGTTTCTACTTTTATCAGGTTCGGTAAATGCATTAAATCCTTTTGATTTTAAGTTGTTTGCAAGTTTGTTTGCGTTTGCTTTTTCTGAGAAACTACCAAGCTGAATAGCCCATGCACCTTGAGTTGATGTTAAATTTGTATTTTTTTGTTTTGATGCAAGGCTAAGAGCTTTATTTTGAATTTTTGGTTTTTCATCCGATAAGCTAAACTGTCTATGTTGTTCCGGTTTGTCTTTCAGAACGGGTTTATTCTGTGACTGCACAGTTGAAGGTTTTTTATCTGAACTTTCTTTTTGTATCGCTAATTTTAATGCGGCCTCTTTAACTAATTCATCATTGGTAGGTTTATTTTTGCTGGAGGTCTCTTTTGCTGGAATCTCTGTATCAGGTGATTGTGTTGTTTTTTCGGAAATTTCAGGTTTATCGAGAACCTCATCTTCAATATTGGGTGTTTGATTTTCATCATTGACGACGAAATCTTCATGATCATCAATCGAGTTTTGAACAGGTTTTTTATCAGAAACTTCTTGAATTTGAGCTGATTTAATCGTGGGTGCTTGATAAGCCACAGTTTGTTGTTTGTTTGTGGTGGGGGACGTTTTAACAGTATTTGCTACGGGTAAATGGTTGGGTGGTGGCAGAGCAACTTCACTATCAAAAATCAAGGGTACTAAGAGAACGGCCAGTGCGACGAGCACAATGATACCAATAATTCGTTGTTTCATTTCCATATTAGTTTCCCATCATGTTTCATGGCTTGTTGAACAGCGGCCACAGTATAAAAAGAGCCATAAACGACTACTCTATCCTGAGGTGTCAGTCGTTCTTTCAATTGCTCCCACATTGTAGTCACATTGCTGTGATGATGACAAGCTCCCTTAGCAACCCCCTTAAGGTGCTCCATAATGCACTCTGGTGCGGTTGCTCGCGGCGTTTCAAGCGGGAATATATGCCATTCATTAATCATCTCTCTAAACGGCTCAATCATACTTTTAAAATCTTTGTCAGACAGTGCACTAAAGAGTGCGATCGTTTTGCCATGATGCTCTTTTTTTGAAAGATTCTGG